>CAMAWP010000078.1 GCA_945861765.1 Akkermansia muciniphila | reverse complement strand
CACCGCCAGCTCGCGGTGGCGTGGGCCGTCTTGGTCCACAACCTCTGGGTCATGGCTCGCCTGCCCGAGATACCCAAGGAATCCGAAGAAGCCGCCGCTTAGCCGCGCCCTAGCACTATATCTTGTCGATCTACTACGGAGGGAGTGTCCGATGGCGCTCAGGGAAAGGGAGCCAGTTGTGCTCAGGGAAAGGGAGCCAAATGGGTGTTGAACTTGCCCGGGTTTTTCTTTCCCAGGAGGGGCTGGAGGAGTACGGGTTGCAAAAAAGCCTTGCTCTACCGGGTCACCGGAGCGCCGTTGAGGTAGAACAAGGACCATTCAACTAACGCTGTCCATTTTAAGTGAGAGTTTTGGTTTTTTGCAATCCAGATCGAGGAACATTTTAGATTTTCGCCGGACTGGTACTACAGCACACCAGCCGTAGCCAGCCTGGTGCGAGTGTATTATCGGAGTCTTCGATCGATTTACAAAGCCCAACCTCAGCTCCGCCGATGCCGGACGCGATGCTGGCATTGCGGCATTTGTTTTTTCACGGATCCGCGCAATGCGGGACGGAGCAAGTTGGGGTGTCCTTTCGGGTGCGCCCGGGCCCCCCGAAAACAGGAGTCCAACAAGCGGAGCATCGCGCACAATCGAGGCCAGGAGGGTCGAAGAAAGAAGGGCGATCTGAACAACAAGAAACGGCGCAAGCCATGGCCTGCTCCCGCTGTGGCCCCCATCACTGCGGAGGTTGCGGCAGCTGCGGCAGCTCCACCGGTGGCAGTTCCCGAGAAAGCGGGGCCTGCCCCCTGGCCGGTCTCGGTGGTGATGTATGTGAGGTGCGTGGCGAGCTGGATCGAAGGCCGCCCGGTGAACCTCCAGGAGGTTTTGGCGATGTTGGCGAAAGTTTTGAGACAACACAGCATGGCCCGACGCCGGTGGATCGATCAGAGTGTGGACTGGTTAAATGAACATCCCCCTTAAGAGCCCGTCCGATGCGCCACCGACGATTTGCGAGGTGGAACTTTCCCATATCGACCTGCGTTACGAGGGCCATCGCATGAAACAGCCGAGGCTGGAGGAAGGGCTGTTGTCGTCCATCGCGCAACGGGGTATCCAGGAGCCTCTGGAGGGGGTGGCGTTGGCGCAAACACACATCTTACTCAATGGCTTCAAGCGGTATCGTTGCGCTCTCAAACTTCACCTCCCAAGGGCGCCTTTCCTTTCGCTGGGCCCGGATGAAGTCGCCGCCATCACGAACCTGCTGCGGAACTCGAACAAAAAACCTCTCGGCCTTTTGGAGCAAGCCCGGTTTATTGACGAGCTCAAGGAAACGGATGGCATGAGCGTGGGCCAAATCGCTGAGGAACTCCAGCGCAGCAAGGCGTGGGTGAGCATGCGCCTTGGGCTTTTGGCCGGGATGAGTCCCAAGGTTCGAGATCTGCTTTTGGCGGGCGCATTCCCGATCTATTCCTACATGTATCTGATGCGCCAGTTCATGCCTATGAACAGTGTCAAAACCGGGGACATCGATGCGTTTGTGGGTGCGGTGAGCGGACGATCTCTGAGCATTCGGGAAGTGGAGCAACTGGCCCACGGTTTCTTCCGCGGCCCGGAGTCTTTCCGCCAGGAAATCCTCCAAGGCCACCTGGCTCTGGCTCTCAAACAGATGGCTCAAGTTCCACAGGATCCGGACGCCTGCTCCGAGTTTGAACGCATCCTGGTTGGGGATCTGGAAGCCCTGCAAAAATGCCGGATCCGGGTCATGGGCAAAAGCCAGTCTCCGCAGCTCAAAAACCGGGCATTCTTTGCCCAAGCCCATCTGCTCACAGCGGAGATCCTGAGCGGGGCACCGGCTTTTCTCCAAACCTTAAGGACCTATCCAACGCTGACCCGGTGGCTGCGCCAGTTGGGCATCAGCCAAAATGTCGAGCCACGCTGTGCTCGAGTGCCCGACCAGCCCGGTGCCCAAATGCAGCACGATACCACGTGTATCAGGTTCCCTTGGGCGGGGTGCGGACCAAGGTTGTCGCCAGCCTGCTCTACCTCCGCTACTCCACTGACGGCTCGCGGATGGTTTCGACTTCCGGTCTTCCAGGGGGTTGTTTTCTGGGGGGATTTCGTGGAATGGCGGCGCGGTCAAATGGGGCTGAACCAGAGCGCGTCCGTCCATCCTCGGCCTCGTTTTTGCATTGCCCCGCGCTCTGATTTCCCTGAAATTGCACATCAATATCGAAATCAAGCGAAAAGCTATTCTCGACGTCGATCCCGCCGCGGTGGAGGTCGTCACCGAAGTCCGGCGCAGAGAGGCGCTGCTGAAAGCCGGAGCCTTGCAGAACGCGATTTTCAACAGCGCCAATTTCTCGAGTATCGCCACGGACGCGAAGGGGGTGATTCAGATCTTCAACGTGGGCGCGGAACGGATGCTGGGCTACGCGGCCGCCGACGTGATGAACAAGGTCACCCCAGCCGATATTTCCGATCCGCAGGAAGTGATCGCGCGAGCCAAGGCGTTGAGCGTCGAACTCGGCACGCCGATTACGCCGTGCTTTGAGGCACTGGTGTTCAAGGCCTCGCGCGGGATTGAGGACATCTACGAGCTGACTTATATCCGCAAGGACGGCAGCCGCTTTCCGGCGGTGGTGTCGGTCACGGCGCTGCGCGACGCGCAAAACGTAATTATCGGTTACCTGCTGATCGGCACCGACAACACCGCCCGCAAGCAGGCAATAGAGATGGAGTATGCCAGCCGCATGAAGAGCGAGTTCATCGCCAACATGTCGCACGAGTTGCGCACGCCGCTCAACGGCATCATCGGCTTCACCGAGTTCCTGATTGACGAAAAGCCCGGCCCGCTCCGGCCCAAGCAGAAGGAGTATCTGGGCGACGTGCTCAACAGCGCGCGCCACTTGCTCCAGCTCATCAACGACGTGCTCGACCTCGCCAAGGTCGAGGCCGGCAAGATGGAACTGCACCCTGCAACCTTCCCCGTGCGCGAGGCCGTCGAGGAAGTCACCGCCGTCATCAAGAGCATCGCCGACAAGAAGCACATTGCCGTGGGCATTGAGGTGAGCGACGGACTCGACGCCGTCACGCTCGACCAGCACAAGTTCAAGCAGGTGCTCTACAACCTGCTGTCCAACGCGGTGAAGTTCGCGAACGAAGGCGGCCAGGTGGACATCCGCGCGCGCCGCATGGACCCGCACTGGCTCGAAGTGCAGGTCCGCGACATCGGCATCGGCATCAAGGCGGAGGACATCAACCGGCTCTTCACCGAGTTCGAGCAACTGGATTCCGGCACCGCGCGCCGCTTCGAGGGCACCGGCCTCGGCCTGGCGCTGACCAAGAAGATCGTCGAGTTCCAGGGCGGACGCATCGGGGTGCAAAGCGAACCGGGCAAGGGCAGTGTGTTCACCGTCGTCCTGCCGATGATGACGGGAGAAGGGCAGACGGCATGAGCGCAAAAATCCTCATTGTGGACGACAACCCCACCAATCTCAAGCTCGTCTCCGACGTGCTCGAATTCGAGGGCTACGACATCCTCAAGGCGGTGGACGCCGAGGAGGCGCAGGTCGTCCTCGCCGCCACCCTGCCCGACCTCATCCTCATGGACATCGCCCTGCCCGGCATGGACGGACTCACGCTCACGCGCAAACTCAAGGCCCAGGAGCGCACCCGCGGCATCCGCATCGTCGCGCTCACGGCCTTCGCCATGAAAGGCGACGACCAGAAGGCGCTCGACGCCGGTTGCGACGGCTACCTCACCAAGCCCATTGACACGCGCCAGCTGCCCGACCAGGTGGCCGGCTTTCTGGCTCGCGCCAGCGGTCAATCACCAAGAAGCCGCCTGAAAATCCTCGTCATCGAAGACCACACTGCGGATCTCAAGCTCGCGGATCTCGTCCTGAGCACCGCCGGCCACCATGTCAGTGCGGTCGAGGCTGCCGAGCAGGCCTTCGCCGCCGTCCAGGAAGACCGCCCGCGGCTCATCCTCCTCGACCTCGACCTGCCGGGCATGGACGGCCTTGCGCTGGTCCGCAAGCTCAAGGCAGACCCCGGCACGCGCGACATCTGCGTCGTCGCTGTCACCTGCTATCCCGAACACTATCCGAAGGCCATCGCCCTGGCTGCCGGGTGCGATGACTACCTTCTGAAGCCACTCGACACCCGTGAACTGTCCGGCCAACTCACCGCCGTCGCCGAAGGAGGCAGCTCGGTCAACTAGCAGGCGAAAAAAGGGCCCCATGAACCTCCTCATCGTTGACGACACCCCCATCAGCCTGAAGCTGCTCCGCGCGCAGCTCGAAGCCGAAGGCCACGCAGTCTTCGAGGCCCGCGACGGCGTGGACGCGCTCGCTCTGCTGGAGCGTCAGCCCGTGGACGCGGTCATCTCCGACATCCTCATGCCGCGGATGGACGGCTACCGTCTCTGCTACGAAATCCGCAAGCACGCGCGCCTGCACGACCTGCCCATCATCATCTACACGTCCACCTATACCTCTCCCGGCGACGAGAAACTGGTGTTCGACGTGGGCGCGGACAAATACCTGAAGAAGCCCGTCTCCGTCGAAACCCTCGTCGCCGCGTTGGACGAAGTCATCGCCAAGCCCCATGCCGCACCGCAACCCAAGGCGTTGCAGGAAATTGAAGTGCTCAAGGAATACAGCGAGCGGCTGGTGTTCAAGCTGGAGGAGAAGAACACCGAGTTGATGGCCTCAGAGGCCAAGTTTCGCGCCTTGGTTGAGCAATCCATCGTCGGCATTTACATCATTCAGGATGACCAGCTCGTTTACGTGAATCCAAGGATGGCGGAAATCTTGGGTCGGTCGGAGAAGGAGATGACTTCACGGTCGATCTATGACTTCGCCGTGCCGGAAGACCATGCCTTGGTGCGTGAAAACATCCGCAAGCGGATTTCCGGCGGGGTGCCGAGCCTCCACTATTCTCTGCGGATGCTTCACCAGTCCGGGGCCGTGTTGCAGGTCGAGGTTCACGGCAGCCGGGCGGATTACAACGGACGGCTCGCGGTGATGGGGACGCTGCTGGACATCACCGAGCGCAAGCGGGTGGAAGAGGCGCGGCGACGCGGCGAGGAACAGCTCGCCGCGCTCATCCATTCGATTGACGGCATCGTGTGGGAGACGGACGCGGAAACGTTCCGATTCACGTTCGTCAGCCCGCGGGCGGAGCGGTTGCTGGGCTACCCTACGGCACGGTGGACCGACGAGCCGGGCTTTTGGGTCGACCACATCCACCCGGACGACTGCAAGCACGCGTTGGATTACTGCCTGCAATGCACGCGAGAGAAGCGCGACCACGAGTTCGAGTATCGCATGCTGGCCGCCGACGGCCGGGTGGTTTGGTTGCGGGACATCGTGACCGTGGTGGTCGAGAACGGCCGCACGATGAAGCTGCGCGGGATCATGGTGGACATCACCGAGAGCAAACAGGCGGCGGAGGCACTGCGGACCACCAAGCAGCAGTTGCGCGCCCTGGTGGGCCGGTTGCACACCGCGCGGGAGGATGAGGCGAAACGCATCGCGCGTGAACTGCACGACGATCTCGGCCAGCAACTCACCGCGCTTAACATGGAACTCGACAACCTGGAGATGAAATTGCCCGGTGCGCTCCCCCAACAGCGGGACCAGATCGCCCGGATGCACACGATCGTGGACCACACGATTCAGGTCGTGCAAAAAATCGCTGGCGAACTCCGCCTCGGCCAGCTCGACGTTTTGGGGCTCACGGCGGCGATCGACTGGCAATTGAAGGAATTCTCCCGGCGTTCCGCGATTCCGTGCCGGATCACCCTCCTGGACGAGGTTGCGAATCTGTCCGATGCCCAGAGCACGGCCATCTTTCGCATCCTGCAGGAAGCACTGACCAATATCGTTCGCCACGCTGGCGCCACCGAGGTGGAGATCGGTCTGCAAGCCGGGCCGGACCAACTGACGCTGAAGGTTCGCGACAATGGACGCGGTATCACGGCGGCGGAAGTGAACGCCCAAAAAGCCATCGGCCTACTGGGCATGCACGAACGCGCCCAGCTCGTCGGCGGCGACGTCACGATCACGAGTGGCGCCGGCGTGGGCACGACCGTGCTCGTAACGATTCCATTTAACCGGACCAGCGCGATTCCCGCATGAGCGCTCGAAACCTAAAGGTATTGATCAGCGACGATCACGAATTGATTCGTGAGGGCCTGAAGCGCATCCTACTCGATGGCGGGACTGCGCGTCGCGTCGGCGAAGCGGCGAACGCACAGGAAACCATGGCAACCGTGCGGCGGGAAAAATGGGACGTCGTGATTCTCGACATCAACCTCGGCGGCCGGAGCGGGATGGAAGTGTTGAAGGAGATCAAGGCGGAGTTCCCTCGTCTGCCCGTGTTGATGTTGAGCATTTATCCCGAAGAACAGTTTGCGTTGCGCGTGATCCGCGCTGGCGCCAGTGCCTACCTGAACAAAAATCTGGCCACGCGCAGCCTGGTCGAGGCGATCCGACAGGTGCTGGCGGGTGGGCAATCCATCAGTCCGAAAGTGGCGGAGCAGCTCGTCAACGCGGTGAAACAGCCTGCTGGACAGCCGCTGCATGCCACGCTGTCCGACCGTGAAGATCAGGTGCTGCGCCTGATCGCCGCCGGCCGCACGGTGGGCGAGATTGCGGTGCAGCTCAACTTGAGCGTCAAAACGGTGAGCACCTACCGGACGATCGTGCTGCGAAAACTTGGTTTGGAAAACAACGCCCAGCTCATGCGGTATGCGCAGGAACACAGGCTGGGCGAGTAGTCGAGGCTGCTTAGGACAAACACGGAGGTTCGAATTGGCGGTGCGCTGATTCACGCGGCCCGGCGTTTCATGCGAGAGTGGGCCGATGTCAGACCAACGCCCAGCGCCCGGCACACGCCTAAAGATACTCTTCGTCGAGGATTCGCCTCGCATGCAGGAGATTCTCACGGAGTCCTTGCGAACCGTGCCGGGCTTGGAATTGGCGGGCGTGGCCGAAACCGCGGCGGAGGCCCTGGCTGCGTTTGAGTCGCACCGTCCGGACGTGGTCATCCTCGATCTCGGCTTACGGGCGGGCACCGGGCTGGACGTGTTGCACGGGATCAAGCAGCGCGCGCCAGCGTGCCGGGTGCTGGTTTTCACCGGCTATGACGAGGAACCGTATCGCACCCGTTGTCTGGCTGCGGGAGCCGATCACTTCTTTTCGAAAAACCGGCAGCATCGGGAACTGATTCAGCAACTGCACAATTTCGGTGGTGATGCACCGGCGGCCACGGGCCAGCGGGCCGACGCGGTTCCCTCTGATTTCGCAGACTTTTCGCCCTTATGAAGACCGCCACGCGCAAGGAGAAACCAGCGGTCGAGCGCCTGGCAGCCGACTCATGCGCTGGAGCTTTCCGATGAACTCGTCGCCTGAACTCGTGGTGTTCACGCTGGATGAACAGCGTTATGCGCTGCGCCTCGCGGCGGTGGAACGCGTGGTCCGGGCGGTGGAGATCACGCCTTTCCCCAAAGCGCCGGAGATTGTGCTCGGGATGATCAACGCGCAGGGGCGCATTGTTCCGGTCGTCAATGTCCGGAAACGTTTCCGCCTGCCGGAACGGGAAGTCGAGTTGAGCGACCAATTCATCATCGCCCGAACCTCGCAGCGGACGGTCGCGTTAGTGGTGGACGCGGTCAACGATGTCGTGCCGTGCCCCGAAGCGCAGGTGGTGGCAGCGGAGAAAATCCTGCCGGGTCTGGAGCACGTCGAAGGCGTGCTGAAACTTTCGGATGGGATGATTTTGCTGCATGACCTCGACCGGTTTCTGTCCATGGACGAAGAGCAAGCACTAGCGGAGGCGATGAAGCCCGAGGAAACCACGCCATGACCATCCGCCCTGCTCCAGACGCGCTCCTTTCCCGGTTCAGCCAGTTTGTGGCTGGACAGATGGGCCTGCACTTTCCCCCGGAGCGCGCAACGGATTTGCAAAGGCGCATTCGCTCGGCGACCCGCGAGTTTGGATTTGAGGACGTCGCCGACTGTGTTCAGTGGTTGATGTCCGCTCCGTTGACCAGGAGCCAGATTGAGATTCTGGCCGGCAACCTCACGGTCGGCGAAACCTATTTCTTTCGCGAGAAGAGAACGTTCGAAATTTTCGAGGAGCATGTGCTTCCGGAATTGACGCGGTTGCGCCGGGGAGGCGAACAGCGGCTGCGCCTTTGGAGCGCGGCCTGTTGTTCGGGCGAAGAACCGTATTCCATCGCCATATCGCTCCGAAAAATCATCCCCGACCTCGTCGATTGGCACGTGACGATTCTGGGCAGCGACATCAACCCGCGCTTCCTGCACAAGGCGTCGAAGGGCGTATTCACTGAGTGGTCATTTCGAAATGCACCGTCGTGGCTCAAAGAAGGACATTTCGAGAAAGTTGAAAACGGGCATTGGGAGATTCTTCCCGAAATCAAACGGATGGTGAGTTTCTCCCACATCAACCTGGCGCAGGATGTTTATCCGTCGTTGCTCAACGACACGAATGTGGTGGACGTCATTTTCTGCCGCAATGTGCTGATTTATTTTGCGCCCGAACAGGTGGAAAAAGTCATTCGGAATTTTCACCGTTGTCTCACGGAAGGCGGGTGGCTGGTGCTCAGCCCCAGCGAAACCTCGCACGTTCTGTTTTCCCAGTTTGTGCCGGTGAATTTTGAAGGGACAATTCTCTACCAGAAAGACAGCGCCCGGACCAGTCCGGTGGACAGGCGTGCCCCGCAGTTGGAAGAAGCCAGCCGGGTGTTTTTTCAGCCTCTGCCCGAACCCGTTGCAGAGACGGGCGCGATGGCGCCACAGGTTTGGGAGCTTCTGGAACTGGCGGAATCCAAAACGGCGGAACCGCCGCCCGGCGCCTACGACCAGGCCTTCGCGTTTTACGAACAAGGCCGCTATGCCGAAACGGCGGAAACACTCGCCGCGCTGCTTTCCTCTCCGCCAGTTGAACCGCGAGCGATGGCGCTCATGGCGCGGACGCTGGCCAATCAAGGCAACCTGGCCGGGGCCCTCGGTTGGTGCGACAAGGTGATTGCGGCTGATAAATTAAATCCCGGCGCCCATTATCTGCGCGCCAGCGTCCTGCACGAACAAGGCAACTTGAACGAATCGGTTCAGTCGTTCAAACGGGTGCTGTATTTGGATCCGGATTTTGTGCTGGCGCATTTTGCGCTCGGCAACCTCGCCCGCCACGAGGGGAAGTTCCGCGAGGCGGACAGGCACTTTGAGCATGCGCTCGCGCTCACCCACGGGCGGCCGCACGAGGAGATTCTGCCGGAATCCGAAGGCATCACGGCCGGCAGACTTTCGGAAATCATAACGGCCTCGAGGCAGTCGGAGACGGCGGCCTGAACGAAGCAAATGATGGCTAAGACGGAAGCACGAACGTGAAACTCGAAATGAAAAACGAGAAATCCGAAATTCTCCGGGCCAGGGCGAAAGCACTCGCCCGCGAATCCGACAGCCGGCAGGCGATGGTCGCCGCCCTCGAAGTCATCGAGTTCGGACTGGCGCACGAGCGGTATGCCATCGAGGCGGCCTACGTGCGGGAAGTCCAGCCGTTGGAGGACCTGACGCCGCTGCCCGGGACGCCGCCCTTTGTGGCCGGCATCGTCAATGTGCGCGGGCGCATCCTGCCGGTCATCGACATGAAGAAATTCTTCGACCTGCCGGAGCCCGGGATTACCGACACGCACAAGATCCTCCTGGTTCACACGGCGGAAATGGAATTCGGCATCCTGGCTGACACGGTGGTTGGCGTGCGGTCCATTCCCATGGACGCGATTCAATCCTCCCTGCCCACCCTCACCGGTCTTCGGGAGGAATATCTAAAGGGCGTGACGGCGGAGCGGCTGGTGATTCTCGATGCCGCCCGGATTTTGGCGGACCGGAGAATCGTCGTGCATCAAGAGGTCGAAATATAAACGAACAGAGAACAAATCAGAAAGCGATTATCACATGAAATGGTTTATCAATCTCAAAACAGGCGCGAAACTTTTCGCCGCCTTCGGTTTGATTATTTTCTTCCTGGCCATCGTGGTCGTGACGGCCTACTCGGGCATTTCCTCCGTTCAGCGGAATTATCGAGCCGCCGCAGCCCTGGCAGATATCGAGGCGAACAGCAACGGCCAGCGGGTCGCGGTGCTGACGATGATGTCCATCACCAACCGTGCGGCCCATGAGGTGGCGCATCAGGAGGTAAAGGACATTGCAAAAGAGAATGATGATCTCTTCCAAAAACTTTCCGAGTTTTTGCGCGATGACCCGAAAAGTCTCAGCCGGATTGGGGAATTGACGGCGATCCGAAGTGCTTTCAAACAGACTCGCGACACCCAGATCATTCCTCTGATTTTCGAGGGCAAGATCGAGGAGGCGAGAGCCTTGTCGATGGGCATAAACCAGGAACGCTACGTAAAAATGCGCGACCTGGGCAAGAACTTGTCCGATGAAGCGAATGTTCGGGCCAGCCAACTGGCTGGTCAGGTGATGATCACCTTCTCCGTGGTTGGACTATCGGCCATCCTGATCTCGGTGGCGTTAGTCATGTTCCTGACCCGAATCATCGCCGTTCCGCTCAAGGAAATCTCCGCGACCGGGGAGCGAATCGCCGCCGGCGACCTTAGCGTCATTGTTTCCATGGATAACCGTCAGGATGAAGTCGGCCTTCTGGCGCAGACGTTTGCTCGGCTGACCGACAACCTGCGCAGCCAGATCCGCGACCTCACGGAAGGCGTCAACGTGTTGGGTGCGTCGGCCAGTGAAATCTTGACTTTCACGACGCAGCTTGCGGCCAGCGCCACCGAGACGGCCGCGGCGGTGAGCGAGACCACCACCACGGTGGAAGAGGTGCGGCAGACCGCTCAAGTCTCCAACCAGAAAGCCAAGGCGGTTGCCGAGACCGCTCAAAAGGTCGCGCAAATCTCCCAGAGCGGCAAAAAGTCCACCGAGGACACGGTGGAAGGAATGAATCGCATCCGGCCACAGATGGAAGCGATTGCCGAGAGCATGGTGCGCTTGAGCGAGCAGAGCCAGGCCATCGGGCAGATTGTGGCGACGGTGGAAGATTTGGCGGCGCAGTCCAATCTGCTGGCGGTCAACGCGGCCATCGAAGCGGCCAAGGCGGGCGAGCATGGCAAGGGCTTTGCCGTCGTCGCGCAGGAGGTCAAGAGCCTAGCCGAGCAGTCGAAACAGGCCACGGCGCAGGTGCGGACGATTTTGACCGACATACAGAAGGCGACCAGCGCGGCGGTGATGGCGACCGAGCAAGGCAGCAAATCGGTCGAGGCTGGTGTGAAGCAATCGGCCCAGGCCGGGCAATCCATTCAGACCCTGGCCAGCAGCGTGGCGGAGGCGGCGCAGGCGTCCTCTCAGATTGCGGCTTCGAGTCAGCAACAAATGGTGGGCGTGGACCAGGTCGCCTTGGCGATGGAGAGCATCAAGCAGGCAAGCACGCAGAATGTGGACAGCGCCAGGCAACTGGAGACGGCGGCGCGCAACTTGAAGGAGTTGGGACTTAAACTCAAACAGTTGGTCCAGCGCTATAAGGTTTAAAACCCACGACTTTCATGACCAATCAGGAAGACGAGTTTCTCAAAAGGTTGTGCGCGATCTTCAAGGTCGAGGCAGAGGAGCATCTTCAGGCGATGTCGTCGGGCCTGCTGGAACTTGAAAAAAAACTGCCGGACAAAAAACAAGCCGAACACATCGAAACTATTTTCCGGTACACCCACACTTTGAAAGGCGCGGCGCGGGCGGTCAACCTCACGGAAATTGAATCCATTTGCCAGTCGCTGGAGAGCTTTTTTGCAGCTTGGAAACGGCGGGATATCAACCCTGTGTCGGAACATTTTGACACCCTGCATCGCGCCCTGGACCTGATTGGCAAAGTCATCCCCGCCGCCGACGGGAAACCGGTCGCCGTGGATAAAGCGCACATCCTGGCGTTGACTCGACAGCTTGATAATCTGGGAGCCGGAGGACAAGGGATCCGCGTTCAGCCGGTGAGCGGAGCGCCTCAAGCGCAGCCGGTCCCGCCTCCTGCCTCGATCCCCGATCCCCGTGGCAGTCGGCCTGAGGAGAATCATCACTCGAAAGAGACGATTCAGAGCATCGTCACGCTGGCTGCTCCGATTCAAAGTTACGAAGCGCAGCCGGAACGCGCGGTTGCCTCCGACGATAAAGTACCTTCCGTTATCACGGATAAAGCCGCTTTGGCCCCGACCGTGAGAATGTCCACGGCCAAGCTGGACCAGCTCTTGTTGGAAGCGGAGGAAATGCTGAGCGTGAAGCTGACCACGGCCCAGCGCGCCGCCGACTTGCGGAATCTTCAGTCCGTCTTTGAACGTTGGCAAAAGGAGTGGGCCAGGATTCAACCGCAAGTTAGGGAATTGCGGAATGTTCCCGGCCAGGCGGAAGTGCTGGAGTTCCTCGATTGGAATTTTGGCCATCTCAAGTCGCTGGAAGGCAAACTTCAGGTGATCACCAAGGCCGCCGCACAGGACCAATATGGAATCGGAAGACGGGTGGAGGATCTCCTCGCGGATGCCAAGCAGCTCCTGCTGCTCCCCTTCTCCACATTGTTGGACCTCTTCCCCAAACTCGTTCGCGACCTCAGCCGCGAGCTGGGCAAGGATGTGGAGTTGGTGATTCGCGGCGGTGAGGTGGAAATGGACAAACGCATCCTCGAAGAAATGAAGGATGCGCTGATACACCTCGTCCGCAACTGCATTGATCACGGCGTCGAGAAGCCGGAACTCCGGGCGCAGCGGAACAAGCCGCCGCGCGCGACCATCACCCTCGCGGTGGCCCGGTTGGACGGCAACCAGGTGGAAATCATGGCCTCCGATGACGGCGCCGGCATCAATCTTGTGAAGGTTAAGGAAGCGGCGTTAAAACACGGGCTCATTTCCGCCGCCGCGGGCCAACTGAGCGACCAGCAGGCGCTCGCGCTCATTTTCCAATCCGAAGTTTCCACCAGTCCCATCATTACCGAGATTTCCGGCCGGGGACTGGGGCTGGCCATTGTCCGGGAAAAAACCGAAAAGCTGGGCGGCCACGTTTCCGTGGAAACCCATCTCCACGCCGGCGCGACGTTCCGAATTATCCTGCCCTTAACGCTGGCCACGTTCCGGGGAATTCTGGTGCGCGCGGCGGACCAGATTTTTGTCATTCCCCTCACCCAGGTGGAACGGGTGGCCCGCATCAAAGCGGAAGCGATTAAAACGGTGGAAAACCGGGAAACCATGGCCCTGAACGGTCGCGCCGTTTCGCTGACCCGGCTGGCGGGCGTGTTGGAACTGCCCCGCGCGGGCAAGCAATCTCCGGCGTCGGAGTTTCTTTCCGTGGTCGTCCTGGGCGCCGCCGACGAGCGGATCGCCTTTGTCGTCGATGAAGTGCTGCTCGAAGAAGAGGTGCTGGTCAAAAGCCTGGCCAAACCCCTCTCCCGCGTGCGCAATGTTTCGGGCGCGACGATTCTGGGGTCGGGCAAGGTCGTCCCGATTCTCAACGTGACCGATCTGATGAAATCGGCCCGGAAAACAGGCCTCACTCCGCTGGCGGCAGTGGCGGGCGAGGTCGAAACCAAAGGGGAGACGAAACGAAAGCGGATTCTCGTGGCCGAAGATTCCATCACTTCCCGAATGTTGCTGAAAAATATTTTGGAATCCGCCGGCCACGAGGTTAAAACCGTGGTGGACGGGGTCGAGGCGCTGACCGAACTGCGAACGAATGACTTTGATCTGGTCGTGTCGGATGTCGAAATGCCGCGGATGAACGGCTTTGATCTGACCGCCCATATTCGCAGCGACCGGAAACTGGCGGACAAACCGGTCGTTCTGGTGACGGCGCTCGCCTCGCGCGAGGATCGGGAGCGCGGCATTGATGTCGGGGCCAACGCCTACATCGTGAAAAGCAGTTTTGACCAAAGCAATTTATTGGAAGCGATCCGACGATTAGCCTGATAACATGAACAACAAAATCAACGTTCTCGTCGTGGAGGATTCCCCGGTGGCGCAAATGCTGTTGGTTCACATCCTCAATTCGGATTCGCGGCTGAATGCCCTCGGCACAGCGAACAACGGCGAAGAGGCGCTGGCGTTCCTCAATCGGAACAAACCCGACGTCATCGTGATGGACATCCACATGCCCGGCATGAATGGGTTTGAAACCACGCGGCGGATCATGGAAACCCAGCCGGTGCCCATTGTCATCTGTAGCGCGAGCCTCAATCCCGCCGAAGTGTCCCAAACTTTCCAGGCGTTGGAGGCAGGTGCGGTGGCCATTGTCGCCAAGCCGGTGGGACTGGGCCATCAGGAATATGAGAACATGGCCGGCAAGTTGGTGGAAACGGTCAAGCTGATGTCCGAAGTCAGAGTTGTGAAACGATGGCCACGAAAGGGCCGCGCCGATGCGCCAGCCGCGATTCCGGCAGCGTCAGAACCGCAGACTTCACCGACCGGCATCAAAGTGGTGGCCATCGGCACGTCCACCGGCGGACCACCGGTTCTGCAAACTATTTTGGCGGGCTTGCCTCGGGATTTTCCGATCCCCGTGCTCATTGTTCAGCATATTGCGGCGGGGTTTCTGCCGGGCTTGGTTGACTGGCTCAATCAGACCTCTGGCTTACCCATTCACATCGCTGCCCACGGAGAACGGTTGTTGCCCGGCTGCGCCTATCTCGCGCCCGACGGCTATCATCTGGGCCTCGGCGCCAGCAGCCAGATCGCCCTCAGTAAACAGGAGCCGGAAAACGGCCTCCGCCCGGCCGTCTCCTACCTCTTCGGTTCCGTGGCTGCGGTCTGCGGCGCAAACGCCGTCGGCGTGTTGCTCACGGGGATGGGCCGGGATGGGGCCGACGAACTGAAACTCCTCAAAGAACTGGGCGCGGTCACCATTGCGCAAGACGCGGAAAGTTCCGTCGTCCACGGCATGCCGGGCGAAGCGATTAAACTGGGCGGCGCCACGCACGTTTTACCGGCCGATAAAATCTCCAAATTGCTCCTCACCCTCGTCACCCGTCGAAATGGCAATGGAGGAAATGAATCATGAACACACCCACGCCATCGGCCAACTCACTGGTCGAAATATTGATCGCGGAGGACAGCCCGACGCAGGCCGAACGGCTCCGGCACATCCTCCAAAAGGGGGGCTACCGCGTCACGCACGCCGCCAACGGCCGGCTGGCACTCGAGGCGGCGCAGCGCCAAAAGCCCACGATTATCATTAGCGACGTGGTCATGCCCGAAATGGACGGCTACGAACTTTGCCGCCGCGTCAAAGCGGACGCCAGCCTGAGGGACATCCCGCTCATCCTCGTCACCACGATGTCTGATCCAGGAGACGTGATGCGCGGGTTGGAATGCTGCGCGGACAACTTCATTCTCAAACCGTATGATGAAGGTTATCTGCTGGGCCGTGTGCAGTTCGTGCTCCTCAACCGCCAGGTGCTCCAGACCGAGCGTGCAACCGTGGGCGTGGAGATTTTCTTCAATGGTCAACGGCACTTCATCACCGCCGACCGTCTGCAGATTCTCAACCTGTTGCTCTCGACCTACGATGCCGCAATCGAGCGAACCAAGGAGATGATCCGCGCTCAAGAGGAACTTTTGGGGATCAATAGATTATTGGGTGAGGCCAATCTCCGGCTTAAACAGGAAATCGGAGAGCGCGAAAAAGCGGAGCAGGATTTGCGCGAAAGCGAAGTGCGCCTGCGAAGCATTGTGGACAACATGGCCGCTTTCGTCGGCGAAATGTCCCCGGACGGAGTGTTGACCGAAATCAATCACACTGCCCTGTCAATCACCGGCTTGCGGCGCGAAGACGTGATCGGCAAGCGGCTCGACGAGACTTCGTGGTTTTCCCATTCACCGGCGGTGCAGGCGCAGACCCGCGAGGATATCGAGCGGGCTCAACGCGGGGAGACCGTGCGGCACGATGTGAGCGCGTGTCTGGCCGACGGCACCCTCCTTCCAATCGATTTCATGCTCACGCCGGTGCATGACGCCGAGGGCCGGGTCGTTAAACTTATTCCTTCCGCCGTCGACATCACCGAACGTAAGCGTTCGGAGGCGGGAATGCGCGAGAGCGAGAACCGCTTACAGGATCTGAACAAGAACCTCGACAACGCCAACGCCCAACTCGCCCAAGGCTCGAAGCTCAAGGACGAATTCCTCGCCAACATGAGCCACGAGCTCCGCACGCCGCTCAACGCCATCCTCGGGCTGAGCGAAGCGCTGCTCGAACAAGTCAGCGGCACACTCACGCCCCGCCAGGTCAAGTCGATCTCCACCATCTCCAACAGTGGCGCGCACCTGCTCTCCCTCATCAACGACATCCTCGACCTGTCCAAAGTCGAGGCCGGCAAGATGGAGCTGAACCTCGACACGGTGAACGTGCAGGAATTCTGCGAGAGCTGCCTCGTCTTCGTGCGCACGCAGGCAATGCGGAAGCACATTGGCCTTGCCTTCGAGCACGACGGACGTGTGGCGACATTCTCGGCCGACCCGAAGCGCCTGAAACAAATCCTCGTCAACCTGCTCACCAACGCGGTGAAGTTCACGCCGGATGGCGGGCGCATTGGACTGGCATTGGCCGCGCCGGAGGGCGGGGACATCCTGCGCTTCACCGTGTGGGACACGGGCCTCGGCATCGCGGCGGAGGACGCGGCGAGGTTGTTCAAGGCGTTCACGCAGATTGATTCGGGTTTGAGCCGGGGGCAGGAAGGCACGGGGCTGGGGCTGGCGATGGTCGCCAAACTCGTGGAGTTGCACGGCGGCAGCGTGACGCTCGAGAGCGAGCCCGGGAAAGGCAGCCGCTTCACTGTGAGCCTGCCGATGAAGACCCCCGCAAACCTCGGTGGTGAGGGGCGTGGTTTGGCAGAGGCGCCAAAGAAGTTGCGCCGCGCACTGGTCGTCGAGGACGACACCCTGATCGGCAAGTTGCTGATTGGCGGCCTCGAAGAGCGGGGCTTTCGCACCAGCCTGGTCGTAAACGGCGATGATGTCATGGAAACGGCAGTGCAGGAGCGGCCTCATGTCATCTTGATGGACATCACGTTGCCGGGCCAGAGCGGCTGGCTTGTGCTCCAGCTCCTGAAGTCGCATCCGGAAACTCATGATATTCCTGTCGTGGTAGTTTCGGGAACGAATGACCCGGAAAAGTCCCGCGAACTAGGCGCGGCGGGGCATTTCACCAAGCCGTTCAAGATTGACGAAGTCATGAAATTTGTCCAACATGTCAATGCATCACCGGCCGATAAATGCGGCTCGCTCATCCTTTTGGCGGAAGACAACGAGGCGAACATTCAGACCGTGGGTGGCTACCTTGAAGACTACGGGTTCGCGATGTGCTACGCGAAGAACGGTGTCGAGGCCGTGAAGCTCGCGCTCGATCTGCGCCCCGCGCTCATCCTGATGGACATCCAGATGCCTGTGATGGACGGCCTGACGGCCATCCGCGAAATCCGTGCCGACGCGCAGTTCAAGGACACGCCCATCATCGCCCTCACCGCGCTGGCGATGCCGGGCGACCGTGAACGCTGCCGTGCTATGGGCGCGACCGAATACATGAGCAAGCCGGTTAGTTTGAAAACGCTCACAGAATCGGTAAGCCGGCTGCTGCAGGCCGGCAAGGTCACACCTCACTCCAGGTGATTACCTCCGCCACCATCCTCGTCGTTGATGACATCGCCGCCAATCGCGACACGCTCAACGAGTTGCTGGCTGCGGACGCCTTTCGGCTCGTCGAAGCCGCCGATGGCGCGCAGGCGCTGCAACTTGCCGCCGCCGACCCGCCCGACCTAATCCTGCTGGACGTGATGATGCCCGGCATGGACGGCTTCGAGGTCTGCCGCCGGTTGCGAGCCGATTCGGGGCTGGCCGAGGTGCCAGTCATCATGGTCACCGCGCTTGATGACCAGGCGTCGCGGCTGGCTGGCATTGAGGCCGGGGCGGACGACTTCATCACCAAACCCTTCAACCGCGCCGAGCTTCGCGCCCGCGTGCGCACCGTCACACGGCTCAACCGCTACCGTCGTCTGACTGAACAGCGCCAGGAATTCCAATGGATCGTCGAGCACGCGCCCGATGGCTACGTGCTCATCAACGCGGCGGATGAAATCCTCTTCTCCAACGCGCGCGCGCGACTCTGGTTAGGGCTGCACCCGGACGGTGGTGACGGTGCGCGGGAAAAATTTCTCACCAGCGCGAGCCGGATTTTCATCGGCCAGCCCGCCGAGTCGTGGCAGGGCTGGCCGGACATTCCCGCAGCGGCATCGGGGTCGCCGCGCCTGCTCGTCCGGCCCGAGACGCCGCAGGCTCGCGCGTTTTTCCTCGAAGTGTCGATCCACGAAAGCACCGACGGGCGGCTGTTGCGGTTGGGCGATGCGACCGAGCGGCTGGCCGCAGAGCGCGACCAACGGTCGTTTCAGGCGATGGTGTCGCATAAGTTACGCACGCCGCTCAACGGACTACACGGCAGCCTGGAGTTGCTGGCCGACTCCGCGGATTTGTCCGCAGTGGAAATCGCCGAGTTCGTCGCGATGGCGCGAGCCAGCGCGGCGCGGTTGGCCGGCGCGGTGGACGACGTGCTGCGCTTTGCGGAATTGTCGCACCGTCCGGCGCAGGGCGCGCGGTTTGCGCTCGCCGGGCTCGACGAGCTGGTCCGGATCGTGGCGGCGGGCCTCGGCCTCGCGGGCATTACCGTTTCGGTGCCGGCCGAGGCGCGATCTCTGAACATCGCGTGCCGCCCCGAAATGATGGAGTGGGTGCTGTCCGAACTTTTTGAGAACGCGAGGAAGTTTCACCCGCGCCACGCCCCGACGGTGGAAGTGGGCGCGCGGCGGGAGGGAAAAGAGTTGGTGGTTTTGACCGTAGGCGACGACGGCGTGACGCTCTCGCCGGAGCAGTTGACCAACGCGATGCAGCCCTATTTTCAGGGTGAAAAAAGTTTTACGGGGGAGGCGCCGGGCATGGGACTGGGACTGGCGAGCATGGCTGTGGCGCTCTGGCAGGCCGGTGGATCGTGCCTCGTCCGCAACCAACGCGGCGCGCCGGGCGTCTGCGTGGAGTTGCGCTGGCCGCTCTTAAAGGCCAACCCCGGCTGAAACCCGAACCACAACTGGATGAGCGATCCCCAATCCACAACCCCCGAGAACTAACCCATGAACACTACCACCTCTGTGGTCCTCCTCGTTGACGACATCGCCGCCAACCGCGAGACGCTTGTCGAACTCCTCGAACCACAAGACTACCGGCTCGTCGAAGCCGCCGATGGCCCCGAGGCCTTGAAGCTCGCGGCGGAGTCGCCGCCGGACCTCGTCCTGCTGGACGTGATGATGCCCGGCATGGACGGCTACGAAGTCTGCCGTCGCCTGCGCGCCGATGCGCTTCTCGCCGAGGTGCCCATCATCATGATCACCGCCCTGGACGATCAGGCCTCGCGGCTCACCGGTATTGAGGCGGGCGCGGACGACTTCATCACGAAGCCCTTCAACCGCGCCGAGTTGCGCGCTCGGGTGCGCACCATCACGCGCCTTAATCGCTACCGTCGGCTCATGCAGGCCCAAGAGCGCATCCACGAGCAGGCACGGTGGCTGGACGAAGCGCGCGACGCCATCTTTGTGCGCGACCTGGAGGATCGCATCACTTACTGGAATGACGGCGCCACACGGCTTTTCGGCTGGACGCGTGAAGAGGTGCAGGGTCGCCGGGCCGCCGAGCTGATGCACAACGACAAAGCCCCGTTCAACGGGCCGGCGCTGCTGGCAGCCCGCGACAACGGCGACTGGCAGGGCGAAGTGCGCAAGATAACCAAAGCCGGACGAGAGGTCATCGTGGCTAGCCGCCTCACGCTGCTGCGCGATCCACGCCGTGAGCCCTGCGGCATGCTCTGCATCAACACGGACATCACGGAAAAGAAGCAGGCCGAGAAGCTGATGTTGCGCACACAGCGGCTGGAGAGCATCGGCACGCTGGTCAGCGGTGTGGCCCACGACCTCAACAACGCTCTCGCGCCCATCCTCATGGGTGTGGAGATCCTGCGGATGCAATACCCGGACCAGACGCAATTGATAGACGCAATGGAGACGAGCGCCAGACGCGGTGCGAACATGGTGCAACAAGTGTTGACCTTCGCCAAAGGCGTCGAAGGCGCGCGCCTGCTCGTCCAGCCGCAGCATCTGCTCAGGGAGATGGAGAAAATCATGAAGAGCACCTTCCCCAAGAACCTCCAACTGCAAACCAAGTTCTCGCGGGAACTGCGGACTCTCCTCGGCGACGCCACCCAATTGCATCAGGTGCTGCTCAACCTGTGCGTCAACGCCCGCGACGCCATGCCTAACGGCGGCACGCTGACATTGGAGGCGGAGAACGCGGAGATTGACGCGACCTACGCAAGCGCTGTCCCGGAAGCCAAACCTGGTTCCTATGTCGTCTGGCGTGTCAAGGACACTGGCACGGGCATCCCACAGGAGATTATAGACCGCATCTTCGAACCGTTCTTCAGCACCAAAGGTCCGGACAAAGGAACCGGACTCGGCCTGTCCACCGTCTTGGGCATCGTCAAGAGTCACGGCGGCTTCATCCAGATTTACTCCGTATTGGCAAAGGGCTCAACCTTCGCTGTTTATCTGCCAGCAGAAGGTTCCAGAGGCTCAGACACCACCCAGTTGACCAAAGTCGAGACGACATTTCGTGGCAACGGCGAAACCATCCTCGTGGTGGATGACGAGGTCGAAGTGCGCAATGTTTTGCGAGCCGTGCTGACCAGGTTGAACTTCAAGGTGCTCACAGCGTCCGACGGCACCGCCGCGCTCATACAGATGGCGGAGAACCGGACGGAACTGCGCGTGGTGATCACGGACTTGCACATGCCTCACATGGACGGTTTCTCCTTTGTGCGGATGCTCAAAGGCCGGTTGCCGCAGACCGGCATCATCGTCACGAGCGGGCGGCTGGACGAACGGGATGTGAACGAATTCAAGAAACTGGGAGTCAGCGCGCTGCTCGACAAGCCTTTCACGCAGGAGAAGCTGATGGAGGCGCTGGAGATGGTTTTTCAGAAATGAAATTGCCAGCGACCGGACAGACAGCCCGCAGCCCGTGGGGTCACATCTCACAATTCAACAAGTGAGCCACCGCTTTCATTTGAGCTTGCTCGGTGCGGTCGCTTTGCAACCGCTGTTCATAGCGTTTGGTGTTCGTCGCCACTACGCTGTAGTTCGGGAACCCTACCGCTGCCGCCAGTTCCTTCAGCTTCAGGCCCCCAGAGGGCGTCCCAAATGCAGCACCAAGTCCTGACCGCGATCTTCGTGCCTAACACGGAATTGATCCCACTTCTCCCCTTTTACCCATTCAACCGCCGCGATGACCGCCTCCAAGTCCGGACGCACCTCAGTCAACCGCCGCGCTCCCCTTTGCTCTTGGGCATTCCCGCGAATCGGCTTTCTCAAGCCCGCCAAAAACTCCGCCCCGCCCAACACGACTTGCTCCTGGATCGCCTCCCATGGGCTTTGCTCCAATCCCTCCCGAGCCGCTGTCTCCACATATTCCCGATACCGTCGCCTTGGCTCCGTCTTGGCTCACAACGCCAGCACTGTGTCGCATTCCAACCACGCCGGCGCCGCTCCCAAGCCGATGTACCATCGATAGGAACTCCACCGGTAGGCCCGCAACTTTCTCATCCGCTCCCGAACCTGTTCCTCCCGCAACTCTAAGAGCAGGTGATAATGGTTGTCTAGGAGCACAAAACAGTGCAGGCGCAAGCGAAAGCGCCGGACCATTTCAGCCACGATC
>CAMAWP010000077.1 GCA_945861765.1 Akkermansia muciniphila | reverse complement strand
CTAGTGTAGTGTCTCACAAATAACTATACATTCGCGGCAAGGGATTTTTCGCTCAGACGAGGCGCGAATGACGAGCATATCCGTTGCGATCTGTGAGGAGTGAGCAACGAAGTCTGCGCGAAAAAGAACTGCCGCCCTGCGGGTTGCGCCGAAATTGGCCTGTGGCTTCGTTTCTCGTCGGTCACAGCCCCAATTGGGGGATGCTCCCTCCTCGTGCCTCGCCACAGGCCAATTTGGGCGCAACGAATGTAGAGCTATTTGTGAGACACTACACTAGTGTGCTTCCTTCCCAGCCCCCGCTCCAAGCCGCTTTCTGCTGACCTCAGAACAGCAACAACATCTTGGACCACTACAGACCACCGAAAGCCAGCAATTCTCAGTATGGCCGCAGATAACACCAAGAACCGGCTGAAGGCGGAACTCCATAGGCACGTAGTCCCGCCTTCAGGCGGCAACGCGTCAACCAATCCAACGCGTCTGGAAGTGTCGGTGCCCCACCGGCTAAAGCCGGGACTACATACCTGGTGAACGCAGGGGTCCCGCCTTCAGGCGGTCGGAAGCCAAAATGAGAACACCCCGAACTTTGTGCGCGCATTGCGCCCTTGAACGGTGGGGCGAGACTCCGTCGAGCCCTGACATGCTCGATCGCCAGAAAAGGTCAGGGTTCGAGGGGACTCTCACCCCACCCAGGTTCATGGGCAGAACTGCTGACCGAAAGCATGTGAGATGCGCACAAAAGAGAGCTGCTGGCTTAGAACCGGGTTGACTTGCTAAGTTGAGTCAACAAGATAACCGGCCTATGGAATGGATCAGCGAGCCGGAAATTTGGATTAGCCTTGTCACCCTGACTCTTTTGGAGGTGGTGCTGGGAATTGATAACATCATTTTCATTTCGATCCTCGCCTCGAAACTTCCAAAAGAGCAGCAGGCCAAAGCGCGGAAGCTCGGTTTGGGATTGGCGCTGATCACTCGCGTTCTTTTGCTGATGGGGCTGGGCTGGGTCGTCAAATTGGAGAAGCCATTTTTCACCGGCAGCATCATGTCTTTCCAACTCGCCGTTTCCGGGCGCGATTTGATTCTGATACTCGGCGGCTTGTTTCTGCTGGCGAAGAGCACCTATGAGATTCATGAGAAACTCGAAGGCGAAGATGGCGAGGTAACCAACAAGATCGCACCCAACTTTGGCTCGGTGATTATCGAGATCATGTTGCTGGACATTGTCTTTTCTTTGGACTCTGTGATCACGGCGGTTGGAATGGTGAAACAAATTGGAGTTATGATCGGCGCGGTCGTTATCGCAATGTGTTTCATGCTGGTATTTGTTAACTCCATCGGGGCGTTCGTGGACAAGCATCCTACGATTAAAATGCTCGCGCTGAGCTTTTTAATAATGATTGGTTCCATGTTGGTCGCCGAAGGATTCCACAAGGAAATTCCCAAGGGCTACGTCTATTTCTCGATGGCTTTCGCCGTGGGTGTGGAAATGTTGAACATCAGAATCCGAACCAAAGCCGAGAGAGTGCGATTGCACCAGCCCTACCGTTGAAGCTTTGTCATCGATGCGATGAAGCCAACGCGCTAAAACGAAGCCGCGAGCTTGCCCGACTCCACGATAGAAACAGATGAGCCGATCTCGATCAGGTCTTGCCGCAATCGCATTAGTGGCGCTTTTCTCAGGCTCGATCAACCACGCAGAAGAGCCCAACCCCAACGACTTCACCTTCGATGAGTTCTTGATCGCGCCCGTTAGAGTCCACTTGATGTCTGCAAAAGGCGTGCCCGAGTGGGAGACAACTCTGAGCGAGAAGGATCTGGCTCGAGTGCTGACGAAAGTAAATCGTGTTTGGTCTCAAGCGGGCGTTTGTTTTTACATCGAGTCGCTGGTCAGGGAAGAAGCAGCGAACCAGGACCTTTCTTCAGAGCTAAAATCGCAAAGCGACCTGCGCTGGCTTCTCCTCCTTCGTCCCGATTCGTCGAAATCCGAGCACCAGTTTCACCTCTATTACATCAAGCGAATGCCGGTGAATGGAATTTACTTTCGCGAGGCGATTTTCGTGAAAGACACGGCTTCTCTGCGCAACGTTGAAGGTGGAATTGACGAACCTCTGCCGAGGGTCAGCTCTCATGAATTAGGGCATGCGCTGAGTCTCCCTCACCGACAGGCCACCACCAATCTCATGGCATCGGGAACGACCGGAACGAGACTCAATCAACAAGAAATCGATCAAGCGCGGAAAGCCGCTCGGAGATTCGAATGGATTCAGACAGCGCCCGACATCCTGAAAAGAGCGAACGAGCTGTATGAGGCGGAGAAAATGACGGAGGCGCGGAAGCTTTATGAAGCACTGGGAGGTTTACCCGTGAAATCCGAAGCCGTCGAACGAGCCAAAAATCGAGCTGCCGAATAGAAAAGTTGCCCAATCAGGAACCCTCCATGTGACGCGTCGCAGGGATGTCGAATGAAATCGAGGCCATCACGGCGTTGGCACTTGCATTGCTTTAGATTGGAACGGTACATAGCACCACGGTGCTTTTGACAACGCAACGATCTCGATCGATCGAGACTCATTCTATGCGAAATTATCTTTGGCGATGGTTTATTGTGGCAGTGGTCGTCTTCTGTCTCGACCTGGCTTCGGCTTCGGCGGAGGGACCGCTGATCCCGCGCGGGGCGGTTTGGAAATACCTGGACAACGGCTCCAACCAGGGCACGGCCTGGAAGGAACTCGGGTTTAATGACAGCGGTTGGAAGTCAGGGCCGGCTCGCTTTGGCTTTGGTGGTGATGGTGAAGTGACGACTACGAGCTTCGGGCCTGACGCGAATAACAAATACGTTACCACGTATTTTCGCAAAACCTTCGTCGTCGCCAGCCCAGCACTTGTCACCGCCCTCAATCTCAGCTTGCTTCGAGATGATGGAGCCGTGGTTTATCTCAACGGAACGGAAGTGCGCCGAGACAACATGCCCACCGGGACGATCATCTCTGCCACCTTCGCCAGCGGCACTGTTCCGAATGCGGATGAGCAAGTCTATTTCCCATCGACCTTGCCGGTCAGCCTGCTGGTGTCCGGCAACAACGTCATTGCAGTGGAAATCCACCAAGCTAACGCCACGAGCAGTGATCTCAGTTTTGACCTGGATCTCCGTGGCGCCAATATCCCGCCATCCGTGAGTATTGACAGTCCCAGCAACAACGGTTCGTTCACGGCGGGCGCGAACATTACGCTGACTGCAAACGCCTCCGATAGCGACGGCACTTTGTTAAAAGTTGAGTTTTTCCAAGGGAACGTAAAGTTGGGTGAGGCGGCGAAGTCTCCGTTCAGCGTGGTTTGGAACAGTGTTCTCGAAGGCACCTACACGCTCACGTCGGTGGCCACCGACAACGAAGGCGCGACGACGACATCAGCGCCGATCACCATCACGGTTCTCGATACTAGCCCGCCCAAGTTGCTCTCCGCCGTCGCCGCACCGGACAGAGTTACGGTGAATTTTTCGAAGACTCTCAGCACAACCTCCGCAACGGTCGTTTCGCATTATAGCATTGATTCGGGCGTCCGGATTCTGGGGGCCAGCTTCGGTTCAACTCCGAGCTCCGTTATTTTGCAAACGACTTCGCTCGCCTCCGGACCCACTTTCACTCTGACGGTCAACGGAATTCAAGACACCGCCGGCAATGCAATTGCTCCAAACTCTCAAGTGACCTTCAGCCTTCTTCCTTTCATCTCCGCTGATATCGGTGGACCGCCGACCGTCGGCTCCATCACGTTCGCCTCGGGGACCTACACCCTGATCGGAAGCGGCAGCGACATCGGCGGCACCGCGGATCAATGCTTCTTCAGCTATCAACAGCTCGCGGGCGATTTTGACATGCAAGTTCGTGTCGTCGGAATCACTCCGTCCGATGCCTGGGCCAAAACAGGGCTCATGGCCCGTGAATCTCTCCAGGCGAACGCCCGGTTCGCCGCCATGCTGACGACTCCGAGCCTGAGTGGTTCTGTGTTCGAGTCGCGTTCCGCGGTTGGTGGAGCCGCCATCGTCACCGGCTCCTTCCCAGTGAATCATCCAAACACATGGCTTCGCCTGCAACGCGTCGGTAATCAATTCACTGGTTACGCGAGCTTTGACGCCCGGTCGTGGAGCCAGGTCGGTTCAGCGAACGCCGCTCTGCCGCCAACGATTTACCTCGGCATGGCGGCGTCGAGTCACAACCCGGACCAGACCACGACCGCGCAATGGCGGGAGTTAGAAGCCACGGCCGTGCGGTCGGTTGGCGTGGGCGCTCTCCCGTGGGAACCGATCGGGCCTTCGAGTCGGAAGACCGGGCTAGTAATGTCGGAGATCATGTACAAACCGGCACCGCGCAGCGATGGGAAGGTTCTTGAGTACGTCGAGCTGTTTAATTCCAATCCGTTTTTCGAGGACATCAGCAGCTACCGCCTGACGGGCGAGATTGATTTTACTTTTCCGGCCAACACTGTCCTCCCTGGTGGAGCTTTTCTGGTGGTGGCGAAAACTCCCGCAGACGTTCAAAATGTTTACCGCGTGACGAATGTTGTCGGGCCATACCAAGGCTCGCTGAAAAGCTCTGGAACAGTCCGCCTGCGGAACGGGACCGGCGCGATCTTGCTCGAGGTTCCTTATTCGAACGAGTCACCATGGCCAGTCGCCGCCGATGGCACGGGCCATTCGCTTGTGCTCGCGCGGCCGTCCTACGGCGAGAGGAATCCTGAAGCTTGGGCCGCCAGCGACGTCGTGGGGGGGTCTCCAGGAACGACAGAGTCGTATCATCCAAGCCCGTTGCGCTCTGTGGTCATCAATGAATTCCTCGCTCAAACGGACCCGCCGCTGTTGGATTTTATCGAGCTCTACAATCATAGCAACCAGGCGGTGGATCTTTCCGGTTGCATTCTTACGGACGATGCAGTGAGCAACAAGTTCGTCATTCCGGCGGGCACCGTGATTTCTCCCCGAGGGCTGGCAGTGTTCGATGAATCACAACTGGGATTTTCCTTGAGCGCTGCCGGAGAAACTCTTTACTTCAAAAACCCAGACCAAACTCGTGTCATCGATACCGTTCAATTCGAACCCCAGGAAAATGGAGTCTCTTCTGGCCGATCCCCTGACGGCGCGGCTGAATTCTATCCGCTGATGTCGCGCACACCTGGCGCGGCGAACAGCAATATCCGAATCAGCGAGGTGACCATCAATGAAATCATGTATGCGCCGATCTCGGGCGACAGCCGTGACCAATATGTTGAGCTCTACAATCAAGGGGGGAAGCTCGTCGATCTGAGCGGCTGGAAATTCAGCAGCGGCATCAATTTCACGTTTCCAACCAACACGGCGCTCGGCGCGGGAGGGTATCTGGTGGTGGCAAAAGATGCGGCGCGTCTGCGGAGCAACTACCCTGCTTTGAGCGGGGCCAATGTCGTGGGCGACTTTGACGGAAACCTCTCCGGCCGTGGTGAGCGGCTTGCGCTGGCGAAACCTGGTTTCATTGTTGTGACCAATGGATTCAGCGCTGCGGTGACGAACACGATTTATATCGCCGTGGATGAACTGACTTATCGATCAGGCGGGCGCTGGGGAAATTGGGCGCACGAAGGCGGCAGCAGCCTCGAACTGCGCGACGCCCGAACCAACCACCGGCTCGCGTCCAATTGGGCCGATAGCGATGAAACCGCCAAAGCGCCCTGGACAACTATTGAAGCCACCGGCGTGTTGGACAACGGTGCGGGTTTCAACGGAGGTCCCATCGACAACCTCCAAGTCGTCATGCTCGGCGAAAGCGAGTGCCTGCTTGATGATGTCGAGGTCTTCCGACCCGGCAGCACCAACTTGATTGCCAACACAAGCTTCGAGGTCGATCTCGCTGGCTGGACGGCCCAAGGGAACCACGTTCGTTCCACTCTGGAAACCATCGGCGGCTTCAACAGCAACCAGTCGCTGCACATTCGCGCTAGCTCTCGCGGTGACACTGGAGCCAATCGCGTTTGGACCCGGTTGACCAGCTTTCCCACCGCGAATCAAACGCTCACCATTCGAGCCAAGGCGCGCTGGTTGCGTGGATGGCCGGAGGTCGTCCTGCGCGTTCATGGGAACTGGATGGATGCCGTCGGGCGGCTCTCTGTTCCAACCAACCTTGGAACTCCTGGCGCGCGCAACAGCCGCGCCTTGAGTAACGCGGGCCCTGCCATTTTTGAAGTGGCCCACAGCCCAATCTTGCCAGCGGCCAATCAGCCGGTCGCTGTGACAGCCCGAGTCCATGATACCGATGGCATCGCCAACCTTCTCCTGAAGTATCGCATCGATCCTTCGACTGCCTACGCAACAGCACCGCTGCGCGATGACGGAACTGGTGCCGATGAAATTGCCGGTGATGGCATTTACACGGCGCGCATCCCGGCGCAGACGGCGAACACTCTCGTGGCATTTTCTTTGGAAGCCCTCGATGCCCTCGGAGCCACCACGACCTTTCCCGATGACGCTCCATCGCGAGAATGCCTTGTCCGATTCGGCGACCCCGCACCCATAAGCGGCTTCGGGATTTATCGGCAATGGTTCACCCAGAGCGCGCTTGCCACATGGAACAACCGGCCGACGCTGAGCAATGAACGGTTGGATGGCACATTCGTTTATGGCAACTTCCGAGTCATTTACAACTTCGGATCGCGCTACGCTGGAAGTCCGTACCATCAAGGTTTCGGCTCGCCTCTCAGCGACGGACATTACTCCATCGAGTTCCCTCTCGATGATTTGCTGCTCGGCACCGAGAATTTTAACAAGGTTCACGCGCCAGGAAATGGTCCCTTCGACGATACCACAATCCAACGTGAGCAGATTTGCTTTTGGATCGCCCGACAGCTTGGACTGCCTTGGAATTATCGACGTTACGTGGCGATGTATGTCAACGGAACCCGCCGGGGCACTCTAATGGAAGACACGCAAGTTCCCGGATCGGAGATGATCGATGAATATTTCCCAGACGACACCGATGGCTTTCTCTACAAGATCCAGCCCTGGTTTGAATTCGACAATTCCAACTCGCGCACCATGGCCTTCAGCAATAATTCGTGGTGTACGCTGAACAACTACACCAGTGGCGGCCAAAAAAAGCTGGCTCGTTACCGATGGAACTTCCTGGCGCGCGCAGCAAACGGCACGGCCAACAATTACACCAATGTCTATGCGCTGGTCGATGCCGCCAATGCCCCAGGCAATGCCGCGCAAGCAACCAGCCTGGAGACCTTGGCAGATATGGAAGAGTGGATGCGCATCTTTGCCGTGCGACATTCCGTCGGCGATTGGGATTCCTTTGGCACGCAGAACGAGCAAAACATGTACGGCTACAAACCGATCAGCGGTAAATGGACTTTATTCATCTGGGATATGAACATCGTGCTTGGTAACAGCGGCTCATGGGGTCCAGGCCAAAATCTATTCACTCTCAACGGCGCCGACGCCCCGATGCAGCGCATCTACAACAATCCACCATTTCGTCGGGCCTACTGGCGAGCTTTGAAAGAGATCTCCACCGGGCCCATGGACAGCAGCAGAATTGATCGCGTCTTGGACGCTAAATACGCGGCTTTTCGAGCTGAAGGCATTATCGTCACTTCGCCAGCCACGCTGAAAAGCTGGGTCGCGAGCGCCCGGACTAGCATTCTCTCCCAGGCCGCCGCTGTGGACGCCCCCGCTTTGACCGCCACCGGACCAGCCACGGCCTCGGACAACTTCGTGCTTCTCACCGGAACTGCGC
Organism: Akkermansia muciniphila; assembly: GCA_945861765.1. Classification (GTDB taxonomy): domain Bacteria; phylum Verrucomicrobiota; class Verrucomicrobiia; order Limisphaerales; family SIBE01; genus SIBE01. The sequence goes on along the minus strand of CAMAWP010000077.1, from coordinate 14,327 downwards.
CGGTGGAAGTGAAGACCCTATCAGTCAATGGAATTGCTTACCCGGCCACTTGGACCTCCGTGACGGCGTGGACCATGCGCGTTCTTGTCAATTCCGCAAACAACACGCTGGCCGTTCGAGGTCACGATATACGTGGCAACTTGATTGCAAATATGTCGGCCACGGTCTCGGTCAACTACACGGGACCGATCGAGTTGCCGCAAGACTCCCTTGTCATCAACGAGCTGATGTACAATCCGGCGGTGACCAACGCGTCGTTCGTTGAGATCTTCAATCGTTCCGCCAATTTCACATTCGACATGTCGAACTACCGCCTTAACGGCCTCGATTACACGTTCCCGGAAGGCTCGTCTCTCGCGCCGCAAAGCTTTCTGATCCTCGCCAAAGATCGTGCCGCCTTTAGCGCAGCGTATGGCAACAGTGTTCGCGTGTTCGCCCAGTTTGATGGAAAGCTCGATCCGGATGGCGAAACCATAACCTTGCTCCGGCCGGGTGCAACGCCGGCTCAAGACATTGTCATTAGCAAGGTGCGCTACGAGAATCAGGCGCCATGGCCGGTGTTAGGAGCTAATAGCGGCGTTTCCTTGCAGCTCATTGATCCGGCCCAAGACCATCGTCGCGCGGGGAACTGGTCCGCCAGTCTGACGCTCCCGTTCAGAACACCCGGCACGATCAATTCCGTTCGAAAAGACCTTGTGCCTTTTCCAATGCTGTGGATCAATGAAATCCAGCCAGAAAACCTGAACGGCCTGAAGGACAGCGCGGGAGAAACTGATCCTTGGCTGGAACTCTACAATAACGGGTCCGGCGTGGTTTCCCTCGACGGCGTTTTTCTGACTGACAATTACTCGAACTTGACTCGATGGGCCTTCCCGTCGGGCATTCAGCTCAAACCTGGCGAATTCAAAGTAATCTTCGCAGACGGTCAAACAAGCCAAACGACCTCCGCGGAGCTTCATGCGAACTTCCGGCTCCGCCCCGGTTCGGGCTCCGTCGCGTTGGCTCGCGTGGGCAATGGTCAACCCGAAGTGCTTGATTACATCAGCTACAGCGGCGTCCGCGCAGGGCGCTCGTTCGGTTCCTTTCCCGACGGTCAACCGTTCGATCGTCAGGAATTGTTTTCCGTTACGCCCGGAGCTCCGAACAACTCAGTCTCCGCCCCGCTCTCGGTGTGGATCAATGAATGGATGGCCAGCAACACACTATCAGTGACCGATCCTGCTGACGGGCAATTTGACGACTGGTTCGAGCTCTACAATCCAGCGACCAAGCCGGCGGACCTGACCGGCTATTATCTCACCGACAATCTAACCAATAAATTCACCTTCCTTATTCCGCCCGGTTACTCCGTTCCGCCGCTCGGCTACCTGCTTGTCTGGGCTGACGACGAGGCGAAGCAAAATAGTGCCGCCAGCTCCGATCTTCACGTCAATTTCAAGTTGTCGAAAGCCGGACAGCAGATCGGCATCTTTGCCGCGGACGGAACGCTCATCGACTCCATCTCGGTCGGACCACAAACCAGCGATGTAAGCCAGGGTCGATCTCCGGACGGCAACCGAGCCATTGATCTGATGAAGCAACCGACCCCGCGTTCCGCCAACATAGCGACGCAGTCGAACGGTTCGCCACGATTCCGACAGACATTTCTGCGAGGGGCTCAACTGACTATCGAGTGGGAGACGGTGCCCGGCTCGACATATCGGGTGGAGTTCAAGAACGGTTTCAGCGAATCACGATGGGTCCCACTCGGCAGCGACAAATCGGCGACAGGCACTGCTCTCTCGATCATCATAGACATCGCGACTACTGCCCAACGTTTTTACCGAGTTGTCAGAGTGAATTGATTGCGCTTGCGCATCACGTCGCTTTCACGCCACCGATCGACTCGACTCCTCGCCCTACCAGCCTGCCAGGTGACTTGGAACTTCGAATTTTCATTGGACTTGTTGTTCGCACCTCTGATAAGTTCCTGCACACCTTCTCCCCTATAACAATAAGAAATCATGTCGCGATTTACCGCGGAATTAATCGGCACAATGATCATCATCCTCCTCGGGGATGGAGTGGTCGCAAACGTCCTGCTCAATAAATCCAAAGGCCAGAATGCCGGTTGGATGGTCATCGCTACCGGATGGGGTCTGGCCGTGGCCATGGCCGTCTATTCGGTTGGCTGGATTAGCGGCGGCCATCTCAACCCCGCCGTGACGATTGGCTTGGCAGTTATCGGCCGGTTCCCTTGGGCTGATGTGCCTGGCTACATCCTCGCGCAGATTGTCGGCGCGTTCCTCGGGGCGGTTCTCGTTTGGCTTGCCTACCATCCGCATTGGGAGGAAACGGAAAGCCAGGACTTGAAGCTCGCTGTCTTTTGCACCGGACCCGCCATTCGCAAGCATCCGATGAATATGCTCCCCGAAATCATTGGAACATTCATGCTCGTGCTAGGTGTCCTGGCCATCCTATCCTCAGAGAACCTCAACCTGGAGACCGGTTTTCCGAAAGGATTTGGGCCAGCCCTCGTCGGCATGTTGGTGTGGTCTATCGGACTCTCTCTCGGTGGCCCGACCGGTTACGCCATAAACCCTGCGCGCGATTTGGGACCACGCCTCGCTCATTTCCTTTTGCCGATTTCGGGCAAGGGACATTCGGATTGGGATTATGCCTGGGTTCCCGTAGCCGGCCCGATCATTGGCGGAGTTCTCGGCGCGCTGTTCTATAAATTTTTCTGGACCGCTTAAGAACCCTCGGCAACCAAACCTATCAGCGCGTTGAGCACAGAGGAGGATCAGACACAAACTCAAGATCGCCCTAGAAAACCCACCCGATGAAATACATTCTTGCTTTGGATCAAGGCACCACCAGCTCCCGCGCCATAATCTTCGATCACTCGGGCGCGATAAAAGCTGTAGCTCAAAAGGAATTCCCGCAGCTTTTTCCGAAGCCTGGCTGGGTCGAGCACAATCCCAATGACATTTGGTCCACGCAAGTCGGCGTCGCTGCCGAGGCATTGGCTAATGCCGGACTGACCGCGAAAGATATCGCGGCCATCGGCATCACGAACCAGCGCGAGACAACCGTCGTTTGGGATCGCACGAGTGGGAAGCCGCTCTGCAACGCCATCGTTTGGCAGGATCGTCGGACAGCGGCGATGTGTGACCGTCTTAGAAACGATGGGCTTGCCGGGTTAATTCGCAAGAAGACAGGGTTGGTCGTCGATGCCTATTTCTCTGGCACGAAATTGCAATGGATTCTCAAGCACGTCAAAGGCGCAAACGCGAAGGCAAAAGCGGGCGACCTTGCGTTCGGGACGGTGGATTCCTGGCTCGTCTGGAATCTCACCGGTGGGAAAAAGCATGTCACCGACGCAAGCAACGCGTCTCGAACGATGATGTTCAACATCAAAACCGGCGACTGGGATGAGGAGCTTCTCAAGATATTCGGAGTTCCCCGTTGCATGCTTCCAGAGGTTTGCTCTTCGAGCGAAGTGTACGGCGAAACCTCGCTGTTTTCCGACCCAATTCCCATCGCCGGCATTGCTGGAGACCAGCAAGCCGCGCTCTTTGGCCAGGTTTGCGTCCGTCCGGGAATGGTGAAAAACACTTACGGCACCGGCTGTTTCATGCTCATGAACACGGGTTCCCAGCCGATCGCCTCCAAGAACAACCTGCTCACCACGGTCGCATGGCGCATCGGAGAGCGCACCGAGTACGCGCTGGAAGGCAGCATCTTCATCGCGGGCGCAGTGGTCCAGTGGTTGCGCGATGGATTGGGAATCATCAAATCTTCCGCCGAGGTGGAAGCGCTCGCGGCAACGGTTTCCGACACGGGCGGAGTCTATCTTGTCCCCGCATTTTCAGGATTGGGCGCGCCGCATTGGGATCAGTATGCGCGCGGCCTCATCGCCGGAATCACTCGCGGCACCACGAGCGCGCACATCGCTCGAGCTGCGTTGGAGGGAATTGCTTTCCAGGTCATGGATGTGCTGAAAGCCATGGAAGCCGACTCCGGGATTCGGTTGAAAGAACTGCGCGTGGACGGCGGAGCTTGCGCCAACAATTTGCTCATGCAATTCCAGGCCGACCTTCTCGGTGTCCCTGTGGTCCGCCCCAAGGTTTCCGAGACGACAGCTCTGGGTGCTGCGTACCTGGCTGGCTTGGCCGTCGGTTACTGGAAGAGTCCTTCGGACATCCGCGATCAATGGAAGGCCGACCGACGGTTCACGCCAGGAATGAAAGCCATCGACCGAAGGCAACTTTGCGAGGGTTGGACGAAAGCATTAGGTCGCACCAAATCATGAAACAATCCGCGAACATTATGAACTCAACCATTTTAAAACGTTCCAGCCTTCTTCTGACCATTGTTCTATCCGGACTGGTAATGGCGCAGTCGAAAGAGGATGGCTTCGTGCAACTCTTTGACGGAAAAACCCTGAGCGGTTGGCATGTGAGCGGCAAGACCGGCCATAGTCGTGCCAGCGGTTTCAGGTCCGGCGGAAAATGGGTTGTTGAAGAGGGTGCTATCATCGGCAGTCAGGACATTCCCGGCAACGGCGGGATTATCATCACCGACGAACAATTTGGAGATTTCGAAATCGTCCTCGAAATGAAGAATGATTTTGGTCCCGACAGCGGATTGTTTCTGCGAAGCACGGAGGATGGCAAGGCTTGGCAAGCGATGATTGATTATCATGCTGGGGGCAACCTAATGGGAATCTATGGGGAAGGACTCGGTGGCAAACCGAATGTTCACAACTTTACATTTCTGGATGACGTCACCCGGATCAAGGTCGATGCCGCGCCAACGCCGTTGCCGGTCCTCGTCGAGTCGTGGCCGCACTTCTGGCGGCATGGTCAGTGGAACGAACTCCGGGCCCGTATCATTAACAACCCTCCAACCTTCACCACTTGGATCAACGGGGTCAAGATGATGGAATGGACTGAAACTGAGAAGCGGCACCCGGACAAAGGCGGCATCGCCTTGCAAGTACATGGCGGCGGAGACCTCACCAAACAGTTCGTCCGTTACCGAAACATTCGCGTCAAACGAATCGGCACCGACGCCAAGTGAGAGAAGACCCGCAGCGACTCATAGCCGGTCAGCATCGCTCCATTTCAGTCCGGCTTAACTCGTGTGACATCTCAAACTCACGCACAAGGTTTGCTCGGAGATGCTCGACTTACGGCCGAGGATTTCTTCCAACAGCGGAGTAACTTTCGTCGCCCGTTCTTCGAGCTTGCTGCCGAGACCCCTACGATCTGTAAGGAGCGCAGGGCTTGCCGACCGCAGGAGTGGATACACCCGTTGATTGAGAACCGGATCGGATAATAGCGCTTTCATGCTAATAACATAACATGGGAAGATTCCGCCTCTATCCACGCTTTGCCTAAAACGCAACCTGAGTTGCGCGTGACATGAACGTCGTCAAGAGGACGGGCCAAGGCCGACCAGACAGGCCATGATGATGATGGAAAGCGCTTGTGTCTGGTGGACGTGGGAGTGTTCCTCGGCGGCATCGTGGTGCTTGTCGTGCTCGCGCGCAAGGGCGGAACTACGGCTTGAGACTCCCGCTCTGTCCACGGCAGGCTCAAAATCCCGTCCGATCCCCTTTTCTTAGAATCATCATTGCCTGGAGAAGGACCGCGCCCGGCGCTACAAGCTGCTGGAGCGAGTGGGCGAAGGCGGTTGCGGTGTGGATTATGTCGCTGAGCAGACGGAGCCGGTGCGACGCCGCGTCGCGCTGAAGGTGATCAAGCTGGGGATGGACACCAAGCAGGTGGTGGCCCGGTTCGAGGCGGAGCGCCAGGCGGTGGCGAAGATGAATCATCCGAACATCGCCAAAGTGCTGGATGCGGGGATGACCCTGGGAGCGCCGGCATCTCTGCCGGCGGGAGGCTCGATCACCGCAAACACGCCGGCAAGGATGCCGGCGCTCCCAGCCGGGCGTCCCTACTTCGTGATGGAACTGGTGCGTGGCATTCGCATCACGGATTACTGCGATCAGGCCAATCGCACACCAAGGAACGGCTCGATCTGTTCATCAAGGTTTGCCAGGCGATCCAGCACGCGCATCAGAAGGGCATCATCCATCGCGACATCAAGCCGTCGAACATCCTCGTCACGCTGGACGACGGCGTGCCAGCGCCCAAGGTGATCGACTTCGGCATCGCCAAGGCGACGGAGGGACGACTGACGCGCCCAGTTCCGAAGAAGAAGTCAGAGCCTTCTCACGTCGGCTGTCAACCCTCGCCAGGGGCTATTTCCGCTTGAACCAACTCGAGACGGCGGAAGTCGTGGCGCTCCGTGCCTTGGAACTGCGCCGCAGCACCCTCGGCGAGGACCATCCTCAGACCATGGCCTCCGTCCTCTCTTCGCAAGCCTTCATCAGAGCCTATCTATTTGGTCGCCGCCGCCAACTCCTGCCAGAGATGCGCGCTCATCCGCATTCCTCTTGCGAACATATCGAGATCAAATTTTTCGTTGGGCGAATGCGCGTTGTCGTCGGGCAAGGCCAAGCCGAGCAACAGCGTATCGGCTTTCAGGATTTTCTTGAAGTCATTGACGATAGGAATCGAGCCGCCTTCGCGCATCAGCACAGGCTCGGCACCGAAAGCTTTTCTCAGCGCGCGCAGGGCGGCTTGTGCGTGCTCGCTGTCGGGCGAGACGAAATACGGTTCACCGCCGTGGCCGGCGTGAAGTTCCATTCGAACGGTGGGAGGACAGATCTTTCGAAGATGTTGGAGAACCAACTTGCGAGTTCGATTCGGAGTTTGATTTGGGACCAGCCGCATTGTCAGCTTGGCGCTCGCCCAAGCGGGGATAATGGTTTTGCTTCCTTCGCCTTGATAACCGCTGGTCAGGCCGTTGATTTCCAAGGTTGGCCGCGCGCTGCGTTGCTCGATTGGGATGAAGCCCTTTTCACCGAAGAGCTTTGGGACTCCCAGGAATCTTTGGTAAGCCCGCTCGCTGAACGGTTGGCGCGCGAGTTCTTTTCGCTCGGACGGTAAAAGCGGTTTCACATCGTCGTAAAAGCCCGGCACCGTGACGCGTCCGTTTTTATCCCGGAGTTGGGCTAGCACCTGGCAGAGAGCCATGGCGGGATTGTCCAACGAGCCGCCAAAAAGGCCGGAATGCAGATCGCGAGAAGGTCCGTGGAGTTTGATTTCCACAGCGCAGATCCCGCGTAGGGCATAAGTCAGTGCTGGGTATTTCGGTCCGAGAAGCGAGGTGTCCGAGATGACCACCGCCTCGCAGCGCAACGCAGCTCGATGCTGTTGGAGAAAGTGAGCCAGATGGGTGCTCCCGACCTCCTCCTCGCCTTCGATGACGAACGTGATATCGCATGGGAGCTCCGTGCCTGTTTTGAGGTAAGCTTCGATTGCGTTGAGGTGGGCGAGATGCTGGCCCTTGTTATCGCTGGCTCCGCGGCCAAACAGGGAGCGGCCTTTCACCGTCGGTTCAAACGGCGGTGATTTCCAGAGGTCAAAAGGTTCAGGCGGCTGAACGTCATAATGGCCATAGAGGAGAAAGTGTGGGCGGCGAATCGATTTCTTTCTCGGTGTCCGCGCCAGCACAACGGGGTTTCCGGCGGTCTGACACAGAGTCGCCTCCAACCCAATCTTCTGGCAACGACCGAGAAGCCACTCAGCACAGGCTGTTAAATCTTTTCGATGGTGCGGCTGGGCGGAAACGCTCGGGAAACGAACGTACTCGCAGAGGTCGCGGATGAAACGCTCTTCATGCTTCTGTAGATAATTTTCGATGTCATTCATAGTCGATATGGAAGAGGTGACTGAGTCGGCGGTCGGGCGGTAGTCGAGTGTTACGACGCGTGCGATCGGCCAAGGCGGCAACCTGGAAAGTGGCGGGCGAGATGCCGATGATCATCGAGTGCTCCTGTTCATGGCTCGCTTCTCATTTTTTCTTTGGAATTAAATCCAGCAAATCCAGCGGACTGAACTTTGCTGGCTTGTTAGTCTTGGGAGCCGCTATGGCATTGGTTCGACTTAGAACATTTGTGCTGATACTCGGCGGTTTCTGTCCGGAGAAAATCCCTCCGACCCCTTGGAGGATGTTGCCCGCCTTATTGCCGATTTGCGAAATCCCGGCAGCCGAACGCAGGAGCAGTCCGGAGATCACCAACTTATTAATCTCAGTTCTAGGATCACCCAAAGTTCCTTCGAGTTTTGCGAAGGTTGGCAACTGTACGTAAGCCGTATTCGTTGGGGCGTCGGCTGGAACTAGATTTGCCTTCTCGGCCAGCGATCGACGCAGTGATAGATTGATCGGGAGATCCAGGGGCGAGTTCGTCAGCACCTCGGCGATTCGAATGACGCCTTGGCCCTCTGCGTAAAACGCCTGGCTCATAACGCCGAACTGAGTGACGTTGATTTTTCCTTGGCCGATATCGGCTTTGGCATTGACCCAATTCAACGGAGTTTGGGTCAGCTCAGGGACGCGCAAGACCAGAGCGATGGGGTCCAGCAGACGCTTCGTTTTCTTGCCCACAATTTCGAGATTCAAATTGGTCATGCTCAACGAAAGCTGCCCGGCTAAAGATTTCTGGAGGCTGGGCGCGGTCACGCCACTTCCTTTAAGCTGAGCCTGCACAATCAACTCTCCCTGGAGTCGGCTTGTGGAGTTCGTGGAAAAACCATTTGCGAGAAGCTCGATCGGGACTTTGTCGGCGACCAGCGAGATGTCGTATTTGTAACCAGGGACCGCGAGGTTCAGGACCGCGCTGGCATTGACCGGCGCTCCGTTCAGCGACAGTTGCAGCGGTTTCACTGTCACCTCGCCTCGATTTACTTTTACTGTCGTTTGAAGGTTTGTAATCACCAGGGCTCGGAGATAAAAGCGATCCACCTTCAAGTCGGCGGTCAACTGCTGAAACGGCAGATCGACCGGAGCAGGCTCGGTTTCTTTCTTCACCGTCGATGGCCGTGGGGCAGGGGCGTTCGTCGCTCCACTCCCGGCGAACATATCGTAGTAAGGTGTGACATCGAAGGATTCGGCTTGCAGGCTGATTTGGCTCGGGGTCGCATTCGTTTTGTTGAGGTCGAGTTGCCCCTTGGCTTGGAATTGATTTTGTGCGCGTTGGGTGGGTGACAGCGTGACGACGAACTGGCGGAGATCGAGGATCTGCTGTCGGAGCGAACTGTCGATTTTCAACTGGGCGCTCAATGGAGCGCGCGGAAGTTTCTTCTGAGGATCCTCGACGACCCAATTAGCCACGCTAAAGTCGGCCTTGATCGCCGAATCGGTTTTAGGATCGTAGCTGGCCGTGCCATTGGCATTCACGTTGATCGAGATCAATTTGTTATCGCCCAGGGAGGACGCCAGGAGCGGTCTAAGCGCGGTTTGATTGAGGTCCACCGCCTTAAACGCGAGTTGGCCGACATGATTGGTAAGATTCAGACGGCCCGTGAGATCCAAACTGCCGGCCGGCTCGTTTCCCTGGCGCAAGGCCACGATGAACTGCCGCAGATCAACGTTTTGTTGCCGGAGTGAGCTATCCAGCTTGAACTGCACGCTCAGAGGGGTGCGCGGGATCTTCTGTTGCGGGTCGTCGATCACGCAGTTGACTAGGTTGATGTCGGCTTTCACGGCCGATTCGCCGCTGGGATCATAGCTGGCCGATCCGTTGGCATTTAGCGAGGCTGAAACCAGTTTCATCTGCCCCAGCGATGCGGCCAGCACGGGACGGAACGCGTTTTGGTTGAGGTCGAGAAGTTTAAAAGTGATCTGACCAGAGCGGTTCGTGAGATGATATCGGCCGCTTAACTCCACGTTGCCTCCCGCTTCCGAGCCTTGCCTGAAAGTCAAATTCAAGCGCTGGATCTGAAGGAGCTGTTGAGCGCTGTCCACGTCGTAATCCACGGAGGATTGGAAATTTTGAAAATGGTAATCAGCATACCGGCCTGTGAAATCGATCAACGAAAGAGTGCCGACCGCGGTTTGCTTGTCATTCTTCCGAGTGAAATTGGAGGTCAATTTAACCACTCCGCCCGAACCGCTCGCTTCCGCCAAAGGGAATTGCTGAAGGACGTTCGCCAGTGAGACTTCAGTGGCTGACTGCAAAGTGATGTCGTTATTCGAGAGATCATACCGGGCCGAGCCGCTGCTTTTTGCGAGAGGCTGGCCCTTTTGAAGAAGTTCAAACTGATACTTTTCCAGGCTGACGATTTTCAAATCCTCGATCTGTCCGGTCAGGTCGAGCTTGGCCTCGACTTGATCGATCCCATTAGTGCCGAACCGGACGGCGAAATCTTGAATGTGGCTGGCGAATTTCGTGGATAATTGCTTGCCGTCCTTCTCCGCGCGAATGTTGAGTTGCAAGCCGACTTTGCCCGTTGGGAGATTTGTCCCGAGCACTGCTTGCCAATCCCTCAGATTCAACTGTTGGATCGCCAGTTGAAAGGTGGAATCAGGAAGCCCCTGAGCACTGCTCCCCCAATTCAGGTTCATGGGGCGATCCAACGAAGCGCGGAGTAATTCGTTTTGATTTTGCTTACCCAGAATGCTCAAGGTCTGCACCGCAGCCGTCTTCTGATTCAAATTGACACTGAATTGATAGTTCACGTCCAGATCCAAGGCGGGCGTGGATTGATTGTTTTGGCGAATACCGATTTGGTCTCCAGTAACCTTGCCCGTGGCGGCGATCACCGATCCGCTCTGGCCGAGTTCGATCAGGTTCGTCGCATTCAATTTCGAGTTGCCAAAGTCCCATCCACGGCTAGCTCCCAAAAGATTGAGCACCTGCCGGTCGATAGACTGGATTTCCAGTTTTAGCTTTCCCTCAGTTTTCGCCAGATCCAGCGGCCCGCTGATAGCCAATTGGCCGAGTCCCTGACCGCCGCGTTCAAAGCGCAGAGTCACTTGCTTGATGTCAGTCGGAGTCACTTCGGCTTGCAACGTGCCGCCAAGGCCGGCCAGGTCTTGAAAGGCTCCTTCGGCGCGAGTCACATCGAGACGAGCAGTGCTGTTGATACTTTTAGGACGTAGGTCGGCATCGAGCGCAAAACCGAAGGTTCCGTTCATCTTGCCTTCCAGAACGTCGTTGGTTCTTTTTGCCGAGGGCGGATAATTGCGCCCCAGTTTCAAACCCGCAGCCAAGGTCAATTTGCTAGGGTCGCCGTTTTTCAATTGATCGAGTGTGACATCCACATTGCTGAGTTCGGTCGTCTGGCTGGATCCGTCTTTCTCCTTTTTCGTGAAGCGAACAGTGGCGTTTTTCAGAGCGACATTGCGAACAGCCAGTTGCGTCGATCCTTTCTGTTGGGACGTCTCGTTCGGTTGCTGTTTCCCTGTCTTCAGCACCGGGTCTAGGTTGCTCGTGCCATCGGCCTCCTGGACGATTTGAACAATAGGGGCAACGATTGAAACTTCTTCGACTTCGATTTTGCCGCCGAGAATCGAGAACAGCTTGTAGCGGATTCGGACGTCATCGGCGATCAGAAGCGGTTCGGTCCCGATGGTCTTCAAGGCTAGTTTGCTCAAATTGATTTGAGAGAACGGGCTGAGTGCCAGATCCTGAACAGTGAGTTCAGCGTTGATGGCTTTGCCCACACGCGGCAGCACCGCGCTCTTGATGAATGCAGAACTGGTCGCGACGAAGTAGAGGATCACAAGCAAAGCCAGGAGGGTCGTGGCGACAATCGCCAATGTCTTAACCCATGAGGAACGCTTTCGAGGGGTGTTCGAGGAGGGAGGTAATGAATCTGCCATAATTTTTATTCCATGTGATAAGACAAAGTTTCAGAAGGATCGCGCCGCTCCGGGGATATCCCTATTACTGAGAATCCCAAAACGGACTTTTGAACTGCTATTGGCTCCGGCCTTCCAGGTAAGCCACATAATTGGCGATCCCAGCCGCAGGCGAAAACTCCGGATTATGCTTCAAATCATTTTTCGCTAATGTGAGGTCGGCTTCGGTGTGGGGCTGATAGAAGGTGTAGGGATTTTCAAAGTAATCTGCCTCAAGGCTCGTGTTAAGATTCCTGTTTAATTCGGCAATGATCTCGTTGAAGGAGAATGGTTGACCCGATCCGCAGTTATAGACCGTGCTTTGCGGCGCTGCCAGGGCAGCAACGGTCATGGCCACGACATCTTTCACATAAACGAAATCGCGCTTGTGCTCGCCGGCACGAAAAACTCGGGGACGTTTTCCCGACTTCATTTGGAGGTAGAGCTGGTAGATCATGCTGGCCGCCGCCTTCTTGTGCGCCTCGCGTGGGCCATAAACATTAAAATAGCGGACACCGACAATCTTCCAGGACGGATGCCTGCGTCTGTAACTCCGGGCCAGATTATCCAACTGCACCTTGGAAAATGCGTAAACATTTGCCGGGGCGGGAGGCTGGTCTTCGCTCATCCGAGTGGCGCCAATGCCGTAGGTGGCGGCGGAGGACGCGTACACGACTGGAGTATGATGAGAGAGGGCAAACTCCAGCAAACGCCTGAACCCTTCCACATTGTCACGGGTCTGGAGAAATTGATCGTGAATTGTCGTGTCGGTGATCGAAGCCTCATGAAAGCAGGCATCGAAAATCAGGTCCTTAAACTGCGCTTGCCAATCGAGCCGGGAGACGTCCGCGGTCACAAAGTCGCCCCGGTAACCTTGAAGGTTTTTAAAATCTCCGGAACGGAAATCATCCACCACCACGATCCGGGCTTCCGGATACTTTTGCTGCAATGTCAGGGTCAGATTCGAGCCAATGAAGCCCGCGCCGCCCGTCACCAAAATATTTCGCATGGGCGGGAGGGTAATGGCATCAACGTCAGCGCGTCAATCGCTGACGAAATGGAAGTTGCGCTGCCTCTCCTGGGTAACAGTTAGTTTTGGCGCACGGCGGCTGCACGGATTAGTGACGAGCAAACCTGAGCCCGATCTCATGCACTCCAAAAGTCGAATTTGCTCAAAGACAGCCGCGAGGGGCGTCCCTCGCGGCTGCGGCTTCAATCTTTTTCAGCGGATGGCCTGCGCACGCCGATGGGGAAATAGCACGGCTCGACTTAGAGGCTGGCCACGACCAAGTCACCAACCTCCGAGGTCGTGTATCCCATCTTTCCGGCGGCCAGGCTCTTGATCTTCTCGCGCGTGACTTTGATCACAGCAGCTTCGATCGCTTGAGCAGCTTTTTGTTCGCCTAAAAAGTCGAGCATCATCTGGCCCGCACAAATCGCAGCCAGCGGATTGATGACTCCTTGGCCCGTGTATTTCGGAGCGCTGCCTCCGATCGGTTCGAACATGCTCGTGCCGCTGGGATTGATATTTCCGCCGGCAGCGATTCCCATCCCGCCCTGAACCATCGCTCCGAGGTCAGTGATGATATCGCCGAACATATTGTCCGTCACAATCACGTCGAACCACTCGGGGTTTTTCACAAACCACATTGTCGTGGCATCCACGTGCGCATAATCACGCTGAATATCAGGAAAATCCTTTTTGCCGACTTCGTGAAAGGCCCGTTCCCAGAGGTCGAAAGCATAGGTCAAGACGTTGGTCTTGCCGCTGAGCATCAGTTTCTTCCCTTTGTTCCGCTTGCGCGTAAATTCGAAAGCGAAGCGCAGGCAACGTTCGACACCACGCCGGGTATTGATGCTTTCCTGAACCGCGATTTCATGCGGTGTTCCTTTGAACACAAAACCACCTGAACCGGTGTAGAGACCTTCGTTATTCTCGCGAACGACCACGAAGTCGATGTCTTCCGGTTTCTTGTCTTTCAATGGGCAGAATCGCTCGTCATAGAGTTTAACAGGACGAAGGTTGATGTATTGTTCGAGTTCAAATCGCAGCCGCAGCAGAATTCCTTTTTCAAGGACGCCCGGCTTCACATCGGGATGGCCGATCGCGCCGAGAAGAATCGCGGGGAATTTTCGAAGCTCTTCGACGACGCTGTCGGGCAATGCCTCCTGGGTGCGCAGAAAGCGGTCTCCGCCCAGGTCGTAGTTCGTGTAGTTTAATTTGAGTTCAAATTTTTTGGCGGCAGCATCCAGCACTTTAACGGCTTCACGCACCACTTCGGGTCCGGTCCCGTCGCCGCCAATCACAGCAATGTTATAGCTTTTCATGAGTCAATTTAGTCCCTGCCGATCCGGCAAGAGATTCAGGATGCTAATGATTCTGCGTCGGCTTTCAACGGAATTATGCGGAACAGGGCGGTTTCAAGAAATGCAATTAGGTCAACCAGGATATAAAGAAAGAGCGATTTTTTTGGACATTTTCCGCTGACTTTGTTTTACTCACGGGATGTCAGCACTCTTTTGCCTGCCCAAGCGCGAACAATCCTCTGTTCTGAATGCGCTGGAAGTCCGATGCTTAGTCGATCCAG
>CAMAWP010000076.1 GCA_945861765.1 Akkermansia muciniphila | reverse complement strand
ATTCGAGAATAGCCCGGAAGTTGACTGCCGGGTTCGAATGAGCGATTGCTTAAGTCCCGCAGGGACGGCCGAATCCCCCAATGACCTACGTCAGCTCCTACTGTCTGTTCAGGACAAAGGATCGCCCGAGAAGAGTTCAGCCGTCCCTTCGGGACTTTGGCTGTTTGCTACGCAATCCCACCCTTGAAAGGGTGGGCTATTCTCAAATCTCCCCTCCGGGAGATGGCGGCCTCCACCTCCCGGAAGGAGACGGCAGCATCGATCTCCCAAGGGGAGAATCGATAATAGCCCAGCAGTTCACTGCTGGGTTGGATTCACGATTGCATAAGTCCCGGAGGGACGGCTGAACCCCTTCTCGATATCCGACGCCAAAGCACATTTTCACCCTGTGTTCAGCACAAACGAAGCACGACATCGAGCACGACGAGCGTATCCAAGAAGGTGTCAGTCCAGGCTATTAGTAGGTTTTGGTCCCATTCAAGAGATTTACCAACGATTTTCTACCGTGGCTGAGACTGACACCTGTTGGAGTGGGCTGGTGCTCCCTGAACGCCCTTTGTTCCGAGATTGGACCGTTGCGCCTCTACTCCTGAACTCACCGGAAACCTCGGAGCTATAAACGTTAAACTTTCTGTGGCACTTCGAAAGGCTTGCGGTACACGCGCGTTAACAATTCATCCGCCGCCGGGTTATTCACAAACTGCTCTTTTGCAGCGTCAAACTCGAGCTTGGGCCCGACCCATAGGGTTGTCTTTTCCGGTTCAACACCGATGGCTTTTGTATTTTCGAGCAGCGTCATGATGCTATCGCCAACGACTTGATTGCTGCTGAAATCCTTCGGCTTTTCGAACGGACGCGGATTTCCCATGCGGTAGGAGATGTTCGCGAGATGACACAAGGCAGAGGAATAATGGCCTTCGAGAATGTCGGCGTTGAGTTCCGTGTATCTCCGGCTCCGGACCGCATTCATGAAGTTGCCGAAGTGGCCACCCGGATGAACGTGATAGTCCACATTGACCAAAGGTTCCCCTTCCTTCTTCCCTTTAGGATAGAATTTGTCGCCTTTGACAACACCCTCCTCAAAGTAGAGTTCGTTGTCCACGATCTGAGGGAAGCGTTTGTCTTTGGCGACGAGCCCGCGCGTCTCGAACAACACAAGCGAATCGCCATAGTCCAGCACAGAGACCATTTGATTCGGCGTCTGACCCTGATCTCGAAAGTCCCGTTCATCGACCCATCGGCCCCCAAGGCTGATCACGCTGCGCGGGAGAGTGCCGCCGACCGCCCAGCGAGCCTTGTCCATTTCATGCACGCCTTGGTTGCCAATATCGCCATTGCCAAAGTCCCAAAACCAATGCCAGTTGTAGTGGACAATATTCTCGTGAAACGGTTGGGCCGGGGCGGGGCCAAGCCAAATGTTGAAATCAAGATTCGTCGGCGGTGTTTTGATCGGCTTAAATCCAATGCTCCATCGCGGCTTGCAACAATAGCCCTTTGAGACCAGCAATTTGCCGTACTTGCCGCTCTTCGCGATCGCCACCAGCTTCGCAAAATTACCCGAGCGGCTTTGGGTGCCATGCTGGACAATGCGATTGTATTTGCGCGCCGCCTCGACCGATTGACGGCCTTCAAAAACATTATGGCTGCAAGGTTTCTCGACATAAACGTCTTTGCCGGCCTGGCAAGCCCAGACTGTCATGAGCGAGTGCCAGTGATTGGGAGTCGCGACAGAGATGGCATCGATATCTTTATCGTCCAACAGTTGTCGCACATCCTGATACTTCTTAATTCCGGCCAAGCTCTTGGCTCGCCCTTCCAGCACCTTCAGATCCACATCGCACAAGCCAGCGACCCGCACTCCGGACAACTTCCTGAATTCTTCGATGTGCGACGCGCCTCGCCCGTTGACTCCGACAACGGCTACTTTAATTTCTTCGTTCGCGCCCAGCACACGGCTAAACGGTTTCGAGCCGAGAATACCGAAGCCAGCCAAGGCGCTGGTTGCAGTCGTGGATTGAAGGAAATGCCTGCGGGTCATCTTGTTCATAGTGATTCACCTTTCGCTTCTTGGTTCGTTGAACTTTCTGATCGAGTCTTCGATGGCCGTCCGCTGAGAGCCCCATCGCCTCAGCAAGCTTGGGTCCGAAATCTCGGCCATAAACACGGGCCGATTCTGCTCCATCCACCCGGCTTTACAACCCCGAATAAGTGACATTCAATATCTCTGTTCACGTGGAAATTTTGCGCGGCACCTAGTCGCCAACAAGTGGAACTCCAGTGCGGTATGTCGCCCCGGCTTTAGCGGGTCTCCGCGTGAAAACCGGCTAAAGCCGGGACTACATGCGACGGACAGTGTCCTGGGCCAAAACGAGAATCGCTGAAGACCCAAGCAAAACGGTTGACCGGTCGGAGGAATTGCCGTTATACCACGGGATAATAGAATCCCGCGATCAATCGCAAATCCAGCATTACACATGAAAAGAAAATCTGTCTCGGCCTTAATCCATTCCTCCCGCGCCATGATGACGGCAACAGTCCTGGCATTGTCGGCGTTGTCAGCGACCGCGGTGCCTATCATCACCAACGTTGTCGAAACGGGTGGCGACAATGAGGCCACGGATACCGTGACGGC
This sequence comes from Akkermansia muciniphila, assembly GCA_945861765.1. Taxonomy (GTDB): domain Bacteria; phylum Verrucomicrobiota; class Verrucomicrobiia; order Limisphaerales; family SIBE01; genus SIBE01. The sequence goes on along the minus strand of CAMAWP010000076.1, from coordinate 19,963 downwards.
CAAGTGGACCGGCGTCACCTTCAGCAACGGCGTGGCCGGCGAATTTCTCACGCGATTCGCAGTTCCGCGGTTCGGCGAGGAAGTGCCGGCGTACGTGGACCGCATCCACCAATGGAATGGAGCGACGCCGACGATGCCCTTGCCAAGCTATTTGGTCGGTGGCGAGTACATCATGATCGGCAACGACAATCGTGATAACGCTGACTTGAAATTGGACGTGACCCTTTCCGAAGCTGCAATTGTCTATCTGCTCGTCGATAACCGGCTATCGGATGGGAACGCGGGAGATCCGCCCGATTTCTCTGCCGGCAACATGGCTTGGCTCGTGGACAACGGTTGGAAGCCGGTCCTGAACGGGTTAAACCGAACCGCGGACGTGACACTTCCCGACGAGGTCGGCGTTGATGAAGGCGGCGATGGTGTTGGACCCGGCGTTGCCATCAACAATTGGTCCTCAGTTTACTCGAAGACCGTCGCCGCGGGAACATTCTCGCTTTTTCAACCCGACAACGGCGGCCGCAACATGTACGGCGCAGTGGTGACTGCCCTCCCGGGATCTCCGACAACGCCACCGCAAGTTCTGAGTTTGAGCCCCACCAACAACGTCCTGTTCTACAATCCTGCTGGTGGAATCACTATCACCGTCGGCACAATTGCCCCCAATCGGATCGCCACAACCAACGTGAGCTTGTCGCTCAATGGCGTGGATGTGTCCGCGAATCTGGCTCTCGGCGGCGATACCACGAAGCGCACCGCGACTTTCAACGGTCTCAAGTCGGACACGATCTACCAAGCCCAACTCACCGTTTCGGACCAAGCTGGACGATCCACCACCAATCATTTCACCTTTGACACATTCAGCACGAGCACGTCGGTGACGGTGGAAGCAGAAGATTACAACTACGAGAGCGGAAAGTTTTTGGCGACTTCGCAGCCGGCGGGTTACGCCAAGTTGACCGGCAAGCCAGAGGTCGATTATCACGATAACAACGCGACGACAGTGGCCGCGCAGTACCGTCCGAGCGACTACGCTGGATTGGCTGTTTCGGCTGACGGGCAGCGCTCCGGCTTTACCGTCACCGCCGCGGACTATCAGGTGAACCAAATGGCGGCGGGCGATTGGATGAATTACACGCGTGTCTTAAACAATAATACCTACAACGTGTATTTGCGCGCCTCGAGCGGCACGGGCACGCAACTGCGTCTCGATAAAATCAACGGAGACCGTGCGACAACAAGCCAGACGCCATTTGCCCTCGGGACCTTTGTGGTTCCCGCTTCGAACCCGTTTAGCTACGTCCCTCTCGCCAGCGTCTCGGGAAGCCCGGTCGCCATTACCCTATCGGGCACGACCACGTTCCGGTTGACGAGCACAGGATTGGGAGAGTTCCAGGTGAATTTTTTGGTGTTTGTCCCGGTCAGCGCTACAGCACGCCTGCCTTATATCAGCGACGTTTCGCCAGTTTCCGCGAGCGGCGATGTCGGAGCGGATGCGGTGGTGATGGCGGCCATCGTCAACGGAACGACTCAGGTCGCACCGGGAAGCGTGGTGCTGACTTTTAATGGCAACAACGTGACAAGCGCCGCGCAAGTTTCAACGACCATCGATGGTGTTGCCGTCGCCTACGATCCTCCTGGATCACTCGCGTTGAACACAGTCTTCCCAGTGAGCCTTGTTTTCAACGATACAGCCGGAACTTCGTTCAAGAGAGAGTGGTCCTTCAAGACAGTTCCATTCAAGGCGATCATCACCAAAGTCGTTGAGACGGGCGGCGACGATGAGACAACGGACACCGTCACCGCGAAATGGACTGGGGTCAGCTTCAGCAATGGCGTCGCGGGCGAGTTTCTCACCCCACTCACGGTGCCGCGCTTTGGCGAAGATGTGCCCGCCTACGTGGACCGCATCCACCAATGGAATGGCGCGACACCGGCTTTGCGCCTTCAGAACTATCTGGTTGGAGGCGAGTACATCATGATCGGCAATGACAATCGTGACAACACCAGCTTGCAATTGGATGTGACCATTTCCGACCCCGCGCTGGTCTATCTCCTGGCCGATAACCGATTGGGAGACAGCGACGCTTCAAACCCGCCGGATTTCTCCGCTGGAAACATGGGTTGGCTGGTGGACAACGGCTGGAAGCCGGTCCTCAACGGATTAAACCGAACCGGTGATGCGACCCTTCCCGATGAAGTGGGCGTGGACGAAGGCGGCGACGCAGTTGGGTCGGGCGGATCGATCCAGAATTGGTCGTCGGTCTATGTGAAGAGCGTGGCCGCCGGAACGTTCTCCCTGTTGCAAGCCGACAACGCGGGAAACAACATGTACGGAGTTGTCATCACACCCCAGTTTTCTTTACCGACGGTCACCCTCACTGGTCCGGCGAACGATGCTTCGTTCCCCACGGTTCCTACAAACATCACCCTCTCGGCTGACGCATCCGTGACAGGAGGCCAAATCAGCAAAGTCGAATTCTTTTACGGTTCCACGAACAAGATTGGACAAGCGACGAGCGCCCCTTTTCGTGTGGTCTGGAACAACGTCAATCCGGGCCGATACACGCTGAACGCCATCGTCACTGATAACAGCAACCGAAGCGCGTCCTCCAAGCTCGTCAAAATCACAGTCGGGAAAATCATCAGCGTCAATTTCCAAGCAGCCAGCACGGCGGCGATCCCCGGCTACTTGCCTGATGTGGGCGATGTGTTCGGCGACCGGGGCAACGGATTAAAATATGGCTGGGATGTGGACAACACTGCCAATGCCCGCGAACGAAACTCAGCCAATTCCCCTGATAAACGCTACGACACTTTCAATCACCTCCAAAAAGCCTTGCCAGCGGGCCGGTCCTGGGAAATTGAAGTGCCCAACGGGCGTTACAGCGTGTATGCCGTTTCGGGCGATCCTGACAATCAAGACAGTGTGTTCGACCTTCAGGCGGAAGGGGTCACCATCGTCTCTGGAACTCCGACTGCCACCGAACGCTTTGCGGAGGGCTCAGGCATGGTGACCGTCAGCGACGGGCGATTGACGCTCGGCAACGGTCCAAAAGCGTCGAACAACAAAGTCGCTTTTGTGGAAATAGCCGCCCAACCCAGTGAAACGCCGAAACCCTTATTCGGCAAACTGAGTCTGACCGGCGCCGCCCTAACGATCTCCTGGACCGGCGGCGGCAAACTGCAAGAAGCAGCCGATGTGACCGGCCCGTGGGTGGACGTGGCCAGCAATCCTCAGGGCACGATCGCTGTGCAAACGACCGCTGCCCGCAAGTTCTACAGGCTCGTCGCGCAGTAAATTCGCTCGCTCTCCAATGAACACCGGGCTCCGCAGCCCGGTCTTTCTGTTGTAAGCTTCGAGAGCTGCTGTGAAGATTAATGGCTTGGCGACCTCCAATCCGTTACCTTTGAATTTCGACGCTTTCTTGGATCACGGTTTGCTGTCAGATGAGCGCATTCGCCGATCGAATGGCTGGATGCTTTATGAACATAGGAAGAAGTCATTGGTGTTTGTTTGTCCTCATGTCCTGGGCAACGTTGGGCATCGTCGAGCGTTCGTCGGCCGAGGTAAAACTTATTGTTCCGGCCAGCTATCTGCGCGGCGTCCCGTTTCTGACCCGCGTGGAGGTGCGTGACGGAACCGGCGCGCGGGACTGGAGCCTGTGGGACGCGCAAGCTACCCTCGCCGTCGATCAGCCTGGGGTCACGCTATCCACCAACCGGATGATGCTCCGCAATGGGCTGGGAACCGCATTAATCACGATTGATGGCAACGAAGGTTTCAATTTAACGGCCACGGTCAATGGAGAGAACGCAGCGCGAGCGATCAGCAATTTCAGCAGTCAGCCGGTAACAAGCGTCGGCGGCCCACTCCCCGGCGCGACCACCACTTGGAGCGGCGTTGTCAATGTGAACGGCACTGTCACGGTGCCCGTCGGCCATACTCTCACCATTCAGCCGAACACTCTGGTGCGGATCAATGGCGTCTCCGCGGGCACGAGCGGCATCGGTATCATTGTCAATGGCTCGATCCAGTCTCTCGGAACTGAACTCCAACCAGTGACGATCACGAGCTCGAATTCAAATCAGAACTGGGGCCAGATTCGGCACGACGATGCGCAGCCCTCCATCTATCGATACACCTTCATTTCGAAGGCTGGCCGCGCTCCGGGCGAAGGCCACACCGGCACGAGCCCTGCCATCCGTCCAAGTAACTCGACGATCTCCTTCGAAAGCTCCGTGATCTCGGACCTGACTTCGGACGGCGTCACGATCGGCAAAATCATGATGGCAAACGGTTCGACTCTTACCTTTAGCGACTCCGTGCTGGCGAGGGCTCGCATGGGTCCGGAGATCGCGGGCACCGGGCTTGTCTTCACCAACAGTTACATCATGGAGATGAACGGCCCCGACGACGCGGATGGCATCTATCTCCACTCGTCTGCCGGACGTTCGCTGACGCTTTCCGGATCGGTTATTGCCGGAGGTGACGACGATGCGGTGGATACGCTCGATTCAAATGTCACGATCGAGAACTGCATTCTTCGCGATTGGCCAAATCCAAATGAAGATGCCAAAGGCATCAGCGCGTTTAATGGCGAGGTCATTCTCCGGAGGTCTCTTATCGCCAACTGCTTTTCTGGCGTATCCGCCAAGAGCGGTGGGCCTCTTGCTGTTTTCACGATCGATCAATGCACCATCACGGGGATAACTGACCGAGGGGTCAGCGCCGCGACAAAAGCCAACGCTGCGGCTGGGAACATCAACATCTACATGACTCACACGATTGTCCGTGCGCCGGACGCGATGTATTCGGATTTCGGGCCGGAGAAATTTGTGTCGGTGAAATATTGCGCTCTGTCGGAGTCGTGGCCCGGCGAGGGAAATATCACGTCGGATCCGCTCTTCAAGAACGCCGCTGCCGGTGATTTTCATCTTCAAGAAGGTTCCCCATGCATCGATGCGGGCGATCCAGCCACTCCCTTGGATCCGGACGGGAGCCGCGCGGACATTGGCGTCTATGTGGCGAAGTCGCAGCCATCGCCGTTGTCTGTGAACATCACGCGGCCGGGTTCCGGCGCGCTCTACCTGGCGCCCGCAACCATCGCTATTGACGCCACGGCCACCGCGGCGGCTGGCAATGTCACGCGAGTCGAGTTTTTCGAAGGCAGCAGAAAGCTTGGAGAAGATTCGTCGAGTCCGTTCAGTTTCTCCTGGACCAACGTTGCAGTGGGGAACTACACGCTCCGCGCCGTGGCAACGCAATCCGGCGGCATCGTGGCGACATCTGTCCCGATCTCGATTGCTGTCATGTCGGCACAAGTCCCATCTACAAACATGGTGTTCGCGGCCGGGAGCGAATGGACTTACCTCGACAACGGCTCGGACCAAGGCACGGCGTGGAGAGAGCTGAAGTTCGCCGACATCTCATGGAAAACGGGCAAGGCGCAATTGGGATATGGCGATGGTGATGAGGCCACCGTGGTCAGTTTTGGCCCTAGTGCAAACAGCCGATATACCACGACTTATTTCCGTCGGACGTTCTCGCTCACCGATGTCGCGTCAGTCACCCAACTGACCGTGAGGCTGCTGCGGGACGATGGCGGCGTCGTTTATCTGAACGGAACGGAAGTGTTCCGAAGTAACATGCCCGCCGGCGCCATCACGCCTGCCACTTTCGCGAGCGGCAATGCCACCACCGCGGATGAAACGACCATGTTTTACAGCCAAAACATAGATCCTCGACTCCTGGTCGAAGGCCAGAACGTGATCGCCGTTGAGATTCATCAGGTCAACCTCACCAGCTCGGATGTTAGCTTTGATCTCGATCTGACGGCAGTCTCGATGCCGACGAATGCAAGACCGATCGTCGCGATCACCAACCCCGTCGGCGGCGCGGCTTTCGGGGCGCCGGCCAGCTTCACGATTTCCGCCAACGCATTCGATCCCGATGGAACCGTCGCCAATGTCGCTTTTTATTCCAACAATGTGAAACTTAGCGACGACACGACCAGCCCTTTTAGTTTTTCATGGAACTCTGTCCCAGCCGGGAATTACAGCCTCGTGGCGGTCGCTTCCGACGCGGCGGGCCTTTCCGCAACGTCCAGCGTCGTCAACGTCACGGTCAGCGCAAACGTCGCCCGTCCCGCCGTGGTCAGCCAATCGCCGTCGCCCGGCCCGGTCTCGAACCTGACTCAGATCACGGTCAACTTTAGCAAGGCGGTGAGAGGAGTGGATGCGTCCGATCTCCTGATTAACAGCATCCCCGCGACGCAGGTTGCAGGATCGGACAACCGATACACGTTCACCTTCCAGCCCCCGACACCAGGAACCGTGACAGTGCGCTGGGTGCCGTCTCATGGAATCACAGACACCTTTACACCTCCCAACGCTTTCAACAGCAGCGACGCGGCAGCGACGTGGCAATACGAGTGGGTCGATACGGTCGGGCCCTCCGTCGAGAGATTGAGTCCTCTTGCGGGTTCTACCACGGCGAATCTGACAAATATTGTGGTGACATTCAGCGAATCCATCACGGGTCTAAAAGCCTCGGATCTACTGATCAATTCGAGACCGGCCACGGGGCTCTCGGGGACGGGCGCGGGCCCCTACACATTCACCTTCAAGCAACCCGCGCAAGGCACTGTCGCTTTAAGCTGGGCTCCCTCCAATGGAATCCGAGATCAGTCGAACAACCCATTTACCGGCGAATTGTGGACGTATCTGCTCGATTCGAGCAACTCGGATGTCGTCATCAGCGAGATCATGTATCATCCTTCTTCGGAAAATCCGCTCGAAGAATTTATCGAGCTCTTCAATCGCGGCGCCGCTCCGGTGAACTTGCAAGGGTGGAGCTTGCGTGGCGCGGTCAAGTTCAGTTTTCCGAGCGTCAGCATTCCGGCGGGCGGCTTCCTCGTCGCGGCAGCGGATTTGACCGTGTTCAGAAACAAATATCCTGGAGTGAACAACGCGGTCGGAAATTGGACTGGAATGCTGAGTAACAATCGTGAAGACATCCATCTCGATGACCCGGAGAGCAAACGTGTGGATAGCGTGCATTACGCCGATGAAGGAGACTGGGCCATTCGCCGCCGTGGGCCGCTGGATCGCAATCATCGCGGTTGGGAATGGTTCGCGGAACACGACGGCCTTGGCAAATCGCTGGAATTGATCAACCCGAAGATTTCAAACAACAGCGGCCAAAATTGGGCCTCAAGCCAGGTCGCGCAAGGAACCCCGGGCAAAGCAAATTCTGTCCTCAAGACTGAGACCGCTCCATTGATTCAGAACGTCGGGCACTTTCCGATCGTCCCGAGATCGAGCGAGGCGATTCTTGTGACAGCTCAAGTCACCGACGAGTCTGCCGACGGCGTGACGGTCCTGCTAAGCTACCGAGTCGATGCCGCGACACCGCCGCCCTTCAAAACCCTTCCGATGCGGGACGACGGTCAGAACGGCGATGCGTCAGCGCGCGACGGGATTTTCACTGCGACTCTGCCCACGCAGGTGAACAACGCGGTCGTCGAATTCTACGTGACCGCCGGCGACGCCCTTGGGAACACTCGCACATGGCCGGCGCCGGCCATTGCTGCGGCAGATGGCGGAGGTCCGATCGGGCAAGTGGTTAACGCTCTGTTGCAAGTGGATGACACCGCTTATACGGGGATTCAACCGCTCTACAAAATCATCATGACCGAGAGCGAGCGAGCGGAGCTTCAGGTCATTCCATCGCAGAGTTCGAGCGAAGGCCCGAACTCTCAGATGAACGCCACGTTCATCAGCATTGACGGCACGGGAACAGAGTTGCGCTATCTCACAGGAGTTCGCAATCGGGGCCACGGCAGCCGCACGGCGAATCCGCCAAATTACCACGTGGCCTTCCGCAGGGACGGGCTATGGAAGGGAGGGGCGGAGATCAACTTCAACACGGTGCAGGTGCCTATTCAACACTTTGGAAGCTGGCTGGCCAACAAGTCGGGAGCGATGGGCGACTATTCCCACGCGGCCCAAGTGCGCATCAACAATGTGAATCGCGCCAACCCCGGCGGCGGGATGTTCGGGTCGTATGCCGCCAATGAGGCTTACGGCCCAGAGTGGGCCCAGCGCCGGATTCCGTTCGATAGCCAGGGCAATATGTACAGAGTCGTCCGGGACATTCGCCCGCCGAACTTCGACTATCGGGGGCCTAATAAGAATGCGTATGTGAACACTTACTTTAAGGAAACGAACGCGAGCGAAGATGACTGGACCGATTTGATTGGCATGCTGCAAATCATGGGTGAAAACAGCGACGCGCTCTTCACCGTCGAGAACATCCGCAAAGTGATCAACCTCGATCAATGGCTCACGCATTTTGCCGTCATGAATCTGTTCGCCAATGGCGAGTCCGGGCTCAACAGCGGCAACAACGACGATTACTTCATGTATCGTGGAGTGGCCGATCGCCGGTTCATTCTGCTGTATCATGACTTGGATTCGATTCTTGGCACCTCCTCGTTGGCGTCCAACACGGATATCTTTCGGGCGACCTGCTGTCCGATCTCCGGCGACTCGGAAGGTTCGTGGAGAGCAATCGCTCGGCTGCTGCATCATCCCGAGATAGAGCCGCTTTACTACGCGACGCTGCAAGGCTTGCTAGCCACGACATTTTCAAAGCCGCAGTTTGACGCTCTGATCGATCAAGCGCTCAGCAGTTACGTTCCGCAAGGGACGATCAACTCGGCGAAAACATGGATGGACCAGCGCCGCGCGTTTGTGCAGTCGAGGCTTCCCGCGGTCATCGCGGCCAAAGCGCCTGTCGCCCTCATCACGGGCGCGCCGCGTTCGCCCACTCCTGGCACCACCGCGGCGCTCGGAGTAGGCGGCGCAGGCGTGACGCATTACCGCGCCAGTTTGAACGGCGGCCCGTTCGAAACCGAAACCCCAGTTGAGACTCCGATTTCATTGTCAGGCCTTTCTATTGGAACGAACACGGTCGCCGTGATCGGCAGGAACGCTTTAGGAACCTTCCAAGCAGCGACTGAAGCGACGGTCGCTTCGTGGGTTGTGAACACCTCGTGGCCTGGTGTGCGGCTCAACGAGGTGATGGCGAGCCGCAGCGGAAATTTGCCGGACCAGATCGAGCTTTACAATGAAGGTGCCAGTCCCGTGAATTTGGCGGGGATGCGGTTAACCGATGAACTTAACAACACGAACAAGTTTACTTTTGGTTCAACGACTCTAGCGCCTGGTGCTTACCTTGTGCTCGATTCAGCTCAACTCGGGTTCTCGCTCTCGGAGACAGGCGAAGCGGTGTACCTTTTGGACAGCGCCGCAACCGGAGGAACTCTTCTGGATTCGGTCGAGTTTGGACCGCAACTGCCCGATCTGTCCATCGGCCGCAGCGGCGGCAGCGGTGATTGGTTTCTATCGCAACCCAGCTTTGGTGCCGCCAACACAGCGCAACCGATGGGCAAACTCGCCCAAGTCAAGATCAACGAATGGCTCACAGTGGGGGTGAGTCCCTATCCGGACGATTTCGTTGAGTTGTACAATCCGCAATTACTCCCGGTCGCGCTCGGCGGAAGCTATTTGACCGATCAGCCGATCAGCACTCCGACGCGCAGTCGCATTATGCCGCTCACGTTCATGGCAGCCGGAGGATATGCAATGTTCCATTCAGGCAATGGTCAACGAGCGAACGAGATCAACTTCAACCTCTCAGCCGAGCAAGGCGAAATTGCCCTGCTCGCACCCGATCGGTCGGCCATTGATTCCGTGATTTACGGTCCTCAGCGTATCGGAATTTCTAGCGGACGTTGTCCCGATGGCGACGCCGTTCAACGAGCTCTGGTGTCGCCGACTCCGGGCGGGCCCAACCAATGCAGCAGCACGACGCAAGTTTCCGTAGTGATCAACGAGGTGCTGACCAACAACACGACCTTGGCAGAAGCCGACGGCAGCAAGCCGGATTGGATCGAGCTTTACAATCCAGCGGCCAGCGCCGTGGACTTGAGCGGCATGAGCTTGACCGATGACGTGACGAATCCGCGACGATGGATCGTTCCCAACGGAGTGCTCCTGCCAGCCCGTGGCTTTTTCAAACTCCGACTCGACTCCTCCGCGCCAGCCTCGGACAGCAACGCTGGCTTCGGGCTGAGCGAGAACGGTGGCGCCGTCTTTTTGTTCAACACACAGGCGGCGGGCGGCGGATTGCAAAACGCCGTTACTTACGGTTTGCAAGCGGCGGACTGGTCGATCGGACGGATTCCCGATGGCGGAACGAATTGGGTGCTGAACATTCCGACGCCCGGACTCGCGAACAGATCGGCGACCCTTGGAAACGCGCAAGCGCTGAAGATCAATGAATGGATGGCGGACGCCGCGTCGGGCGACGACTGGTTTGAGATCTTCAACCCAAACGCCGAGCCGGTCGAAATCAGCCGCCTCTGGCTTTCGGATAGCTTGAATGATCGGATGAAATCATCGGTTCCTCCGCTCTCCTTTATCGGCCGGGGCAGTCACGGTTTCCTGAAATTCACCGCGGACCAAAACTTGAACGCGGGCGCTGATCACGCGAACTTCAAGCTCAGCGGCTCTGGGGAATCACTCGCGATTTCAACCTCGAACGGAACGCTGATCGACGGCGTCAGCTTTGGCCCGCAACTCATCGGAGTGTCTCAAGGCCGCTTGCCCGATGGCAGCGCCAACACCGTCAGCTTTCCAGCGTCGCCCACACCCGGCAGCAGCAATTTCCTCCCGCTCAGCAACGTGGTTATTAACGAGTTGCTCAGCCATAGCGATCCGCCGCTGGAGGATGCGGTCGAGCTTTTCAACACAAGCGCTGCGGCGGTTGACATCGGCGGCTGGTTTTTGAGCGATTCGGAACTCAATCTGCGGAAGTACCAGATTCCAGCGAATACGATTCTCCGTCCGGGCGGCTATCTTGTGCTTTACGAGTATCAATTCAACAGTGCGACAGCGGCCGAGCCGTTCTCATTTAATTCGGCGAGAGGCGATGCCACTTATTTGTCGCAAGCAAATAATGGCGTTCTCACGGGCTATCGTGCGTTCGCGACTTTTGGTCCAGCGGAGAATGGTGTTTCGTTTGGTCGGATCTCGACGAGTCAAGGGTTCCATTTCGTTCCGATGGCTCAGCGGACTTTTGGAAAGGACAGCCCGGCCACGACAAATGAGTTCACGCTGGGCGCAGGCGCTCCGAATGGTTCGGCAAAGGTAGGTCCGATCGTCATCAGCGAGCTCATGTATCATCCCGCCGCGACCAATGACGCGCTGGAGTTCATCGAGCTTCACAATGTGGGCGCGTTGGCGACGCCTCTTTACGATACCGTGAATCCATCCAATACCTGGCGATTGAGAAAGGGAATTGATTTTGATTTTCCGCCTGGCACGAGCATCCCAAGCGGAGGCTATCTGGTGGTCGTCAGTTTCAACCCCCAGGCAGATCTCACAGCGCTGGCCGCGTTTCGGAGTGCCTACGGAACCAACGCCATACTGGCCGGGCCATATAAAGGGAAACTCAAGGATAGCGGTGATTCGATTGAACTGCAAAAGCCAGATGCGCCGCAGACTTTGCCAGGACCGGACTTCGGTTTTGTTCCTTACATTACAGCAGATCGCATCGACTACGATGATGATCCACCCTGGCCCATCTCAGCGGATGGCAACGGCGATTCGCTCCAGAAGATAAATCATTTTCTCTACGGTAACGATCCGGCGAATTGGACTGGCGCCACGCCAAATCCTGGCACGGCTCCGGCCTCATCTGGCGACTCGGACAATGATGGCATCCCTAACGACTGGGAAATCGCCAATGGTCTCAACCCAAACGATCCTGCGGATGCTGCGGCCGATGCCGACGGTGATGGGTTGAGCAATCTGCAGGAGTTTCTGGCGGGCACGAACCCGCGAAGCGTAGCAAGTGTTTTCAAGGCCGAGGTTCGGGTTAACTCCAGTGGCGTAATAGTCTTGGAGTTTGGCGCGGCGGCTAAGAAGTCCTATACGGTTGAATTCCGCGATTCTCTGGTCGGCGGCACCTGGCAAAAGCTCGCCGAGATTAGTGCGACGACTTCCGATCGCGGAGTGCAATTGCCGATCACGGCGAATGGAATAGCACGCTTCTTTCGAATCGTTCTCTCACAGCCTTAGACCTGCCGGTCGAAAAGAAATCGCTAACCGTCGCCAATAGACACTCAGCTATCCCGCTATGATCATTCGAGAGAGGCTTCGCTCAATGCCAAAGCAGCTCACAGCAACCAACGAAAAGCCCACCGCGGTCTGGGAAGACGTCAGAGCCTTCTTACGTCGTCCGCGCCGCGGTACAGCAATGATGCGGCTGGCGCCTGCGCGTCAATATATCGCATCACTTTTGGGCCTTGTGATTTGTGATTTCGCATTCGTTCTCCGTGCCATTGATGTTGGAGGCACAATCACTACCAACACTGTTTGGACCTCAGCGCTCCCCATTCATGTCATCACCAACGTGACTGTGCCCACGAACATCACGCTCACCATCCAGGCCGGCGCGCTCGTTCAACTCGGCAGAAACATTTCCATCGTGGCGCAGGATGGCGGCACCATTGACGTCGCCGGCACGACCATGGAACCCGTCTTGTTCCGCTCACTCAATGGGACGAACAACTGGCGTCGCGTCGGCGCCGATGGCACGAATGCCACCTTGACCATGCGCCACGCAGACATCGAGCACGGACAGACCGCGGTCCTCAACGCCGCAAGCGGTCTGTTTGAAATGTGTTATTTCCATGACTACGACGGGACAGACTTTCCGACCATTTACAATCAGCCGATTTTAGTGACCGAGAGCGCCTCTTCATTGATCGTGCGCGCCTGTCATTTTCGAAACTATTACGAGACGCTCTTTCGCAGCGGCGTCATCGTCATCGAAGACAGCCTGTTCGAGGACATTGTCGGCGACGGGATCGATTTTGACACTGCGGCTCCTGGCTCCGTCATCCAGCGATGCACAATTCGGCATGGAACTCTTACGAACGTGGACGCTGTGGACCTCGGCAGCCAATCAAACGGCGTGCTCGTGGAGAACTGTTTGATGTATGATTTCCCATTCGATAAAGGCGTCTCCGTTGGCGAGGGTTCATCCGATATCACTGTCCGCTCCTGCGTGATCTACGGCGTGGACACGGGCATCGCTGTGAAAGACTCCTCCGCGGCTGCCATCGTGAACAATACCATAGCTGACTCCAATTACGCCCTGCGCCTCTACGAGAAAAATGCCGGCCAAGGCGGGGGCCAAGCTGTCGCGTGGAACAATATCCTCTGGAGCAACACCAACTCGATTGCTTTGCTCAATCTCTCCACGATTGCCCTAAGCTACAGCGATGTCGCGGGCGCAAGCCTCTATCCAGGCACAGGTAATTCTAACGCAGATCCCATGTTTCTTGACGCCGCCGTACACGACTACCGGCTCACCACAACATCGCCTGCGATCGGATCTGGCACCAACGGCGCGACCCTTGGCGCGCTGTTCCCAATCGGTTCTTTCCTCGTGGACACCGACGGCGATGGCCTTCCCGATACCTGGGAGCTGACCTATGACATGGACTTCAACAACCCCGCCAATGCGGCAGCCGATCCGGACGCGGATGGCTTAAGCAATCTCCAGGAGTATCTCGCTGGAACAAACCCGAGGAACGCATCGAGCGTGCTCAAAGCCAGCCTTCGAACCAATTCAAGCGGCGCGCGCCTGCTTGAGTTCAGCGCGGCCGCGAACAAATCTTATACGATCGAGTACCGCGGTTCTCTCGGCATCGGTGCTTGGGCGAAGCTCGCGGAGATCGACGCAGTGCCGTCTGAACGACTTGAAGAGTGGCCAATCGACCTCAATGGGCCGATGCGTTTATTTCGTATTCTCGTGTCCCAGCCGCGTTAGAGCCTTAATCCTAAAATCAGCAGCTCAGCCGAAAGAAGCGAAATACTTCGAGGGCTTTACGCAAGCGCAGACGGTTCCCCGCTGTTTTCAGTGGAACCATTTCCGTGTCCGGACAGGAGAACTCACTCCGGAGGGGTGCCTGGAGCTTGGACATTTTCGGGTGGTCTGTTGCTGTAGCCGATGAGGTTTGCGACTCACATCTCCCGGAGAGGAGATTCGAGAATAGCCCACTCTTTCAAGGGTGGGATTAGGTAGTAAACAGCCAAAGTCCCGAAGGGACGGTTGAACTATTCTCGGGCGATCCTTTGTCCTGAACAAACAGTAGGAGCTGACGTAGGACATTGGGGGGATTCGGCCGTCCCTTCGGGACTTTATGCAATCGCGAATGCGAACCCGGCAGTCAACTGCCGGGCTACTCTCGAATCTCCCTCCGGGAGACGAAGGCAGCCGATAGGTCCAAACTCCAGTCAGCCCGGCGGGATGAAAAAAAGGTCTTCATCCGCTGTGGACCTATTCCATTGAAAACAGCGGGGAACCGCGCAGACACTCACCTACCTGGTGAATGGCGGCTGCCTCAGAACTTCTTTTCTTTCCGCACTTTTCGTTTCTTTCGGCCACAAAAGAGCGCAAAGGAACTTAAAGAGAAGAGTGGGACCGCGGCCATTGAAAAAACCATCATTGAGCTTTCCGCCAGCTAGCCACAAACATGCCATTCCCACCTTTGACGCGCGGCCCCATCAAGTGTTGAGACGAAGGCGGCGCGGCGGGATGTAACGGATTGACCGTCGCCAGTGGCTGTAATTCGGGAAATCGCTGAGTGAGAGCAGCGACCACATCCGTCGTTTCTCGTTTGGTCAAAGTGCAGACAGCATAGACCAATCGTCCGCCTGGTTTCAACGCGGAGGTGGCGTGGCTGAGGAGTTGTTCCTGGATTGCGCCGAGTTCAGCAACATCCGTTGGCGTCGTGGTCCATCGCGCTTGCGGATTGCGGTGCCATGTTCCCATCCCACTGCAAGGAGCGTCGATTAAGATCCCGTCAAATTTCGTCTTGGTCGGAAGCTTCTCGCCGCCGTTCCACAACACAGCCCGATAGTTAAAGAGCTTCGCCCGAGCCGCTCGAAGCCTGAGCTTTTTCAGACGCCACTCAGCTCGATCGCTCGCCCAGATCAATCCTTTGTTCTGCATCAGATCGGCCAGATGCAACGTTTTTCCACCCTCGCCGGCGCAGGCATCCCACCACTTCTCCGTCGGTTGGGGGCCACAAATCCATCCGACAACCTGGGAGCTCAAGTCTTGCAACTCAAACTCTCCATCTTGGAACTCAGGCGTGCGAAATAGATCTTCGGCCCCTTCGTAACAAATGGCGTCGGGCAAATCGTCCACCAGATAAGAGTCGCCGAGTCTGGAAGCCAGGCTGCGGCCCTGCGCTGGCCGAGCTCGCAGCCAGATCGGAGGCTCGCTTTGGAGAGCACGCACCCAGTCGGCTGATAACACGACTTCGCCAGCGACCCAAGGCGGCAGAGCTTTGGCCAACAGTTCGTCGTCCGTAAAACTTGCCCGGCCATGCTGGAAGCGTCTCGACAACTCGACTGCTTGAAAGAGTTGCTGGGACATTGGCTGCTGCTGATCCAGCCATCCGAACCAACGATAATAAGCGAAAACTGTAAGGGCAGTTTCACGGCTCGATTCGCGAGATAATCGCTGCTGCCGCTTTAGCTCGATCCGGAGAACGGCATCGGCGGGATGATCGCGATCGGCCTTGTTGATGACAGTCGTCGCAATTTCGAAAACAGGGTTGAGCATAGAGTTGCAAGAGCCTTGCCTGAAAATCGCCGAACGGCAAGAGGTGCTTGTCTCTTTCCAGCAATTCTCTCTCCATGAACCGACCCACCCCTACCCCTCCCAGGAGGGGAGCTCTGTCCGCCCCCGCTGCGGCGCGTAACCGTGTCGCCGACATCGACCTGCCCCCCCCAGGAAGGCGATCTCTGTCGGTTCCCCTCCTGGGAGGGGTAGGGGTGGGTTCAAAGTCGCCCTGCGCGCGCGAAGTCCGGAGTGATGTCTCCATGCCGATTCCCCCGCGATTCGAAACCAAGAATGAGCTTTTGCGGCTTCTCTCGGAAGAAGCTCTTGGCCGACTTGTTGCAAGACGAAGTTGAAGATGACGCTTCAAACGGTGGCATGCCCACCCGTGCAAACGACGCGTGCGTGCTGATGGAGGCAACCCGCGCTGCTCCGTTCAGATCGGGTGCGCAGCGACCAACTGGCGGAGGACATAAGGCAGGATGCCGCCGTGTTGATAGTAATCGATTTCGATGGGTGTATCGATGCGGGAGCGCACCGGAATTTCTTCAACCGAGCCGTTGGTTCGCGTCACGCGGAGCGACAGATTCTGCTGGGGCTTAATGTTCGAGGTTAATCCGACGATGTCGTAGATTTCTGTCCCGTCCAGCTTGAATGTCTGAGCGTTGCTGCCTTCCTGGAATTGGAGAGGCATGACACCCATGCCGACGAGATTGGAACGATGGATCCGTTCAAAACTTTGCGCGATCACAGCGCGGACCCCCAGCAAGCTCGTGCCTTTGGCGGCCCAATCACGCGAGCTGCCCGTCCCATACTCCTGCCCGGCGATGATAACAAGAGGAACCCTGGCCGTCTGATATTTCATCGCGGCGTCGTAAATGCTCAACCGTTCTCCACTGGGCTGGTGAATCGTGATACCCCCTTCAACGCCGGGGACCATTAAGTTTTTGATCCGCACATTGGCAAACGTCCCTCTCACCATCACGCGGTCATTGCCGCGGCGCGCACCGTAGCTATTGAAATCGGCAATCGGAACACCCATCTTTTGCAAATACAGACCTGAGGGGGACGTCGGTTTGATCGCGCCCGCGGGACTGATATGGTCGGTCGTCACGGAATCGCCAAAGATGGCCAGCGCCCGCGCCTCTTGAATGTCGCTGATCGGTTTGGTTTGAAGCGAGAAGCTTTCAAAAAAGGGCGGCTCTTGGATGTAAGTCGAGGCTCGATCCCAGTCGTAGAGATGCCCGGTGGAGGTGGGAATCTGATCCCACAGCGGATTCTGCGCTCCAAAATTCCCGTACATTGCTCGAAAGGTTTCCGCGTTGAAGGAAGTTTGCATGAGATCGCGAATTTCCTTCAAGCTCGGCCAGATGTCGCGCAGATAAACCTCTTCTCCAGCGCGTCCTCGACCAATCGGCTCCTGTGATAAATCAATATCGACTCTTCCCGCCAAAGCAAAAGCCACCACGAGCGGAGGGCTCATGAGAAAGTTGGCCTTGACGTTCTGATGAACGCGGGCTTCGAAATTGCGATTGCCGGAAAGGACCGACGCCGCGATCAAGTCATGGGTGACGATCACATCTTCGATCTTCGGATCGAGCGGGCCGGAATTGCCAATGCACGTGGTGCAACCATAGCCAACAACGTGAAAGCCCAAGCGGTCGAGATACGGCTGCAGCCCGCTGTTCTTCAGGTATTCGCTCACCACGCGTGATCCCGGAGCCAGCGAAGTCTTGACCGTCGGCTTTACCGCGAGACCTTTTTCAATCGCCTTTTTAGCCAAGAGTCCCGCTGCCAGCATCACGGTGGGATTCGAAGTGTTCGTGCAGGACGTAATGGCCGCGATCACCACATCGCCGTGTCCCAAGTCTGTTACTGTGTGATCGCCAGCGCCGGTCGCTGTGTCTGTCACGTCGCACTGGGCGGTCAAAGGCGTTGCAAAGCGCTTGTTCAGCTCAGCCGCAGGTTTGTTGTAGCCGCTCTGGGCAACCGGCTTTTGCAGAAGATCCAAAAATTGTTTCTTGAGGTCTGGTAGGAGAATCCGATCCTGCGGTCTCTTCGGCCCAGCCACGCTCGGTTGAACTTCCGCGAGATTGAGTTCGACCACGGTCGAATAGTCGCAGTCACCAAGCTTCGGCACTCCAAACATCCCTTGAGCTTGAAAATAATTTCGGAAGATCGAAACGTGTTCTTCGCTCCGGCCTGTCGCCAGTAGGTACTGGCAAGATTCCTCATCAATCGGAAAGAAGCCCATCGTGGCGCCGTATTCGGGTGCCATGTTCGCAACGGTTCCTCGATCGACCACGGGCAAAGCCGCGGCGCCGCTGCCAAAAAATTCCACAAACTTGCCGACAACTTTCGCCTTGCGGAGCATCTGCGTCACCGTCAGCGCCAAGTCTGTCGCCGTGACACCCTCGCGCAGTGCCCCCGTCATATGCACGCCCACCACATCGGGAGTGAGAAAGTAAACGGGCTGGCCGAGCATTCCGGCCTCGGCCTCGATTCCGCCCACGCCCCAACCGACGATCCCAAGACCATTGATCATCGTCGTGTGGGAATCCGTGCCGACCAAGGTGTCGGGATAATAAACACCTTCCCTTTCCAACACCCCCTTCGCCAAGTATTCGAGGTTGACCTGATGAACAATGCCGATTCCAGGAGGAACGACGCTGAAGCTCTGAAAGGCTTGCGTCCCCCATTTCAAAAACTGGTAACGGGCCTGGTTGCGCTTGAACTCCATCTCCATGTTGAGCCGAAGCGCGTCAGGTGAATTCGAGAAATCCACTTGAACTGAATGGTCCACCACCAGATCGACCTGCACAAGCGGCTCGATGATTTTCGCATCATGGCCGAGCCGAGCCGCCGCAGATCGCATGGCCGCCAGGTCCACCAAGAGGGGCACGCCCGTAAAGTCCTGCAAAACAATTCGAGCCACGATGAACGGAATCTCTTCCACACGTTCCGCATTCGGTTTCCATTGCGCGAGTTCGCGGACATTCTTCTCCGTCACTTTTTTGCCGTCCACATTCCGCAGCACCGCTTCCAAGATGACGCGAATCGAAACCGGAAGCCGCGAAATCTGGCCAACGCCAGCCGCTTCCAAAGCCGGGAGCGAATAGAGTTGGCCCTTGCTGCCGTTGCCGATGTCAAACTGCTTCAGCGACTCAAAGAGATTGTGCCGTTTGTTCATAGAGTCATTGCTGCTGCCCTTTGGTGGAATCGAAGCCATTCCGAGAAATCAACTACTGAACTACTTCAATCTCGCGAGAGTCTCCTTAACGGCGGAAAGATTCGGCAGTTCTTTGGGCGTCGGAGTTTGCTCGCTATATTGAACGACGCCATCCTTGTCGATGACGAAAGCGGCGCGAGCGCTGACCGATCCCAAGCCGACGAGATCTGAAAGCAATGTGCCGTACGCCTCCGCAGTCTTCTTGTTCAAGTCGCTCGCCAGGGTAATGCCAATCTTCTCCTTCTGGGCCCAAGCCTCTTGGGCAAAGGGGCTGTCCACACTCACGCCAATCACGTCGGCATTGAGGCTCGAATACTGCGCAAGACCAGCGGTCACGTCGCACATTTCAGTGGTGCAGACACCAGTAAAAGCCAATGGAAAGAAGAGCAATACCGTGTTTTTCTTACCGAAATTATTGCTGAGCTTCACATCCGCAAGACCGGAAGCGTTTTTAGATTTGAGGGTGAAATCAGGAGCTTTGGAGCCGACTGGAATAGCCATATTTAGTGTTCGTTAAGGTTTAATTTTGTTTTAGCGGTTGCGTTTATAGTTCTCTCGCCGTTCAGTGTCAAATTGCGATTAAGGTTCAGCAGCAGTTGGATGGCCGAAAAAAACGAAAAGTGCCGAAAGAAAGGAACTTCTGAGGCAGCCGCCATTCACCCGGTCGGTGAGTGTCCGCGTGGTTCCCCGCTGTTTTCAATGGAATAGGTCCACAGCGGATGAAGACCTTTCTTTCATCCCGCCGGGCTGACTGCAGTTTGGACCTATTGGCTGCCTTCCTTCGTCTCCCGGAGGGAGATTCGAGAATAGCCCGGCAGTTGACTGCCAGGTTCGCATCAGCGATTGCATAAGTCCCGCAGGGACGGCCGAATCCCCCAATGTCCTACGTCAGCTCCTACTGTCTGTTCAGGACAAAGGATCGCCCGAGAATAGTTCAACCGTCCCTTCGGGACTTTGGCTATTTACTCCCTAATCCCACCCTTGAAAGGGTGGGCTATTCTCGAATCTCCCCTCCGGGAGATGTCAGT
>CAMAWP010000075.1 GCA_945861765.1 Akkermansia muciniphila | reverse complement strand
GCGAACGTCGCTTTCACAAAGATTATGCCGCCTCGAGGTTACTTTGGCGTCACACACCCGGAGGATTTTCACTGACTGGTTCATCTGGCATTCTACGAAGAGTGCCATTGGTATGTCGGGTCTTTTATGCGAATCGGTTTGCACGTCGTAGGGAACTCTCGGGGACTGTAGGGAACTCTCGGGGACAGACAAATTATTTGAGAAAGGTCTTGAATCCTGCGGAGGGATTTGGTCAAAGGAGAGGGTGAGGCAAGGGAGGCTGAAGTTTCCGACGGAACGACCGGTCGGGCATTATCACTGCATTTCTCGAATCGTGGATCGACGGTTTATATTCGAGGAGGCGGAGAAGGAGCATTTCACGCGGTTGATGCGGGAATGCGAGGCGTTCTGCCAAGTGCGAGTGCTGACGTTCTGCGTGATGTCCAATCACTACCACATTCTGCTGGAAGTCCCCAAACGGCCCGATGTGCTGCCCACCGCCGAACAACTTCTGGAGTTGCTCAAGGGATTGGAGTTTGAAGAGGATTACAGTCGGACCAAAACGCAACTCGAACTGTTCCGGGCGGCCAAGGATGGGAATGGGGAGAAAGCCCTGCTGGAGCGATATTTTCGGCAGATGTGGGATGTGAGTTGGTTCAACCGACTGCTCAAGCAGCGGTTCAGCGCGTGGTACAACCATCGCACGGACCGCAAGGGAACCCTGTGGGAAGAACGATTCAAAAGTGTTCTGGTGGATGGATGTGGGGAAGCCTTGCTGACCATGGCCGCCTACATCGACTTGAACCCGGTGCGGGCTGGATTGACCCAGGACCCGAAGGATTATCGTTGGTGCGGCTACGGCGAAGCGGTGGCTGGCATTCGGATCGCCAAGGAAGGATTCAAGTTGTTGATGAATGCGCGGGATGGAGTCGACGATTCGCTCACGGCGGCCATGGCAACTTATCGAGTCTGGCTTTTTGGACAGGGAGAGCAGAATGAGGGCCTCGCGCGCCACCCGCGACGGGAGGTTGTCCCTCTCGTTGTAAGTCGGCGTAATGATCAGCGTGTCCGAAGGCATAAAAGTCGTCGCCAAGACCTACGCAATGGAGGGTCCAAAAACAAGTTATTCCAGAAGGAGAAAAGAAACTGCGAAACCGGGCCGAAGGAAAACGGAAGAACGGAAAGGTGGGTGCCCGCGAATGGACGCGAATTAACGCGAATCTGAAATACCCTGTCCGATTGCGGGGCCGGTCCGTTCGCTTGCATTCGTGTCATACGCGGATGACCTGGAAATGGGCGACTGACGATTGGGATGAATTAAATCAATACGCCAGCCTCCGAAGGTGCGCCACCCGATCGAATGCCTTGTCGAGACTGATGACTGGCTCGCGGTAGTAACGGCAGAATCCGGCAATCCAGTTGTCATTTTCACCGAGTCGCTGTCCGCGTTGAATCATCTCCCGGTCCACATCCGCCGCCGCCTCGACAACCCCTCGATGAAGAGGATAGATCCTCCACTTCTTGAAATACTCCCACGCGGCGGTGGAATTTTGGAACGCGACCGCGACTTCACCAATGCTGATGGCCGAGGTTCGGATGATCTCTGTCCGGTGCCGCGCAAAAAACGCGAGCGCTCTGACACCCTCTCCGGTTGCATTCTCCCGGAGGAAATGAATCAAAAAGGTCGTGTCCGCGATCATTTTCTTCCACCGGACCGTCTGGCCCGGCCTTCGGCGACGCGGTTGAGGACTTCCATTTCAACAGTGGGAGGAGGTGCGTTTTCCATCAAGTCGAGCAATTCGCCGCACGTGTCCGCGGGACGATAAATATGGCGGAGGATGACCTTGGTGAACGAGTCTCGACCGTTTTGTTTCATCGACGCTAGGAGTTTGTAGGCATCTTCATCAATGGTGATCGTTTTGCTCATGCACGAACCATGCACGAACCATTTACGTTGGTCAATGTCTCGGCACGCCCTCCCAGACCCAGTCGCCTTTGTCTTTGCTCCATTGTGCTTTCCACTCGCCCGTTTTTGGCGACTCCATTTTCCCGCCGTCATCCTTGGTGTTCCAGCCGATGGAGTAGAGCAAGTATCGACCGTCGTCCGCGCGGCGGTAACGGAGCGGATGGCCGTCGAAGAGATCGTAAGTGACCGGGGCTTGTCGGGTTGCGGTCCTCCGTGGCACAAGGTGGCAGCGGCATCCCGCCGCCCAATCATGTTTCGCCAGGCAAAGGCTGTGGCAGCGAGACGCCGCCCCCATTTTGTCAAAAGAACGCCCGATGCTTGGACCAGGAACGTACCGTTCTCCATGCCTCCCTGTTCCCTAGACTTCCCGGCTTCAAGCGGCCGGGCCCTTCAGCCGCCGCATTTGCTGCCAATCCTTTTGTTCCATGGGGGGAATCACTTCCAGGGCGCATGCCTTGGCCAAGGCACGAGGGCCGCTGGTCCGGTCGAAACTTCCGAAGTGCGAACATCCCGCCATCTTCGCCCAACCGACGTGCAGCGTATCGGCCGAATCCACTGCCAATCGGCCGCCAAACTCATCAGCCACCCGCAGCGCATGGTCGATGGCTCCATCCCATTCGGCCGGTAGAATCGCCACGCCACCCCCCAACAGCGCATCCAGCCTTTCCAGCACCCCTATTTTCTCGACGCT
The DNA here is from genome assembly GCA_945861765.1 of Akkermansia muciniphila. GTDB lineage: Bacteria > Verrucomicrobiota > Verrucomicrobiia > Limisphaerales > SIBE01 > SIBE01. Next base: position 19,999 of record CAMAWP010000075.1, on the reverse strand, counting down.
GGGCAGGGAGGCAAGCGCCTTCCGAAGTTCGTACAGGGCGAGCGGGCTGACGGCCATTTGCTGTTGCCTCAGCACACGTTTCAGGATGCCGGTCCTTCCGGCAATGTGGCGGACGGCGGCGTCGAGAAAGTTGGCATCGGCGTAGATCACACCTCCGGCGATCGGTCAAAGTTCAGAGGTTCAGCGTTGGGTTGCGACTCGAGTTTTCGAAAGTGAGCGGCCAGGTCGAATTGCTTGCCCGGGTCGGGAAGACGATCCACCCATTGGCGGAAGGCCTCACTCTCCGAAACGCCCTGAGTTTCTGCGTAGGATTTTAGTTTCCGACGGCTTTTGGGTTTCAGTCGAACTGTGAACACTTCCGACGTCATACGTTTTGTGTATGCCAGTGGGTTCGTGCTGTCAAGCCGATCGAGGCGGCTTCATGCCAGGCACCCTTCCATGAACCAGGGAGGGCGAGACTCAGTCGAGCCCTGACATTGCCTTGAAGCCGTTGCACTTAAGAAGGTCAGAGTTCGACGGAGTCTCACCCTCGCGTCGAAGGTTCATGGCCTCGATTTTGGTCCCACATTCCCGGGAAATTCCCGAGCAGAATAAACTGTCTGTCCCCGGGAATTTAAAGGGACGGGGGTGTGAGCGTTGAGCGTTGAGCGTTGAAATAGGTGAAAGCTTGTCATGGTTCGCACAGGCGTTAAGGTTGGTTCAAATCTTCTGAATTATGGTCGTCACCTCAATTGACTTCGGCAAGTCTGGCAAGCAGCAAGGCTTCCTCCAGGTCCCTTACTCCCACAACCTCGGCGGATGGGCCAATGTGTTCATTCCCATCACAGTCGTGGGCCAGGGACACGGACCGACGGTGCTTATCCTCGCCGGCAATCATGGCGATGAGTACCAGGGCCAGATCGCCATCATGAAACTCGCCCGCGAGTTGGATCCGGAGAGGGTCAAAGGCCGGATTATCTTGATCCCCTCGCTAAACTTCCCCGCCGCACACGCCGCCACGCGCCTCTCGCCGCTGGACGGCATGAATATGAACCGTGCCTTCCCCGGCCAGCCCGAGGGCCCCGTGACCAGCCAGATTGCCCACTTCCTCACCACCGTGCTATTCCCGCTCGCCGACACCGTGATAGACATCCACTCAGGCGGCCGCAGCATGGAGTTCGTCCCGTGCTCGACAATGCACTTAGTCGCCGACCGCGCCCAGCGGGCGCGGATGCTCGCCGCCATGCTCGCGTGGAACGCGGACTTCGCCTTCCTCTACGCGGACATCGCCGGCACCGGGCTCCTGCCGGTCGAGGCGGAAAATCAGGGCAAGCTCGTGGTCACCACCGAAATGGGAGGCGGCGAAGCCGTGCCCGCCGAGGTGCATCGCATCACGCAGAACGGGCTGCGCAATGTCCTCATCCACCTCGGTGCCATCGAGGGCCGCGAGCACACGCGCGCGAGCCTTGGCAAGCCCCCGACAATCCTCACCCAGGCGTTGCACCGCGAAGATTATCTGCTCGCGCCCGAGTCCGGCATTTTTGAGATCGGGCTCGATCTCGGCTCAAAGGTTAAACGTGGCCAAACCGTCGGTTTCATCCATCATCTCGAACGCCCAGACCGCGCGCCCGAACCGCTCGTCGCGCAGAGCGCAGGCTACCTCATCACCATGCGCGCTCCGTGCCTGACGCAGCAGGGCGACTGCGTGGCGGTTATCGCGCAGCCAGTCAGCGCGAGAGCATTGCGTGGAAACTAAACCCACAACTTGAGCGACGCTCCACCATCCGCAGCGTCCCCGGCCCCCCGTCAGGCCACGCAGCTCGTCGCCTTCATGTGGCTGGCCTATTTTTTCAACTACTGCGACCGCCAAGCCGTCTTCGCGATGTTCCCGGTGCTCAAGTCCGAATTGGGCCTCACCGACACCCAGCTCGGCCTCACCGGTTCCATTTTTCTTTGGGTCTACGGACTGGGCTGCCCCATCGCCGGGCAGATAGGTGACAAATATTCCAAGCGCGTGCTCGTCGTTTTCAGCCTCGTAGTCTGGAGCGTGGTGACGGTGGCGACCGGCTTTGCGACGTCCGCGTTCATCCTGCTCGCTCTCCGAGCGGCCATGGGCGTCTCCGAGTCGCTCTTCATGCCCGCAGCCATCGCCCTCACCGCCAATGCTCACGGCCCGGCCAGACGCTCACGCGCCATCGCTGCGCTCACCACAGCGCAGATCGCAGGAACGGTGGGTGGCGGCTGGTTCGGCGGTTGGATGGCGCAACAGGGACGCTGGCGGGAGGCGTTTTTCTTGCTCGGCGCTCTGGGCCTGCTGTATGCCCTGCCCTACTTCCTCTTCCTCCGTCGCATGGGTGAGGAAACTCATGTCGAGACCAAGAAATCCGACGCGAGCCTGGCCGTGACCGAGCTCGTCAAAGCGCCCACATTCCTGGTGCTCTGCGTCGTATTTCCCGTGTTCGTCTTCGGCCTCTGGCTGATCTACGGCTGGCTCCCCACCTTTCTGCACGAGAAATTCGCGCTCAACCTCTCCGATGCCGCCTTCAACGCCACCGTGTTTCTCCAGGGGGCGACGCTGTTCGGGATGGTGAGCGGAGGGATGCTCGCGGACTGGCTCTTCCATCGCACGCAAGCCGCGCGTCTGTGGCTGCTGACAGCCAGCCTGCTGCTCTGCGCGCCGTGCCTGCACGCCCTTGGCAGCGCTGATTCGCTCGCCGCCACACGCCTCGCCGCAATCGGCTTTGGCTTCTTCAGCGGGTTCTTCATGGCGAACATTTTCCCATCGGCGTTCGAGGTTGTGCCGTCGAACACGCGCGCTTCGGCTGTCGGCGTGCTGAACCTCTTCGGTGCCGTCCTGTCCGGCTTTGCGCCTCTCTTCGGAGGACTTTGGAAAAAAAGCGTCGGCATCGAGCGGCTCCTCACCTGCACGGCCCTTGCCTATCTGCTAGGCGCCATTTTGCTCATCGTCGGCATTAAACTTTTTTTCCATCGAGATTACCAGCGCATCCGCTGAACGCCCAAGCCAACATGCCAAACATTCTGATCGCTGAGTGCAAGCAGGAAGTCTCCACTTTCAACCCACACCTCAGCGGCTACGAGGATTTTGCGGTGCGACGCGGTGAGGAACTCTTGCGCTACCATCGCGGTGTCCGCAACGAGGTGGGCGGCGCTTTGAACGTGTTCGATGCGGTGCCCGGGTTGCAACTCATCCCCACCTACAGCGCTTTTTTCATCACCTCTGGCGGGACGCTCGCGACGCCGGCATGGCACCGCATCGCGGATGAGTTCCTCAGCAGCATTCGTTCTGCCCCGCCCTCGGACGCCGTTTACTTCTGCATGCACGGCGCGATGGCGAGCGAGGATGAACCTGACCCCGAAGGTCACCTGCTCGCGGAGACCCGGAAGATCCTCGGTGAAGATATTCCGATAGTCGTATCGCTCGACCTGCATGGCATGCTCACGGACAGGATGCTCGAGCACAGCGATGCGATTGTGGCCTACCACACTTATCCACACATCGATTTCTTTGAAACCGGCCAGCGCGCCGCACGCTTGCTTCTCCGTGTCCTCGCGGGTGGCGTCCGGCCTGTCACGGCCAAGGTCGCCATCCCCGCGCTGGTGCGAGGCGATGAACTCATCACCGCTACGGGACGGTTCGGTCAGTCCATCCAGGTCGCCAGGGCGCTAGAAAACAGCCCTGGCGGGCTCTCCGCAGGAATGTTCATCGGCAACCCCTTCACCGATGTCCCGGCATTGCAGTCCTACAGTTTCGTTGTGACCAACAACAACCCGGAACGCGCCGAACGCGAGGCGATCCAAATGGCCGAGGGGTTCTGGGCGAACCACGAACGGATGCAAGTCCCCCTCGTCGGCCTCGATGAGATGGCGCGCATCGCTGCGGCGAGGATCGCGGCGCAGGCTTTCGCGATGCCTTCCGAGGGGGGACAGGCGGACGCCTCAGCACAGCCCCGTCCTGCCACCATTGCCCTGGTGGACGCCGCCGACGCCACCAGTTCAGGCGCCTCCGGTGACAGCAACGCCATCCTCCGCAAACTCATCGAGACCGGCTACAATGGCCGCGCGCTCATCCCAATCGTGGACGCTCCGGCGGTGCGTCAAGCCTTCGAGGCAGGCGTTGGGGGAATGATTGCCACGAACGTTGGCGGCACTCTCGACGCAAAACGCTTTCAACCTTTGCCCATCGTGGCCACAGTGCGGCTGCTCTCCGATGGCCGTTTTCGCAGCGAATCGTTCGGAGAAGAATGGTTCGCCGGGCGGACAGCGGTGCTGGAGGTGGATCGCCACACATTGGTGGTGAGCAGCCGACCTGTAAACCTCTATGATCGTTCTTTCTTTTACGCGCACGGCCAGGACCCGAAGCGCTTCGACGCCGTGGTGGTCAAGTCGCCTCATTGCCAGCACCGCATGTATGCCGCATGGTGCGCGTGCATGCTCAACGTGGACGCGCCCGGCTCGTCGAGCGCAAACCTCCGCAGCCTCGGCCACACACGCTGCCCGCGCCCCATCTTCCCGCTTGACCAAAACGCGGCCTTCATCCCGCAAGCGAAACTTTTTCAGCGGGCTCGCTACCGATGAGAAAAATCAACCAAGTATCCACCTATGAAAATCCGAGAAATCCGATGCGCCGGTCTGCGCGGCGCGACCCCCGAAGGCGGCTGGAGCAATGAGCTGCGGCCCGAGGACTGTGTGCATACGCTCGTTGCGGTCCACACCGACGAAGGCGCTGTCGGGCTTGGCAGCGTCTTCACCAACGACGCCCTTGTGCGGGCGGCGCTTGCCGTGATGGAGCCGTTGTACCGCAACGAGAACGCGCTGGAGCCGGAGCGCGTCAGTGAAAAGCTCCACCAAAACACATTCTGGCTCGGACGCGGCGGAGCCATCACACACGCCATCAGCGGCATCGACATCGCTCTGTGGGACCTGCTCGGCCAGTCCTCCGGCGAGCCGGTCGGACGGTTGCTCGGCGGACGATGTCGCGAGAGAGTCCAGCCTTACGCGTCGCTGCTCATGGATGAACCCGCGAAGTTGCGCGATCACTTGCTCGCCGTCAAAGACCTGGGTTTCCGCGCGTTCAAAATCGGCTGGGGACCGTTTGGCCGACGCAGCGCGGCGGTCGACCAGGCCATCGTAAAAGCCGCGCGCGACGCGGTTGGCCCGGACTGCCGGCTGATGGTGGATGCCGGAGGCAGCGACGCCCATTGGCCGAACGGCTACAAGTGGGCCCTCAACACAGCCAGGATGCTCGCCGACTACGACGTGCATTGGTTTGAGGAAGCGCTGGCTCCGGATGCTCTCGAGGACTTCGTTAAACTGCGCGAGCATTCGCCCGTGCCCATCGCCGGCGGAGAAGTGCTCACAAGGCGCCAGGCATTCCAACCGTGGCTGGAAGCTCGCGCCTTCGACATCGTGCAGCCCGATGTCACGAAGGTCGGGGGGCTCAGCGAGGAGCGGCGCATCGGGTGGATGGCCCAAGACCATGGAGTGCGCTTCATCCCGCACGGATGGAACACAGCGGTCGGTCTCGCCGCAGACCTGCACCTGGCCTCGGTATTTCCCGGAACCGACCTCGTCGAGTATCTCACCGGCTCGCCGTTCATCGACGAAATCACGGCGGGCGGATGGCACTTAGATGCTGAGGGAATGCTGCCGATACCCAACAAACCAGGCCTTGGCCTGACACTCGACCGCGATGCCCTCAACAAATACACCCAGGGAGAACGTCTGCTCGATTGAGAATGCAGAATAAACTGTCTGTCCCTGGGAATTAAAAATCGAACAAACATCAAAAATTTGTTTGGCGCTTCGTCCAAAAACTTGTCACAATCAAAAGTTGTTTGAAATGGGCGGCCAGTTGCCGCTGTCAGTATAGCAGTCAAGTGTCAGGGAACCCCGTGAGAATCGGGGACGGTTGCGCCACTGTAACGGGTTACAAACTCCCATTGCCACCAGCCACACGCTGGGAAGGCGGGAGCGAGGTCAGAAGCCCGAAGTCAGGATACCGGTTTGATTGTGCTCGTCGTGGCTCCGCTTATGCGGGGCCAACTTCTCCGTCAAAGAGAAGGATGAGGCCAGCCCGCGAACTGTCTTCGCGGGGTTCGTTGAATTTCTAGCCTTCATTCTCCGTTTGTCGGGGTCTGAAGGCTTTTTCGTTTTCAGATTCCGCCCTGGTCTCTCAATCGTAAGCCCGTCCTGCCGCCTGTGGCAGGACATGATGAAAGACCATTAAAAAATGCGGAAAAACTGTTTCTCAGTGCTGGCCCTCGCCAGCGTGCTCCTCGTCCCCAATTCTTCAAACGCTCAGTTCGCTGATGCCGTCGTTGCCTACGTGCCGGGCACAGGCGCGAGTGCCGGCTACACCAATCCCGCCTCGGCCCTCGGTGAGCCTTCGCGCGTCACCCCCGGGGCTTTCGGCGGGCCGGTCGATCCGTTCAACTCGGCCTATCAGGGCAGCCAATTGGTCGCAGTCGGTGCGGGCGGTTCGCTTACGTTGGCATTTAAGGAACCAATCACGAACGATCCTTCCCATCCGTTCGGCCTCGATTTCATAATCTTCGGCAACGCCGGATTTGCCATTACCAATGGCAATTACTCCGGGGGAGGCATTACCGACGGCAGCCTGTATGGTAACAGCACGGGCAGCAGCCGTGTTTCCGTGAGCTCGGACGGCGTGGCGTTTTACACGCTCAACCCGGCGCTCGCGCCAACCGTAGATACGTTGTTCCCGACCGATGGCGCCGGGAACTTCTTCGTTCCCTTGAACCCCGGCTTGACGGGTAGTGCTTTCGGCGGGCTGGGCCTACCGGGTATCGCCGCACTTTACGCCGGTTCCGGCGGCGGCGCAGGATACGACCTCGCGTGGGCGCTGGATAGCAACGGACAAAGCGTTAAGCTTTCATCGGTGCGCTTCGTGCGTGTGGAAATATTGAGCGGAAAGTCTGAGATCGACGGGATGGCGGCGGTGGCTCCCGGTGCGCAGAGTGTGATGCAAGATTTCACCAACAACCCGCTGACTCAAGGCTGGAACACCCTTGGCGAAGCCAGCCTGTTCCAGTGGAACGTCACGAATCACAACCTGGAAGTCACCTGGGATTCTTCGCGCAGCAATAGCTACCTACGACTACCGCTCGGCACAATCCTGACCCGGAACGATGATTTCCAAGTGGAACTTGATCTTCTCCTGACCGACATCGCCGGGGGCGTGAATCCAGCCAAACCGGGTCCCATGCAGCTCGCCTTCGGTTTTCAAAATCGCGACGACACCCAGTCCACAAACTTCAATCGGGGCACCGGCGCAGCCTCCCCTAACTTGGTTGAGTTCAACTTTTTCCCGGACATGGGCTTTGGCCCAACCGTTTGGCCTGCTGTTTATTCCACGAACTCGAGCATGAACTACAACGGTAGCGGTGACTTCAGCATCTTTGACCTGCCCACGGGAGTCATCATGCACATTGTCCTGGCTTACACTTCGAGCAATCAGACGGTCATGACTTCCGTCAGGACTAACGGCGTTCTTGTCGGCCCAATTACCTCAGCTCGAATGGCGACAAACAGCACTGCCTTAAGCTCACCGTTTACCCAGTTCAAGGTGGATACCTTCGCCATCAGCAGTTACAGCGACCTCGGTTTGGCAGCAGGCCCGTTTGCCAGCTCCATTCTCGCACATGGCGTGATTGACAACCTCATCATCACATTCCCTCAGCCGCCGATTCAGCACGAACAATCCACCATCGCCAGCGGTAATTGGCAGCAATCCTTCATCAGCCGCACGAATTGGAATTACGTTCTTCAGGCCACCACGGATTTCAGGACCTGGAGCGAAGCCAGTTCCACGCGCACGGGTACGGGGATGCCGTTAGTGCTGCAAGACACGAACGCTGCTGCGTTCAATTCGCGCTTTTATCGGGTCAAAGCATCGCGGGCGGACTGATATGGCCAACGAGCGGATAGTGGTGGGGTGGAGTGGAGGGAAGGACTCGTCGCTGGCTTCTCCGCAAGATTCTTGCGGAGGGTCGGCACGAAGTCGCCGCGCTGCTGAGCACCTGCACCGATGGATTCCACCGCGTGAGCATGCACGGCGCACGCTGCTCTCTCCTGAACCGCCAGACAGATGCGCTGGGAATTCCCTGCCGGAAAGTCTTCATCCCGCAGAAATGCATCAACGATGACTACGAGCGGATCATGCGCGAAGCCTGCCTCGAATTCAAAGCGGCAGGCATCACTCAAGTCGCCTTTGGCGATTTGTTCCTCGCTGACATTCGCGCCTATCGCGACCGGATGCTCGCCGAGGTGGGCATGACCGCGCTCTATCCCGTTTGGGGGCTCAACACATCCCAACTTGCGCGCGAGTTCTTTCGCGACGGCTTCCGGGCCACGCTCGTGTGCGTGGACTCGCAGAAGCTGGACGGCTCGTTCGCCGGGCGTGCCTACGATGAAGCGCTGCTGACCAGTCTGCCCGCGCACGTTGACCCCTGTGGCGAGAACGGCGAGTTCCATACCTTCGTCCACGACGGCCCGATTTTTCGAAAGCCTGTTGCTGCCGACCTGGCGCGGTCGTGCAACGCGGCCAGTTCTATTTCGCAGATTTACTGCCTCAATCCGGGGCGGTGGAAAACCAAGACAAAGCAAATATCAAAGGAAAACCCGATGAACAATAATCGTTACCTCGTTCTCGCGGGGATGGTTCTCGCCGCCGCCGCCGCGCGGTTGCTGCCCCATCCTTGGAACTTCACTCCCATCGGCGCGATGGCCCTGTTCGGCGGCGCGCAGTTCGCCAGCAAACGCGCGGCCTTCTTATTACCGTTCTCGGCATTGTTTCTCAGCGACCTCGTCCTTGGCCTTCATCGACTCATGCCTTTCGTCTATGGATGCTTCGCGCTGACCGTCTGCCTCGGCTTCTGGGTGCATCACCAGCGCCGCGCGGATCGCATCGTCATCGCATCGCTCCTCAGTTCCCTTGTATTCTTCCTAGTCACGAACTTCAGCGTGTGGGCCTGCTTCGAAACCTATCCGAAGAATGCAGTCGGGCTGTTTGAATGTTACGTGGCCGGTCTGCCCTTCCTGCGCAACGGCCTGCTTGGAGACCTGTTCTACTCCGGGGTGTTGTTCGGCGGTTTGGCGCTGGCCGAATATCGGTTCACCTCGTTGCGCGAGCCAGGTCTTGTGCCCGCCACCGCCTGAGCGCCATGAGTTCAATCCGCACGACGGGCGAATTACGCCTTGTCTCCCTTTTGCCATCCGCAACGGAGATGGTCTGTGCGTTGGGCCTCACGGATCAGTTGCTAGGCATCACGCATTGTTGTGATTACCCGCCGGAGATTCGAGGCAAGCCGCTGGTCGTCCACGGCAATATTCCTGTGGCTGACCTAAGCCCCCGCGAAATTGACAGCGCGGTGAGCGAATCGCTTGGCCGTGGGGAAAGCCTCTACCATGTGGATGTGGAACTTCTGCGCGAAATCGCACCCACGCACATCCTTACCCAGGATCTTTGCCAGGTCTGTGCCCCGGCGGGCAATGAAGTCACCCGCGTGCTCAATTCTCTGCCGCATAAGCCTCAGGTGCTCTGGATGTCGCCCCACTCCATCGAACAGATCGAGGGCAACCTGCTCGAACTTGCTCAGGCCACTGGTCGCGAGGTCGAAGCGAAACACCTCATCGCCGATGGGCGCAACCGACTTCTTGAGGTTGCGGAGCGAGTTGCCAAAGCAAGACATCGTCCGCGCGTCTTTTGCGCCGAATGGATGGATCCACTTTTCTGTGCCGGACATTGGGTGCCGGAGATGGTCGAAATCGCCGGGGGCACAGACTTGCTGGGACGCAAGTGGACGGATTCGGTTCGCGTAAGCTGGGACGCCGTACGGGAAGCTGCGCCCGAGGTGCTCGTCCTGATGCCGTGCGGATACGCGAGCCAGGGCGCGCAAGCTCAAGCAGGCTTGCTCTTGAAACAGCCCGGGTGGGTGGCGCTACCCGCCGTGCAGCAGAACCGCGTCTTCGCCGTGGACGGCGGTTATTTCAATCGCCCAAGCCCGCGCGTCGTGGACGGCACGGAGCTGCTGGCCCACCTGTTGCATCCGAATTTATTCGCTTGGAACGGCAAGGCGGACGCGTATGTCAAAATAGATTGTTCCGCAGCGCCAGGTGTCTTTGGCGCTGCGCCATCAACGAGATGAAGCCAACTGACATCAGCCGCTGCCCGCTGTGCGGCGGAGCGAACGAATGCCAGCTCTGCACACCCAACGCCTACAAAGGCTCGTGCTGGTGCGCTCGCGTAGAAATCCCCGAGGCGTTGCTCGCGCAAGTGCCGGCAGATTCCCGAAACAAGGCCTGCATCTGCTGGTACTGCGTGATGAGATTTCATCGCACCAAACCGAACAGCACCACTTCGCAGAAGATTTTGCCGGGCGACTTTTATTTTGAGGCGGGCCTGGTGGTCTTCACCGTCGACCATCATTTGCGGCGCGGTTATTGTTGCGGGAACAACTGCCGCCATTGTCCTTACCCAAACCCCCAGCTTATTGCCACCGGATGAAGCGCCGCGCTTTCACTCTAATCGAACTCCTCGTGGTTATCGCCATCATCTCCATGTTCGCGGCATTGCTGCTGCCCGCGCTCACCCGCGCCAAGGCAACGGCACAAAACGCCAAATGCACCAGCAACCTTCACCAGCTTGGCTTGGCCACGCAGATGTATTGGCACGACTACGAGGACCAGTGCTTCCGCTGGCTGGGCGACTATGACGCCAGCGGTAGAACCTATTGGTTTGGTTGGCTGGAGAACGGCGCGGAGGGTGAGCGCGCTTTCGACGCAACACGAGGCGCGCTTTACCCTTACTTGCAGGGCCGTGGCGTCGAGATTTGTCCGTCGCTTAATTACGCGCGGGGACAACTCAAACTCAAGGCGCGAGGGGCGGCCTACGGCTACGGCTACAACCTGAATCTTTCCGCGCCGCTCAAGCTCCCGCCGGTCCGTATTTCCATCGTCAAGGATCCTTCCGGAATGGCGCTCTTCGCGGATGCCGCCCAAGTGAATACTTTTCAGGCGCCAGCGTCGCCCTTAAATCCGATGCTCGAAGAGTTTTACTATGTGAGCACGAACACAGCCGAAGCAACGGCTCACTTCCGACACGGACGGAAAGCCAATGTGATCTTCGGCGATGGCCATGTGGGCATTGAATCGCCAGAGCCGGGGTCGCTCGATCACCGCCTGCCCAACCAATTCGTGGGCCGGTTGCTCCCGGAGATTCTGCATGTACCCTAGTCTGCCAACAGTGCTTCTCTGAAGCCGGAAGCTGTGGTTTGATTTGTTTGATTTCTCTGCCGCTTCATCAGATGCCGCCGGAAGTCTCACTTACGATTCTATCGGCGCAAGCTCGCGTAACGATTGGATTGCAGAACCGGCCCACTCGTTGCACTGTGACCGCATGGAACGTAATGAAACGATACAGCAGATCCGGGAGCAGGTGAATCAAATCGCGGGCAAGGTAACGGCGATTCACCCGCTGGTGCCAGGATTGGTTGACTCGGCGACCCAAGGGGAGTTGTTGAAGGCTCTTTATGAGCTGACGAAGAATGTCGAGGTGGTGAAAAAGCAACTGCTGAAGCTGGAGAAGCGCGATGAATCCTCCCTTGCCTGACGGAGGTTCCGGTTTGCCACCCGGGAAAGCCTCACAAGCTCAGATGCCCCAAGGCTAGCAGGGCGTAGAAGGTGTATTCGGCGTCGAGATGGTCGTCAGCCCAGTGGCCGTAAAAACCGCCTTGCGCATCCCAGAGTGAATCCAAGAAATTGAGGCAACGCTCGTGGACTTCGGACGGGAGTCGGCGTTCCAACGAGGCAAGGGCATGCAGGGTGGTCGCGGTTGAAAGGAGATCTGGCATCGGCGCGCCAGGCACGGCGAGGAAGCCGCCTTGCTCATGCAACTGCGCAAGCAGCCAGTTCCCCACGCGATCATTTACGGGGAAACCCAAGTGGCGGATCAGTGTGACGGCGCCAGCGGTCGCATTGGTCGCGCCGACGCGGGCACCGGGGACGTTGCTCCAGGCTCCATCGGGAGTTTCGAGACGTTTGAGGTTTTGGATGAGTTTGATGGGATGGGGCAGGATGTGGCCCAAGTCCTGGTAAGCACCCAGCGCGACGAAAGCGCCGTAAGCCGTGCCGTGGGTCAATTTCGCGTCCCCATCGTAGCCGCCGTCGAGTTTTCGGAAGGTTTCAATGCGTTCGAGCAACGTCCGGTCAATGCCACGCGGCATTCTTTCCCGCCCCACAACCGCCCAGCACCGCGCGAGAGCGGAGAGGTGAACGAAGTCGAGGGATGCGCCGTCGCCATGCGACCAGAGAAAGGCCTCCACTTTTTCTCGCGGCAACTGCTCGTCGAGCGCCTGCAACCCAGCCAGGGCGAAGATGGTGTAATAAAGGTCCGGACGGTTGTCGCGGTCAAAACCCGCTCCATCGGATGAAAGCTGCTGGCGGAAGAAATCGCGGACAAGCTCGGTCGAATCGCCGAGCAATCGTGTGGAAAGACGCGCGACTTGAAGAAGCTGGAGACGAAGACTCACTTCGTCATGACCGTTTCGTCTTGAGCTGGCATCTCCAACGGCACGCCGTCACGCATCCGGATTTTCGTTTCCCGTTCTTTGCACCAGCCTTTGATTTCAACATCATTGAATATTTTGCCGATAACCCGCCGGAGCAACCCTTTGAGGTTCGGGGTTTCCAACTGAGTGAGGCAGCGGATGGCCTCCTCCTTGTAAGTTTCCAACAACGTGCGGGCGCGAGCATCGGCGCCCAGTTCGCCATAAAGCTGCTCGATCTGCTCGAAAGTCGAGCCGATGGGCAGCTCCCGATGCCAGACGGAACTGATGAGTTCCTTCTGCGCGTCCCTAGCCTTTTCGTGCGCAATGGCTAGCAAGAGGCTCGGGCGCATGCCAGCGAGATCATTCGTTTTGCCGTTCGCGCCGATGTCGCTCAGGTCGTCGCGAATCTGATATGCGATCCCCAACGCCTCACTATAGGTTTTCAGAACGTTTTCGACCTCTTCGTGTTGTTCGGTGCCGGCGTAAAGCGCGCCAAATCGTAGCGCGACCTCAAAAGCGGGTGCGGTCTTTTTGCGGAAAATGTCGAGCACCTGATGCTGTGTGAGTGGCATCGGCGTGCGCGCCCAACAGAGTTCCGCGCCTTGACCTCGGCAGAGCTCACGTTGGCCCTGAGAGGCGACGAGCAGCATCTGCTCTTTTTGCTCGGCCGAAACCTTCGACGCGCCTATGAGCCGGTAGCCTTCTCCTATGAGCAGGTCACCCACGTTCAGCGCCACGGCGGTTCCGTATTCCTCATGCAGAGTCTTTTCGCCGTAACGCAGGGCGTCCTGGTCTTCGATGTCGTCGTGGATAAGCGATGCTTTGTGGAAACATTCGACGGCGACGGCGATTTTTTTAATGTCGTTGGGAAGGGGAGAGTCGGTGTCCTTGCGCAGAGCCTGAAACGTGTAGACCGTCAGGAAGGGACGCCAGCGTTTCCCGGCGCGGCCGAGCCATTCGCGCGCGATGCGCTCGGTTTCACCTTCGCCATTGCCCATGATCGTGTCGAGCGAAGCGGGGCTAAACCAAAAGTCCACTTCGTCCCGCAGGGCGCCGAGATCGAGCCGGCGCGTTTTATCATCGGTGGTCAGGTGGATATATTCCCAGACCCAATAGAGGTCCACGGTTGTGTCAATGCAATCGTCCTGCAAGAGCGGGATGGCAACGCCGGGAATCGCCGCCGCCTCCATGTAAGGAAACGCGCGCTCCAGCACGCTCAGACAGCTTACGCCCACGATGGCTTCGATTTTGCCGGTCTGGATCAAGGACATGACAATGGCTGAACCTTCGGCAACCAGGGTGGCATAGCCGAGTTTCTCCGCTTCCGCCTGCAAATCCTGAATCGTGCAAAGGCCGCATTGCTTGCACAAAAGCCCAAACTCATCGAACGGCGCGGGGCATTTGCTCTCCACGCGCAGGCATTTCGGCAGCAGCAGCAGCCGGCGCTCGTAGGGCACGGCGGCGAGTTGCTCGCGCCACATTTCATTGTTGGTGAGGACCCCGACATAATCGCGGTAAATCGGGTCGCATTGAAGCATCTGAACAATCCGATCGGCGTGGACCTTGAGTTCATCGGCGGGCATCGGCGGGACTGGATTGAACTCGGCGACGTAGTGGCGCACGACCTGGAGGAAATGATTCCGCTCGACGATGGTTTGAGGGATGTTTTTTTTCGGCGCGCGCACCCGCTGCTGAACGACATGCCTGGGAATTTGGGCCGCGACGGGCACGAAACTGCCCGCGAGGCTGAGCGAAATAGGCTGAATGGTTGGCATGTTCAACATGTCTGGCTTATGGTATGTTCAAAAGTGCTTCGACTTCGCGGGGATTACCGGGTTTCGGGGAGGGTTGGTCGAGCTTGGATTTCAAAGCGCGCGCCTTGGCTGCGGCGTCGTGGGAGACATTGGCGTAGGCGTTGAAGTCATAGAACCAAAACTTTTTCGAGACTCTATACATCCAGTGCTTCTCCGGCACTTCCTCGCCAGGCAGCCATTGGCTGAAACGGGGCGTCATGGCTTCCAGTTCCGCCATCGCCGTCCCCCGGACTGTGGTGTCGCGGGCGGCGTGTTTCACGACAAGTTGTTTCACCAGATCGGGCCGCTCCAGAACCACGCAACCGCGCGTGTGGCGGGCGCTGAGCTCGCGAAAGTCTTTGAGGAACACGCTGTCGCGCATGGTCGCAAAGATGCCGCGTTCGTCCCGGATGGTTTCGGTGGCGAACTGGATGATGGGACAGGGTTCAATGTCGCCCTTGGGACCGATGTGATGCGAAACGCCTGTGCTCATGGGGCACAGGGCCTGGCCGCGATCGTCGTAGTAAGCGTCAATCATGGCGATGGGCACCTTCGCCCGCATCTCGACGATGAACTTCCGCACGCGCACCAACTGATCGGGGCGCAGAGCCAGTTGAAAGTTCGGTTTCGGCCCAACCGGGCGGTAAGTATGATACCAGACATAATGGGCGCCGCGGGTAACAAGCTCCCGCAGCCATGACTCGGTGAGCAATTCTTCGATGTTGGACTGGCAGACGCTCGTGGCGACGCCGGTGAGCAACCCTTCGCGCAGGCAGTTGTCGAGTCCGCGCAAAGTGCGGGTGAAGACTTCCTTCCTGCCCCGGCGCTCATCGCTGGTGATTTCGCGGCCCTCAATGCTGATGAGCGGGGTGACATTGCCGATTTCGCGGAGGCGCTTCGCAGTTTTCTCCGTGATAAGCTGACCGTTCGTGAAAATCTGAAAGTAGCAATCGGGATGCGCCGCGAGCAAATCCAGCAACTGCGGGTGCATGAAAGGCTCGCCCCCAAGGATGCCAAAGAAGGCGTTTCCGTGCCGCTTGGAATCGGTGATGGTGCGGTTAAGCGTGTTCAGATCGATGGCGTCCTTCTCCTCCACATCCACCCAGCAACCCTGGCAGCGGAGGTTGCACGAGTTCAAAATCGAGATATACAGAAAGGGCGGAAAATACTCCCCGCGTTTGATGCGCCGCTTGAACTTTTCGACCGACAACATGCCTTTGAGCCCGAAGTTCCAGAGGAACTTCGCCAGGCACCGTTTGTCGGCCGAGCGGAGTGTGCGGTAGATAAGGGACGGCAGCATGAATTAATTTGGTTGAGCGGCCAGGGCCGCCGAAGCTTTGGCCTTCGCCTCGACCGCACGCCGCTGAATTTCTTCGGGCGAGGGCAGGCTCATCAGGACTTCGATCGGGATATCGCCGGCATTGGCGAGTTTGGCGAGACACTTCTGGCGCTCGGCCAGCGCTTTTTTGTCGTCGCGCTCCTTGCTGAAGCGGGTCTTGGCGGCGTCGCTGCGCTGGCGCAACGCCGAGTAAACATCGCCGCCGAGGAGGGCGGAAATGTCGATCTTCATCTTTTCCTTGCCAAGGTCGGAGTTCTGCACCACGTCGCCGTTGATGGGGCCGGCCTTGTATTTCGGAAACATGATGGCCGCTTCGGGGCAGACACGCGAGCAAGCGGGGCAGTTGGTTTTGCAGTTGTCGTGGTTCTGGGCCTGGATTTTGGATTGCTCGTCCACGCCATAAACGCCGAAAAGGCAGAAACTCAGGCACTGCATGCAGTTCGTGCAGCGGTCGTAGTCGATGACCGGGAACCACGGTTTCCAGTCGCCGTGTTTCGCGGCGCCGAACTCGGCTCGTGCGCTCTCGGCGGACTCCCTGATGCGGTTCGTGTCAAAGCCGGTGATGTCTTGAAACCGCACCGGGGTCTCGGCGGAAAGGCCTTCCGTGGCGAGCGAGCCTCCACCGGCAAACTTGCCGAGCACGAGCATGGAGCCCCGGTCATGCGGGGCAACGCGTCCACCCGAAACACGGGTGACGGCGAACCCTTTTTCCAACAGGGCGCTCAGGGCGGCAAATCGATCGCCGGCTTCGAGTGGTTGCGCGTTCGCGCCTTCGTAAAGCACGACCCGGAGGGTGGATTGCGTGGTGAGAGCCATGGATTGTTCCAAATCAGGCCGCCGCCGCTTTCGGCGCATCGCTTGCCGTGACTTTGCCTTCGGGCAAATTAGGTTTCACCTCAGGGTTGAACAGGGCCGCTGTGACTTCCTCCGCGCTCAGGGCCCGCATGTTGAGCACCTCGGCGGCGTCGAGCGGAAGGTCGGCCCTGGCGGCGTGAAAGAGCCACTTCACCGCGCGCGGGAAGCAGGCGGCGATTTTCACGGCGCCGCCCTCGGCCAACCGCTGAAGCGAAGAATCCTGCCTCGCGCTCATCTCGCAGAGGTCCGCCACCGCATCGAAGGCCAGGCCCGACTCCGCCAACTTGCGGAGGACCGCCTCTTTCACTTCAGCGGGAACGACCTGGGCTTACTGGCAGTGGCAGTAAAGGCTGCGCGGCGGGTTTGTCATTACTTGCCCAAATAGATACACTGGTCCCGCCGCCTTGCCAATGACTGGTTTTGATTTTTCACGGTCGAACAGTGGTTCAGCCAGCCATTTTCGCGAGGCGGTGGGTCGGCTGCGGTGTGCCGGGGCGAAAATGCTCGGAGTGCTCCAGCTCCAACGCGAGGCTGGAGAACTCCGGCGCGGTCTCGGCGAGGGCTTGATGAACGGCGGAAAGCAGGACATCCGGGGCGGCTTCGGCGCGGCAATTGATGATGAGTTGGCCGTTGTGGATGAGGTCGGGCAAGTCCAACGAGAGCTCGGGCACAAAATCGTTTCGAACGACGTTGATGACGGCAATGTCACCGAGGCCTTCGTTCGGGCTGAGGGTCATCTTGAGATGGGCAATTTCGGGGCCAGCGGCGTTGAGGAGTTCCTGCGCCCGCCGAGCGAGCGACCGGAGGAGGGCGTTGCCGTCGAAAGCCGCAGCCGCCTTTAGCGCCACCGTGCAGTTTAGCCAGCCGAGCAACGCCTCGCCGTCGGCATAAACCTGGTAATCCACCGCCATCGCTTCCCCCTCCGGCTGTTCGGCGGCGGCGATTCGCGCAAACCATTCATCCAGTCCCACGCCATCGCGGGCCGAGACGGCGAGGATTTCCCCCTTTGGGAATTCGGCGGACAGTTTGCCTGTGAGTTGGGCGATCATGGAGGCATCCAGCAGGTCGCTCTTGTTGATGACGATCAGGTCGGCCTCTTCAAGCTGTTTGCGGTAAATGTAGAGCACCTTCTCGGAAAACTTCCCCCCGTCGGCAAGCCCGAGGACCCGTTGGGCGCGGATCGGGTCAACGAGCACACTGAGCGGCGCGATGGCAAAATCATTCCCATACATACGGCGCAACGGGTAGGTGACGGTCGCGACGAGGTCCGTGCAACTCCCCACCGGCTCGGCGATGAAGACGTCGGGACGCGAAGAGGCGGTGAGTTTGTTCGCCGCGTCCACCAGCGAATTGAACCGGCAACAGAAGCAGCCGCCCGGAATTTCCTCTGTCGCGAAACCACGCGAGCGGAGCATGGCGGTGTCCACAAGTTCGCTGCCCTGATCGTTGGTGATAAGCCCCACCCTGAGACCTGTGGCTGTGAGCTGCCGCGCGAGTTTGGCGACGCAGGTGGTTTTACCGGCGCCGAGGAATCCGCCGATCATGACATAACGCGCTTTGGCTGTGTGATTCATTGGCTTTCGTCGCTTTTCTGCTTTTCCAGGATTCGATCAATGGTCTGGTCGAGTATTGTTTGGTAGGCGTGAATATCCACGCACTTGCTGTCCGGCTGGCCGCGCGCTTCGTAGAGCCAGCCGGTGACATACGGGTCTTTGGTGATGAGGGTGATTTTTTCATTCAAGCCCGGATTTAAGCAGGAAAATGCGCCCTGGATCACGCAATAAATGTCCGAGATGGCCTTGAAACCTTCGACCCAGCCGATGATCTGTCCGCTGGCCACCGGTTCGCCCAGCTTGGACTCGAAGCCGCAATCCACCATGTCACCCAGCATCCGCGTGGCGAATTTCGTCAGGCCGACGCGCCACAAATCTCCGTCCTGCCGGGCCAGCCAGACGTGCGATGGAGCGTAGAGGTAATCCACCGGCAACTGCGTCACGAAATGCGAGCGTTTGTAGTGAAGGGTCCTTGGTTTAGGAGGGATAGTGTCCATCATTCCTGGCTGCAACTCAATGCTTCGCGAGCCAGTAAACCGCCGCGCCTATGACAGCCGCGCACGGCAAAGTGATTATCCACGAAAGCAAGATGCTGCGGACGACCGGGAAATTCGTCTGTCGGGTCGTTAATCCGATGCCGAGCAACGCCCCGCACGAAATATGCGTTGTGGAAACAGGCAGTCCAAACAGACTCGCCGCCACGACCAACAAGCTTGTGGCGAGATTGGCCGAGAATCCCTAGCCGTGGTTCATCGCGGTAACCTTGTGGCTCATCGTCTCAGCCACTCGCCGCGCGCTCAATAACCCCCCGGTGGCAATGGCAATGGCAACGGCCACCGCCACCAGACTCGAACGCGCGCCCAGCGCGGGTAACACCATCAGCAACGCCGCTATCTTCGGCGTGTCGTTGAGACCGCGCGCAAAACTGACTGCGCCCGCGCTAAAAAAATGCGCCACGTCCATTGCTCCCTGAGAACTGACACCCCAAACCCGCCCCGTGTAGCGTTGAGAACACTCACTCATCTTGGCCGCGCACACCGTCACCACAGGAGCCGCCGCCTGCAAAGCCAGAACAGAGGAAGGCTGCGGCATAGGCACGACGACCTGCTCTTCTCCAAGGCAGATGCACCACTCCTTCGTGATCCCGAGCCTAAGGCGCGACCATCGGAACAGGAGGTAGAGAGATGAGCCCAACACCACCGCAAGAAAAGGGCTCAGCAGCAGCGGCAGAAAAAACGTCCGGCCGAGCACGGCGACATCGACCTGCGATCCCACAGCCAACCAGCCGCTGCCCAGCATTGCGCCCGTCAGGGCGTGCGTGGTGGAGATGGGAAATCCGGTGAGGGTGGCTAGAATCACCGTGGCTCCCGCTCCGACCGCCACCCCCAACACAAAATACTCTGACCCAACCAAGGCATCTGGCAGCAGTCTTTTGCCTGAGAATCGCTTCAGGAGCGACTGCGCCAGAAAAATGGCGGCGACGGAACCAGCGAACGTGCTGAATGTGGCCCAGGCGATGGCCGTGCGATAACCCGTGGTCTTGCTTCCATACAGCGAAGCAACCCCTTTGAAATTATCGTTGGCACCGTTGGAGTAAGCGAGGAAACAAACGGCCAAAACCAGCATGACGGTCACCTTATTTCTTTATCTGTTAGCTTGATTTCTGACAAGTCGAAATTGAACCGTCATGTTTCTTGAGTCAAGTAACGACCGGCTGGGACCACTTGGCAGGGTGCAACTCACCGTTTCCGGGAGGTGTCGTTCGGAGGACAATACCTACCGCAGAATGGGAAGAGTTAAGTAGAGTAGGCGAAGCGGACGGATTGAGAGGCACAGGCCAATGACCGTCTCGCTTCGCCCCTCATCGAACCGGACAGGCGGTTTTCCCGCATC
>CAMAWP010000074.1 GCA_945861765.1 Akkermansia muciniphila | reverse complement strand
AACCGAACGGCGACGGTGACGCGCTGGGTTTGATTAGTGCCGAACTGATCAATCGTGATGATGCGCTGCCCCGCCACGTCGCGTTCATCCACCGTGGCCGTCGCGCCATCAGGCAGGAGCAGTTCCATCACGGCAGGCTTGCTTGGCTGGGCGGGGACGACTTCAATGGAGGACTGCGCGCCGACGAGAGATGCTGAAAGCAGGACAGCAAGAGTTCCTATATGGACGCGCATAAATAATCCGGCCTGGTGGAATTCATCTTGAGCGGAAGCGGCATAAATGCCGCGCTCCGGAGCGCGGGCTTCAGCCCGCTTCAATGTCGGCTCCGTCCAGAGAGCCTGTTGGGAGAACCTATCATCTCGTAGCAGCCGAGGTAACGAGGCTCTGATCTGCCGGAATGACGCTGCGGATTCAAGGAAATTTGAGCCTCGTTACCTCGGCTGCTACTAATGTTAGAAACAGATGCGATATCGTTGTGCTCCGATAATCGCTTAAGCCAACCCCTCCAACAGTCCCGTGCTGTCGCCAAGTTTCTCGGCGGGGGCACCGAAGCGGTCGAGCATCGCCAGCCAGAGATTGTTCACTGGCGTCTCTTTGGAATAGCGGATGTGCCGGCCTGGCGTAATGGTGCCACCGCCACGGCCCGCGAGGATGATCGGCAGGTTGTCGTGCGCGTGGCGGTTGGGATCGGCAATCGCGCTGCCATAGACGACCATGCAATTGTCGAGCAGCGTGCCATCTCCTTCCTTGATAGACTTGAGTTTCCCCACGAGATAGGCGAACTGCTGCATGTGGTAGGTGCCGATGGCTTTGAGCTTGGCGAGATTGTCGGCCCTGTTCTGATGATGTGAAATCGTGTGATGACCTTCATTCACGCCGACCATCCGGTATTTAGTTTCACTGCCCTCGCGGCCGAGCATGAACGTCGCGATGCGCGTCACATCGGTCTGGAACGCGAGCACCATCAGGTCGCACATGATGTGGATGTGCTCCGTCAAGTCAGCGGGAACACCGTCGGGACGCGAAAAGTCGTCCGGTATTTCAAGGGGCGTCAACGTTGCGGCGCGGGTGATCTGTTGTTCCAACTCGCGCACGCCGGTCAGATATTGATCGAGCTTCAGCTTGTCACTGCCGCCGAGTTTGCGATTGAGCGACTTGGCATCGTCCAGCACGGCGTCGAGCACGCTCGCTCGCAGCTTGTTCTTAGCGATCGTGTCGGGGTCGCTGGGTTTGTCGGCGAAGAGACGGTTGAAAATCTGTTTGGGATTCACCTCGGTCGGTAGCGGGGTGGTGCTGTCTTTCCAGGAGAGAGTGTGCTCATAGACGCAGGCGTATCCGCTGTCGCAATTGCCCGTGCCGCGGTAGCCTTCGATCGCCATTTCAAGGGATGGAAATCGTGTCTGATGACCCAGTTGTTGCGCGGCGAGTTGGTCGGCCGAGGTGCCGGCCTGAAAATTCGAGCCGGCGGTTTTGCGGGGTTGAGTGCCGGTCAGGAACGCGCCGCCGGCACGGGCGTGATCGCCACCGCCATCGCCGTTAGCCCGTGCTTTGTCGCAGGTGAGGCCACCGAACAAGATCATATCCTTCTTGTGTTCGGCCATGGGCTGCACGCAATCCATCAACTCGAAATTACTTCCTTCGGTTGTGGGCATCCAATACGGCATATAGGCGCCCTGGGGGATATAGACCCACGCCATGCGCTTCGGGGCCTTGGCCGCAGTGGCGGCGGCCGCCCACATCGAACGGGGGAGCATCGACTCCAAAGCCGGGAGCGCCATCAACGTGCCGACGCCTCGCAAGAAAGTGCGCCTCGGTATCTGAGTGTTGTTCATAGTTTTTCTCCTGTTGCCGTTCTCATCTGGAATGGACCGCTCTTGATAATCTCCAGCACCAAGGTGGAGAACCGGTGGTTGTTCTTCTCCATTGCGTCCATGATTTTATCAACGGCACAACGATCATAGTATTCCAATCCACGGCCCAAAGCGTAAGTCAGCATCTTTTCGGTAACGCAGCGAAGAAACAATCCTTTGTTCGCCTGAAGGATTTTCTTCAGCCCGTCCGCTCCGGCAAAGGAACCGCCATCAGGCAACACCCCGGACGCGTCAATCGCAAAACCGGCGGTGTCTTTGTCGCGCCAGGCTCCGATGGCATCAAAGTTCTCAAAGGCAAAGCCCATGGGATCCATCTTCTGATGGCAGGATGCGCACAAGGGGTTTTCCCGGTGTTGCACCATGATCTGCCGGAGCGTGCCGGTCAACTGCTTGTCCTCTTCAAGGGGCGGCACGTTGGCGGGCGGAGGGGGAGGTGGCATGTTGAGAATTTCTTCCAGGATGAACTTCCCTCGCTTCACTGGAGAGGTGCGTGTGGCATTGGAATTGAGCGTGAGCACACTGGCCATGGTCAGGACGCCGCCCCGGTGCGGAGGAGCTTCCACGCGGACGAAAGCCTTGCCCTTGACGCCCGCCATGCCGTAGAGCGTGGCCAGCGGTTCGTTCACGATCACGAAGTCCGCTTGCAGAAGTTCCAGAATGCTGCGGTCCTCGCGGGCAATCGTTTCAAAGAACAACGTGCTCTCCTTGATCATGGACTGGCGGAGGTCTTTGTTGAACGTCGGGAACATGTCCGGATCAGGCGAGGCCAAATCCAGTTTGCGCAGCGTCAGCCATTGCTCGGAAAAACTTTGGAAGAACGATTCCGATTGACGAGCGCGAAGCATGCGACGGACCTGAACTTCGAGGTTCCGCCGCAGTTGCCCTTGATTCGCCATCCCCATCAGTTCTTCATCAGGCATGGTGTTCCAGAGGAAGTAGGACAGGCGGCTGGCCAATTCGTGCTCGCTCACGGGGTAAGCGATCCCGTTGGCCAGGCCCGCTGGGTCCAATTCGATCCGAAACAGGAAGTCGGGCGAGACCAGGACGCGATAGAGCGCCGTGCGCACGCAGAGTTCAAAGCGCTGACCCTGTGACTGAGCGGCATCAAAAAGCGCCAGACATTTTTCCACTTCGTTCGACTGAACGGGACGCCGGAACGCCTTGGCTGCGAAGCGCGCGATGATTTCCCTGGCGGCTTCGCGCGGCGGAACGCCTTCTCGGTGCGCCATCAAACGAACGTGGCTCGGTGGAAACAGCGGTGGAGTCGTGTTAAAGGGTCCTTCCACTCCGATGTCTTGGACGTACAACTTCAGCTCGCCGCCCTTGAGACCCGATCTTGCAGTCGAAAACGCCACGCTGACCCGCTCGGTTCCAGGCTTCATGCGCACCTTCGTCGCGAAGACCCCGGGCTGATTCGTGAGTGCTTTGATCTCGAACTCCTGCACATCCTTGCCGCCGACACGGAGCATTGCCCGCACCGCGCCAAATCCGGATTGCTCCGCACCCATGCTGGCGCGAACGAAGTAGTCGCCCTCCTCGAATGACATCATTCCTCCCACCTCACCCTGGGTGATAAACACCGGAAGCCGCGTCGCTCCAACCCGTGACTTACCGGGTTTGGGGGGTTCATGAATAAGTATGGCATGGTCTAGAATGGCCTCCGCGGCATCGAGGTACTTCTCCAGCAGTAGTGGCGAGATCGACAGCACGTCCCCTATGTTGTCGAAGCCGTAACCCACGTCGTCCGCAGGGAAATTCTCCGCTGGCTTAAAATCCACGCCCACCAGATCTCGAATGGTGTTGTTATACTCGGTTTTGTTGAGCCGGCGCAGGGTCACGCGTCCGACGATGGCGCCGGCACCGCAGTCCAGCTTGTCGAGCACGCCGTTGATGGCCGCAAGCACTTTGTCCACTTCGGTCTGCAATGGCTGCCGCTCCTTCTCAGGCGGCATTTCGCGCTTTTGCAGCATGTGGATGACATTCTCCCAGACTTTGCGATCGTTCAGGATCGAGAGATCGTCCTTGTACTTGTCCAGGGCGAGATCGGCTTTTGCCTTGCCGTTGCCATGACAGGCAAAGCAGTTATTGGTCAAAAAAGGGAGTATGTCTTTCTGAAACGTGACTTCGGCTTTTACTGCGGCACCGTTTCCGACGGGCGATGGAACAGATGGCGCATCGGCGCCCGATGCAGACTCATCCAGGATCGCCACGGCGGCAACCAACCGCACCAACCAAAGAACCGCGACGCGAACAGTCGCGGCCTTTGCCTGCGCGCGTTGCCCGAGGTTCCAGTTCATTGACCCAATCTGTATAGCAGGGCTGCTCGGCGCGCAATCCGCTTCTTGTGCCCCAAATCAGCGCGTAACGATTCCATTTCTGCGAAGAACTCTCGACCAGCAGGCGCTTGGCTCATTCGGAATTCCATACAGAGTATTGATTGGCACAAAACTTGAGGGCCTTGATTCTACAAGGGATGAACATCGATTCATATTCTTACGCGCCCCCGGCCCGACTGCTGGCACCAACGAATCCTTTGCGCTAACCGCGATTCCCGTTCTCACTCCGTGACACAGAAAACAGAATCCCGCAGAGCAACAGGAACAAAAGGAGAATCGAATAGATCTGAAATGGGAAATCAAACTTGGCGTGGAAGAGACACCCCGCCATCCCGAGCCAGGTCAACATCACCAGCTCCCAGGATGCGCGAATGCCGCCTGGAGCAAACCAGCGCAAAAGAACAATCCCCAGCATCACCAAGATCAGGCCGAAGCCGACCCAGCCAAAAGTGGTCCTGGTTTCCATCCAATCATCGTGAAGGTACGCCTCCCAGGTTTGGGCAGCTTCTTTATAGAGGAAGTAAACAGATCCGAACGTTCCCGCGCCAGTCCCGAGCACCGGAAAATCCGCGGCGATTTGTTTGGCATTGGCGTAAATCTCCGTTCGGTTGCTCAGGTTATCCACAAAGACGTTCTCGAGCCGCTCCTGCAATTGCTTCCATCCAAGATAGGCCGTTAGCCCTAAAATGCAGATGGACAATGAGAGCGATCCCACTCGGATCAAGGTGCGTTCTCGCCGGGTAGCGACAAAGAGAATCACTGTCGTCACTAAGATTTGCACGATGCCCACAAGTGCTCCACCGCGACTGGTTGAAAAAATCGGCGACGCCGCCATGACGACGGCACACGGGAGAAGGAGAGCTTGGCTCCCTCCGCCGACCTTTCGGTTTTCCAGGCGCCTCCGGAACATTGCTTTGCGCAGAGCAAGCCAAAAGCCCAGGCAGACAGGCCAGACTATGTTGATATACGCCGCCGCGTTGGAACGATAGGCATAAGGTCCAAACTGCGCATCGGCCGTTTTGTTGAATCGCGGTTCAATCATCCACAGCAATTTGCCCGTTCCATCGAGTCGCTGCAAAATCCCCTCCAAAGCGAGCAACCCGCCGTTAATGCAGAGAATCCAAAGCAGCAGACGCAACCGCGAAGGAATGTGAGGTTGGGTTGAGCGCCGATGCATCTTATTCGACTGCGGGAGGAAAGGATCGAGCCTCCTCGGGGTTGGCCGTGGCAGCCGGCGGAAGGAGGCTCTGGCTTTCTACCGAGGCTGAGCGAGGCTCTACGCGCCAACTGCTGCCAGCTCGATGGATGATGGAATCCTCTCCATCTTCGCTCCTCGACTCCCGACGCTCCTTGCTCGTCTGCCCGAGGAGCCAATCGTGAGTTGCCCAAAAAAAGAACGCTAAGCCCAGGTAACTCCAAAAAGCTTGCCACGTGCTGACGCTGTCATAACTGGCTGGCAACCACTCGATGCAGTCGTGATACTCGAAATGATTTGTTTTAGGGTCGAAACTCGCACGAGCATTGAGTGCGCCCGTCAAGCAATACCCCAAGATCAGCACTGTCAAACCCGCCAGCGCGATGTTCAATCCTCGACTGATCCTTAGCCCGCCGCCCTCTTCCCTCGCACTAGTTCCCCACCGCTCCGGCTGGTACCCTGTCTTCCATCGGATCATCCACTTGATCATCAGCAATCCGCCGAGCAGATACGCAGAAATGTTGGCGACCCAAATGGACCAGTTGTCCGTGGTGCCGAACGCCCAAGGCGTGAAGATCACCATGAAATAAATCACGGCTTGAGTGGCACCATCGCAGGCTTTATACGGTCGTGGCGTGTGAATTCGCATTGGCTCTCGTCTGCACGTTCGTGGTTCTTTTGTGTCTTTGGCGTGTTGTGAGGTCTAACCTTCCGGATTCAGCTCAATGGTTGCACTCTACAGCGGCCCGTAAATATGGATCGCATAGGGCTCGAACTCATCTTTCACCCAGTCGTCTTCGATCCGTGCAAAGCGATCCTCTCCCAAGATGGCAACGCCTGGATTCGTGGTGCTAGGAAGTTGAAAGCTGTAAACATGCTTCTTAGGCGTATTGTTGACCGCGACCACATAATCGCCGGCTGGCACTTGATAATTTCCTTTTTTCACTCGTAAGAGAACTGGCATGATGCTTCCTTCCAGCGCTGCGTTGAAGCGAATGGATTGATCTTGAAAACGATGATTGATCGGCCACCACAGGTGCTCAGCTTGAAACAAGGGGAGAAAGTCCTCGACCTCAGCCACGACTTTCTTCAAAGCGTCCCAAACGTCAGGGTGCTCGGACATCTTCCATCCGCCGCCATCATACGCGTAATAAAATAATCCGTTAGCCCGCTGCGCCAAAGCGCAATACGTCATGCAGCGCAATTCTTCGTAGGTGGGAGGGCGAAAGTCTTTCTCTTGAGGAAGGAGCTCTCGATAATAGTGCCAGTCGAAAGCTTGAATGACTGCGATCAACGGCTTCTTCTTTCCAAGCGCCAGGCGGGTCATCCGAACGTGTTGGGGGAAGTTGGCCAGCGGCAGCCACGGGATCGGATAACGATCAATCATCATGATGTCCGTGATGTTCGCGTAATGCAGGGAAGAGTAACCACTATAAACGACCAACGCTGTCGGTTTGGTTGCACCTATGTTCTTAATAAAACGGTTGGCTTTGATGACATCCTCGGGTGGGATTTCGTTGAGGTCCGGTTCATCGATCAAATACCACGCCCACAATGCCGGATGAGAATCAAACGTCTTAATCGCGCCACGAGCCGATGAAGCATTGAACCCTTTTCCGGCCGAGGTGTTGGGCGATGCCAAAACCTTCAGCCCGAAACCGCGCGCTGCGTCGAGATACCCTTTTTCAGCCGAGCCGGCGACCAAATTGAAACCTGCTTCTCGAACCACTCGCAGATCGTTAGTGGTGGGCACCGAGTAAATCCCGACGGGATAGAAAGCGCTCGGACTCTTGCATCCGGTGGCGACGCCAATCAGGAGGATTAAAAACACGGAAAGAGAGTAGCTCAGCCGGAACGATTCATTTGGGATGGCGGAGCGCATCCGACCCAGCCACATCCAAACGGGCCCAATGCCAGTTGGCGGTGCGGCGTCAGAGTGGTCGAGAGCATCTGTCGCTGCTCGACGCTGTCGGAGGCTCTGAGGCGCGAGAAGCTGGCCAGTTCGTAGCGCGGACATTTCTGTATGACGCTTCGCAGGTTTTTCAACCTGGCGGCTATTGAACATCGAGCTGCGGGCAGGAAGTTTGAAGCAACCTGTCCGTTGGAACGTCCGCTCTGCATCAGACTGAATTCTTTCCATAACAGAAGTGTGATTGAAATTACTCCAAGTTCTAGCGTTGTGAGTCAAAGCTAAAACCCCGAAGAGTTCAGCGTGCTGCGGAGTCTTCCTTCCTCTCCGTGAACCGACCCACCCCTACCCCTCCCAGGAGGGGTACGGACAAAACTCCCCTCCTGGGAGGGGTAGGGGTGGGTTCAGAGTCGGCCTGCGCGCGCGAAGTCCGGGGTGGTCGCTCCCTGCGAGGAACGAGCGGCGAGAGGACCGAGGAGAGGGGAAATCCCAGCCCACTGGCCTCCTCTCCCCCCGTCCCTTCTCCATCCGATGGAGGGGTGAAGTTTTGGCCCGTCCTCATTCGGAGATGCTCCCCATCCGCGGTTGGAGTCATAGGCATTGCTTGAGTTCGGGCCTGAGCGGTGATTTAGTAGGGCAAATGTTGTTCTATGATCTTCAGGAGAGCCGGACGTGAAAGCCGTTACTCATGCCAAGCGGATCGTGATCGCGCTCATTGGAGGAACTGTAGTGCTCATTGGAATCGCTCTGATCGTGCTCCCTGGGCCCGCCTTTCTGGTGATTCCGGCGGGTCTCGCGATTCTTGCGACGGAATTCGCGTGGGCCCAACGCTGGTTGGATAAAGCGAAGAAAATGATTCCGAAGCGGAAGGAAAACCAGGTCGTAAAGATCGAGCACAAGACTCCTTCTTGATCTCGCGCGCGGACGACAAGATCCGAGATTAACGGCAAAACCGGCGGGCTAGGCGAATAATCCAAAAAACGGCAGTTGGATGGCCGAAAAAAACGAAAGGTGCCGAAAGAAAGGAAGTTCTGAGTCAGGCACCCTTCACCCGGCAGGTGTGTGTTCGCGTTTGCGTAAAGCCCTCGAATCCTTTCGCTTCTTTCGTTTCTTTCGGCTGAACTGCTGTTTCTAGGTTCAAATGCTCCTCAGGCGTTGCGGATCTGGCGTGGCCTGCGGTTGGATATTTCAGTCCGAGATTACTCGGCATTCGCTTTGGCCAATCGATCTGTCCAAAATCGCTCGGCCATTTCATGGTGCTTCAGAACCTCGGTGCGCTGCTCAGGATCATCGAGCTTGACACGCGGTTTGCGCTCTTGAACCCAGTCCAGAAAAAACTGAGCCGAACCTTTGCTGATGCGGCGCTTCGCATTTCCAATCTCGACATAAAACGGCGCGGTGGATGCAAAGCGAAAGGTCTTCGCAATGTCAGCGAAGGCGCGGACCAGAAACCATCCACTCTCCTTGAATTGCACAGTGCCAAGCTTGCCGGTTCGTTTCCATTCCTCGAAAGAAACGGTCCGCTCCACGGTGCCGTTCCGGATGATCTCGATGGAAGATATCGGGTCGCGGCTTGTTAACGAGGCTTCCAGATCAAGGGTGATCTCGTTGCCATCAGCCGCAGTGAAGATGTGACCCGGTAAGTTGCCGTTCGCCCGGCAGCGCAGCAGGGGTCCATTCGAAACAAATGATCGGCCAACTCGCAGACCTTCCCACCAAGCGTCGTAATTCCAGCTCTGGCCGAGATAAACGTAAACTCGGTTATAGCCGACTGGGTTTGGTAACACACCCGAAGCGCTCCCAGCAGAGGGGGGCAACCGCAGTCCGGAGTTGAGGATGTGGTAGTAGATTTCCTGGGTCCAAAGCCCGTTTCCTCGTGGCGGAGGCAGGCGTTGCGTGTCGCGGGGTTTGCCCCAAGCTTCGCTCGCGTACATCTGGTCTCGGCACATGTGATTGTTCGCGAGGCCGATGGAATCCGCCTGCCCGCTCGCCAGCCAAATCGGCACATCCCACCAGAACGGCTTTTCGATATCAATCCAGGTTCCGCTGCGTTTTCGGGCCTCGGCTAAAAACTTCATGGGAGAAGGATATTCCCGGGTCGCGCCCGTGATGGAGAGCGGTTCGTTCAAATTGAAATAGAGCAAAGCGCCGCCCTCACGTTCGTCCTCGCCAGCCATGACGTGGTAAAACCGGTTTTCATCGAAGCGGGTGAGGAGCTTTTCGGGGAGCGTGTCTGTCCTCCATCGGTTTTGATTGTTCCACCACGTCATCACCGGTGCCACGTGTAGATCCTCCGCTTGCATCAGGAGCTCGACATCCTCAACGGGTCGGTGGACGTGCAGTTCGCCCGACCACCATCCTTCGGCTGACATGTCCACGAGCCGTTCCAAGTCCACCGTGAGATTCTGAAGAGTTGTGCCGCCGACTGCGAACGAGCCGACGCGGCTCGAATACTCCGGACCGCGCTCGATTTCATACGTGTAGTTGCCGGGTGAAAGATCGAGTTGAACCGCGCCTGGGCAAACGAAATGATCGCGAAAAAATGGGAGCTTTCCAGCTCGAATTGGCTGGCCCGCCGAATCCCTCAAATGAATTCGGCAGGGCACCGGCTTGGATGTGGCACGGTCGCGGATGGTAATGTCCACTCGCGCATTGCTGCTTTGGGCCGAGACGCTGCCGGTGATGCCGACGCACGCGGCAATCAACGTGATGCACAAAATCCTATAGTTCATAAGAATCGCCGCGACAAATGGCCAACCCAGCCAGAGCATTGAGATGACTCGACGGCTCGTTATTGAAAACCAGCGAATTGGAAATAGCGGCAACGCTCCAAACCTTCGCCATCAGCAATGCGCCAGAACATTGAGCGGCCACTCACTATTTCAGTGGAGCCCATTTCTGGTGTTTGTAACGTTGATGGACCCATTGGAAGTCTCTATTTTTATTGTTCCCGCCGACCCAGTAAAAACTTTCTTTGCCTTTGGCGGAAGAGGTTGCCGCAATAACCGTGGTAGCCTCCAACCACGTGTGACTCTCGGCGTGACCATCGGCGAAGGCGATGGTGCTGGTCCGCCCGTGGAAGACAGCGAATGGGTCCACCCATCCTGGCGCCGGCGAAACGTCGATTACCCAAGTTCCTCGATTGAAGCTTCGCGGATCCGCTTCCTCCAAGAAAACCATAGCCTCCGAGGCGTCCTGGACAGTGCCAAGTTTTTTGTAGGGTGGCTGCGATCCAGACGTGCCTGATCCCTGCCAGTCGCCTCCGTTCATCCCATTCGCCTTGGAATAGCTGTCGTAAGCCCAACCCTTGGCTGGTTTCAGAAATTTTGTCCTCAGATCCCCTGGGCAATGGTAAGCGCCTGTGCTGTCCACATATTTATACAACGGGCTTTCCCGTATTCCATCTTCGACTCGCAATTGGGCCTCGCTGAGGCTCATCGCAGCCGTGATATCCACATCGCGGCCAGCTTTCCTCGGGCCTTTCCAGTATCCTCCACCAGGATTGCCGTCCGTGGGAATCATCACGTCGTCGCTATCGCCGGCATACATGATGAAACCAAGGATGAGCTGCTTTTGGTTGCTCAAGCAGGCCGCGCCAGTAGCCTTCATCTTGGCCTTGCTCAATGCTGGCAGCAACATCCCGGCGAGGATCGCTATGATGGCGATAACGACCAACAATTCGATCAGCGTAAACCCTGCTTTCTGATGAAGATTCTTGAGTGTACTCAGGGAGTCATGACGATTTGCCATTTTCATAAATTTGCCTTGGTTGTGTGGGAGTCAAATGTTGGTCGAAAGGTTCTGCTTCGCGAATAGTCGTGTCAAGTGTGTTGTGGCAGTGTGTTGTGGCAGTGTTGTGACACGGGGCATTCCTGGCGGTCCGTGCGAAACAGCTTCGGGGTGCATGCGCAGTTTGACATGGCCGCGGATGACGTTCTCGACCGGTGCCGGGACATGACCGATGAACGTGATTGGGTATTGATTTGTCATAGAGAGAGCCGATTCTATCTGTAATGCAACGGCGGATTCAGAATCATCACGAGCTCGCCGAGGGGGCGACCGTGTTTGTGCAACCATGACTGGACGAGACATCAGCAAAAGGCACCCGTATCGCGGGTATTGGGCCGGAGTTCTCCGTGCGCTATTCAGCTCGGTCATCGCGCCCGGGAGCCTTGCCCGAGCGTGTGGAGCGAGGCCGATGGCAGCACTCTGTCTCTGCGTCACGATGATCGCCGCGCGGGGCGGACTGATTGAGGACCGAGCGGCCGCCGAAGGCTCCGCGAGCAATTCGCTGCCTTCACTCAAAAACCTCCAAGAAGGCCGGTCTTTTTCCGTTCAGCAACGGGATGGAATTGCATGGCTGGTCAAGCCCGATGGAGGACGATTCTTCTCTTTTGGTGTCTGCTGCGTGGATATGGGAGTTTCTCGCGATGAGTTTGACCCTGACAACTCTAGCTATGCCGCGTGGCAGCATTATCCCGACGCTGCCCAGTGGGCCGAGGCAGCTTTGAAGCGCCTCACATCGTGGGGTTTCACCACCATTGGCGGATGGAGTGATTTCCGGACATTGAGGCAGTGCCGCGACCCGGAGGTGATGTTCGCGCCAGTGCTTCATATCGGCTCTACCGCAGGAGCGCCATGGTGGGACATGTGGGACCCGAAGATCATTAGCCGGATGGATGAAGTGGCGCGTGAACAGATTACGGCGTTTCGCGATGACCCGCGTTTGATTGGCTATTACAGCGACAACGAGATGGGGTGGTGGAATGCGACCCTGTTCAAGATGACTCTCGAACAATCTCCGACGAGCGGCCAGCGGCAGCGGTTGATGGAATTGCTTCGTGAGACCTATCACAGTCGGTGGCCGGAACTATTGAAGGATTTCGAGCCTGAGGGGGCGGCCAGTTGGCAGGAAATAGAGCAACGCGGCATGCTGTACCTTCGCCCTGGTGGCAAGGGCATTCGGGTCATGCGACGGTTTCTCGGTGTGTTGGCCGAACGTTACTACTCGCTGGTTCGTGGCATCATTCGAAAATACGACCCGCGCGCCCTGATTCTAGGCGATCGCTACCAATCCTTTTACTATCCGGAAGTGGTCCGCGCCTCCGCACCGTACGTGGACGCCGTTTCGAGCAATCTCAACGCCAGTTGGAGCGATGGCACGTTCGCCCGGTTTTATCTGAACACGCTCCATGCGCTGACCAGCAAGCCGGTTCTCGTGAGCGAGTTTTACCTGGCAGCGATGGAGAATCGCAGCGGCAACAAAAACAATCACGGCGTCTTTCCCGTTGTCGCCACTCAGAAAGAGCGTGCGACCAGCCTCCAGCACACGCTGCACGCTCTCTTGAAGACCCCGTATGTCATCGGTGCCGACTGGTTTCAGTACCACGATGAACCGACTCACGGCCGCGGCGACGGCGAGAATTTCAATTTTGGTCTCGTGGACATCCACGACCAACCCTACGAGTCGCTCACATCAGCCGCAGCCGCGCTAGACCTGGTCGGCCTTAAGAGCCAGCCGAGGGTCACGCGTCCTGATGCGTCACAGGGCGTGCCTCCCGCGCCGAGAAACCCGCTTGAACAACTGACGCCGACCCTTGCTCTCCAGCACTGGGACCGCGAGCGGGGGTTTGTCAAACCGATCTCGGAATTTCCTACGGCCGACTTGTACGCGTGCTGGAGCAAACAGGCGATTTACCTCGGATTGTATTCCCAGGACATTGTCGAGGAAGCGTTTTATCGGAATAAGGTTGTCCCTAAGAGCGACCGCGCCGAGTGGGCTATCTTGGTCGGCCGATCCAGCAAGCCGATCCGGACGCGCATTGGTGCCGGAGTCGAGGCGATTGTCAATGAACCCTCGGTGCGAATCGTCAATCTCTCCGGCCTAAACTTGAATGTGCGAAATATCGTGGTGATGGAAATGCCTGCGAAGCTTTTCGGAAAGACCCGATTCCAAGCGGGAGAAGCGATCGAATTATCATCGACGCTCCTCACGCATTGCCAGGCTTATCGCGTCGATTGGAAAGGTAAATTCATCCTCCGCAACTAGCCCCCTCCGGCAGATTGCTGGAGGGAATTGCCGAGTGTGTGAGGTTCATCAGGAAACCCAAGGTCTTGGAATCGCTCAACGGCGGCGACCTTCTGTCAGTCATCCGGGAAAAAAGCACTTGAGCCGCAAAAGAACCCATAGATCGCAAAGCCCTGGAGTACCGGAATACTCGGGCTTAGTCACGTTGCGATCCGGTCCGGAATTCAAGAAGCATTGCTAAATCCCCTTAAAAATTGGTGCGCGATAGAGGACTTGAACCTATTGCTTTGCCGTTTTCATCATTACTCATAGTTGCCTTTCTGTGCGGTAAGTTGCCTATGCCTATACGCTCGATAACCAGTGTTTGCAAGCTGTTTGTTGCATCTAAGGGCAATCATGAGCAGGAAAACTTGTGCGGGACTGTGCGGTTGCCTGCTTGTTGTGCGGTAACTGTGCGGGACTTGTTTTCTGTGCGGGAACTGTGCGGTAGGACCAAGGCTTCCGTTGAACGTTCAAAGCCTACCAAATCGAATCCTAAGCGCAGCGGTGGTCATCCTGGCGCGTCATTTCGTACGGACCCAGCTTCGGTCCCAAGCCGCCTCCTGACCGCTCCAGGGTCAACTGTGATCGAAGGTGAGGCATCGTAGCGGACGAACAAGGAATCCCTTTTTTTCGGCCAGTCGCCAGACGGGAGGGGCGAACCCCTCTTTGGCCCACCCGTCATTCGTAATACAACCCCCTGCACATTTCAGATTTATCCTGGATTCGATTTTCCCTACTGGAGACCAGGGTGAGTTGGCTTGTCGGGAAAGCAAGACGACGAGACGGTCCACCAGCTATAGGCGGTCGGACTCCTTGGCGACTGACCGCAAGGCACGAGTGTTTGCCCTTGCCAGTGTTCGCGGGAGTGCCGATATTCATTTCGCCATGAAAGCTTGCCTGGATGTTGAAACCCTGGTCGAGAGTGCGACGCCCCAGTTGAAGGAAATCGCGGAAGTCGCGGCATCTTTCGAAGACCCCAACTCGGACGCGGCGTGTGAGGCATTTGCGCGCCAAGTTTTGATGTTGGAGGGGTCCCTGAAGCAAACCTTTCGGGGCGCGACGTTACTCGCAAAGAAAAGCGGAGAACTGGAAGAGATCGCGGAGATTTGGAAGAACCTGATCCGCTTCTGCACGTCGGTCTTGACGACGCTTGTGGCCCTCCGGGAGAATTACCCTTATTGTGGCACGGAAGAGATTTATGACCTAGCGCTGGACTATAAGAAGGCGTGCGAAGATCGGTTGCGCGATGCCGAGGAGGAAATCGAGTGCCAGAAAATGGATTTGCCGAAGGGGTTGTTACCAGAGTTGAATTAGTTGAACTGGCACGCTTGTTCGACGAGTTCCAGAATTCGTTCGATCCGGCAAGCGACACGGCCACTCAAGCGAAAGCCGAATTCAATCGTCGAGTGAAGCAACTGTTCGACGATCGAGTCGTTTCACGGTATCGGAGCGTGGAGGAATCCGTCTTCCGCGCCAAGGTTCGGTCTCGGTGCCGTGAATACTTGAGGCGAGACTGCAAGTAGTCCTCGACAATCGAACTCACCGAATGAAAACCAATGCCTCAACGTCAATTTGCCTATCCCTCGCGATTTGCCTGACCGCAATATCATGCGGTCGTAACGAATCGAACCGCGCTGCTGCTAACCCCGTCCCCCATTTTGATCAAACGCAGCCTTTCGAGAAAGTTCGTTCCGAGCCCAATGAGCTTTTAGACTTACGCCCTGTCCTGGGAACTAACCGACCGATGCCAAGCTTACAAGAAGCCAACGAGAAACTGGCAACGCTCGAAACCAAAATCCAATTACTTCAATGGCAAGTTGACAACAGTGACGGCAAGTCTGCTCAGATTGACGCATTTTCCACAGGTTTCAGCCGATTGCAAACGAGCTTTGGAACTTTTGCGGTCTCGTGCGAAGGCGCAGAGCCTTATTTAAACGGTCACAAGTTGAAACTAAGGATCGGCAATCCGTTAAATGCGAGCTTCAACGGCTTCAAGATCAAGTGCGAGTATGGCGTGAAAGAACCTGACAACCTTCCGACCGACGAAGCTGCAAGTGATGCCGAACAAATGGAATCCCTGAAGCGGTGGGTGCGGGCTAGCGCGAGGCACGCGCTATCTTTGCGCAGAATGGAAGCCTCATTCCCTCAAACTTTAGTTGCCGGTGCCTGGAATTATGTTGAATTGATTTTGGCACCGACCACGCCGGAGGAGTTGGGATCCCTCAGAATCTCGATGACCACCGATAACATTTCGTTACGCGCCCCGCCGGTAAAGTGAATTGAAGGCAACCGAACGGGTATCCATGTAACATGGGTTTGTTTGAAAGGTACGGATTTGGTCACCGCCGGGGTTTTGCTTTTGTCTTGGCGGGTTCTGTTCTATGCTCATTCAGATGCCTCGATTGACTTATTCAAAACGAGACGCGATTCGGCAAGCCGTTGAAATGCAGAGGCTCTGCTTTTCCAACGCGCAACTGCTGGATCAGGACATACAGGCATCGGCGGATAAAGAGCAACGTGCGCGCGTGGCCACGGGGTTGGGTCATCTCGTGCGAGCCTGGAAGACGCTGGAGGATTCCAAGCGCGTACTGAAAGGCGACCCGATGCCCGGCTCGCTCAAGCCCGAAAAGCCAAGGCCGAATCGTCGCCGCCCGGCGGTGGTCGATATTGAAGCGGTCGCCGAGTCGATGAGGATCAATGTTGCGCACCACGGAAACCAAGACGGCTGAACTTGTCCGGAGCATTCGTTCGCTGCGGTCGCCTCTCAATCGTCACGCGGTATCCGCCTTCACGTCGAAAGGCCAGTCGGCTCACGAAGCGGTCTTCGCTCCCCAACCGGCTTGGAAGCTGATGTCGCGTTGCTCGGAGCCATTGTTCAATACCAAGCCCGGCAAGTCGAGTTGTCGAGGTTGGCGGCTCAACCTGTGGCTTTGTGAACCACTAGCCGTTCCAGGGCACGCTGACAGTCCGAGTGCCTGATTGACCGCAAGCCGATGACGAGGCTTTGGACGGTGGAACGGTCGGCCCCTTCAAACTCGCCGGCCAAGACTTGCCGGGCGACATGCAGCCACGGCGCTTGATCCGGCGGCAGTCCGGCGGTCCTGCCTTCCAGCCACGACAGAAGCTGAGGCTTGTGCGCCCGCAGCACGTCGGCGAACCCCGGTGGGCACTTGCCTTTGGGAAACACGGCCAGCTTATCGCCAGCGGGTTCAAGCCGCAGACCCAAAGATTGCGCCTGGCGGCATAGTTCGAGCGGGCTCATAAAAGGTCGGCTTCAGCCAATTCTTGCTCTTTGGCGGCGTCCCCCGGTTTTTGAACCGTCCCGCCGTCCCAAGGGCCGTCTTTATTAGCCGCAACTGCATTTTCTATCCGTCCCACGGTTTCAGCTTGGGACGCTTCGGAAAGTGGAGAAGCGTCAATGTTTGCAGGGCTTGGGACGCTGGGACGCTTCGTTTCCCCCTTGGTGGGCAGGTAACGGGCGAACGCATCCGCGAAGCATTCCAATTCATAGCCTTTTGCCTGCTCGGTCTCGGTGCGAACATTCCGGGACACGATGCTGAAGGATTTCAGCCGTCGGGCCAGCCATGTCTCGGTGATGGGCTTTCCCCGGTGGGCTTCCGGCCAGGGCCGCTCTGTCATGGCGCACAGGACGTTTACCAGCGCCTTGGAGAACATCCGCTCTTCGTGTGTCTCGGCGAATGCCAGACGGATGTCGGCCAGGAGCATGACCCCCAGCCCCTGCGCGTCCGTGTCCTCTTTGCTGGTCAACTTGGCGAACGCATCGGCGGCGCGCCGCGGCCAGTCTTCACCCGCAACTTCGGCTATGGCGAAAAGCGGTCGCCAGTTATCAGCGAGTCGGTTGAAGGCGGTGTCCGGCAATTTCGGATCGCAACTTTTCAACTCTTGGAAGTTGTCGGCAGCCTAACGTGCGAGTTTCGCGCAAAGTTCGGTTTCCTTTTCTGTTAACCGTGAGTCGAATCGCGCCGTGATCTCGCCGGGCTTGGCGCGAACGAGCTTTATCACAATTGAGCGGTCGTGAAGTGTGCCAGGCAGAGCGCCGATTCCGGCGAGTGCGGCAGGGGCAAAAGCGGCAAAACCGCGAACGGTGTTGCTGTCGCCGTCGCAACGATACGCCTTCGCACCGCGCTTGTGTCCAGCATTGAGCAAGCCGCGCAGTTCCTCAGCGTCGTTCAAGTAGGCGTCCACTTCGTCGAGTAACAGAGTGGGCTTCCAAGCTTCCACCAAACGAAAGAGTACGGCCGAAGTCATGCTTTCCGTGCGCAGCGGTCGCGGTGTCATGCTGGCGAGCACGTCTAACGCTGTCGTTTTGCCGCAACCTTTTTCCGGTGAGTAGAGATTGAGCCTTGGCGTGTGAAGAAAGGCTTCAAAGCAATGTGTGTGGGCCGTCCAGAGTGCGAGCGCGTCGGTAGCGCCGGGCGGCAGCGCGATGTGGCGGAAGAACCGGGAAGAAACCTCGTTCAAAACTTGAGCGCCGTTCACCGTCTCCGGCCACGGTTCAATGTTTGGCAAGTCAACGGCGCTGCCTTGTGCGTTATCGCTCGCCTTTGGTTTTGCGTCGCTGGGTTCACGTTCCTGCTTCTTGTTGGCGGCGTCTTTTGCAAGTCCGGCCACTTCGGTCTTGCTCACTCCAAGCACGTCGGCCAGCAACGGTTTTAAATAGAGCGGCGCGCTTGATTCGTTCCAAAGTTGGGCCGCGCTTTGCAGCAATCGGGTGCGATCGCGAAATCCTTCGTGGCCTTGGTCTGAAACGAGTCGCTTAACGGCTTCAATCTCTCGCTTGAGCAACGTGACGAAAATTTCCGTGCTGCTTGCTTTGGCGGGGACTTCGTAGCCATTGGATAGAATGGCCTCAAAGCAGTCTGTGAAGGCATCGCCTTCTTCAAATCGCAGGTCGTCGATGCCTTTTAGTCCGTCCAGCGGCAGTTTGGCGACGGTGAATTTCTGAACAAATTGGAACTGTTTCGACGCGAACAAAAGCGGTCGGAGTTTGGCCGCTTCAACGGCGAATTGCGCGTTGAGCACAACATCCGAGTCTCCGAGAAAGACGACTTGGGCCGGTTGGTGCATTTTCAGCAGTTCAACCAATTCATCATGCAACGCGTGACTCCTCTCGCCGTCCGCGCCGGTGAGGGTGCGGGCCGCGCCGGTGAAGCCGCATAGACCAAGCGCGGTGTATCCGGCCTCACCCAGGGCGAGCGATTTGAATTCGCCTTCGACAAGAATCAGCCGCGAGCCTTTCGACGATTGAACAAACGTCGGTGGAATGTAGATGTGAATTCCGGTTTCCTTCCGTTGGGTATATTTCTGTGAGTCCGTCGGACTGTAAAGCCGAACGCGGGCAAAGGGCAGACCGTTGACCATGATCGGCGAGCCGTTGGCGTGGCGGAATGGAATGGCGATGCCTTCTGCGCGGACGCCGAAACTTTTCAGGCATTCGTTTTCTCCAACATGGGCACAACCCGCCGCAGTCAAAAACTCATCGCTGACACCGGGACGCCTGAACACCTTGCCGCCAGTAGCAGGCGCGGTTGAAACGGACTTGCTCGCACTCGGCGGCGGGCCTATTGTTGGGGTAACAGGGTTTGATCCGCCTTCGCGTTGCTCTAAACGACGCGAGGGCTTTTTGCTTCTCCTTCTCATTGAGAGCCTCCCCGTTGCCGAGCTAAGAGCCACCGCTCAATTGACGCCCAATGGAATAAAACTCGACGGTTAACTTTGACGTGGGGGAATCCATTCGATTTCCAGTTGCCAAGAGTTCTGCGCGAAATCGGCAGTTTTTTTAGCAACGCGATCTCATCGAGGAATTCATTGGATGTGCCGGAATTCGCCCGATGCGCCTCAGTAACATTGATTGCTTTCACGTGCGCATTACAGCAAGCCCATGCGCGTTCGTCGGGGACAACTTTTGTGCAGTTGTTCTCCGGCGAGGGGGCTAACAATCAGCACTGAGAAAGGGAATAAATCGGATAAGAACGTCTGCCAAAACTGAAACCATTGTGCGCTGAAAGCTGATGCTTCGGCGGCCCCTTCTTGTTTGGGCAAGTAATTTCGATCAGGCCACCAGAAATGCGCCGAGCTTCCGTAACTATCGGCTTCCCGCGAAAGGGTTGTTTCAGACCGAGGCGTTGACGAATCTTTTTGCAGTATTCGGCATCGTTAAGTCTCGGATCAGGTAATAAGATACTCAGAAGGTCTGCCAAAGCTTTGCCGCTATAGAAACACAAGCCCGGCTCACCAAATCCCCATCGAAGCCACCCATTGACCATCAAGTGAGACGCTTGGTTTTCACTCTGGATTTCCTCAGTTGACGGAAGCTTGAACTTCGTCCGCCAATTTCGGCCATGCTGTTTGCAGAGCCGTCCTTCTTCTTCGTCGCGCAGTTGCACGAATTCAATCCTCTCGGCTTCCGACTTGAAACGATAGTTAGCCAAATCGCCTTGCCAAAACCCGTGCCTGTATGAAGCCCGAAAGAATTGCTTCATCGACTTCTCTGCTGCGCGGTTGTCGCCCTTGGCTCTGGCTTGATTCATTTGCTCAAGCAAACTTCGATTGACTGTTGCGCCACGGTAGCTCATGTGCATGAGTTTGTTCGCCGCGACTGATACGCTCAGAGCAGCTTCAAAGAAGTCATAGCAGCCAGGAGGAAGGCGGCGTACGCCGAGAAGGAACTGCCATGTATCCTCGCGCTGCTCGGCTGCTGAGAGAATCCAATCGTCAACAAATTGGAAAAACAGTCCGCCCAAAAACGGATCATGCTTCAGTTCGCTTGGTTTGTTGCCCGGCAGAATATGTTCTCTTGTCAGTGCCATTTGTCGCTTTTCAACTTTTGCTTCGACTGCGTTTGGCTGCTGGACCGGTTTCGTCTCCCCGCGCGTGGAAGCCGATTTCTCGGCGTGGTTTCACCGGCGGTGTCATCAATTGCCGGATGGCAGCAACGATCTTCTTGATCTCGTCCCGGTTCTCGTGCGTGGCTCGTTCCAATTCCTCAACCTTGCGTGCCAGCACGTCCACGGAAACCGCCAAGCGTTGCAGGCGCACGAATGTTTGCACGATGAGCACGCTCATCTGAATGGCTCGATGACTGCGCAGAACGTTCGCGGCCATCAAAGCACCGTGCTCGGTGAAGGCGTAAGGAAGAAAGCGGGGGTCGCGGTGCTTCTCGGAACCGGTCACAATTTGTGACCGGTTCGGATCGGATGCTTCGGCAGTGGTAGGATTGTTTAAGGTCACAATTTGTGACCGCAAAGAATTCACTTCCTCTTGCGTGAGACGGAACAGGAATTCATCGGGAAATCGCTCGTTGTTCCGCTTCACGGCTTGGTTCAACGCCTTTGTGGAAACGCCGTAGAGTT
The DNA here is from genome assembly GCA_945861765.1 of Akkermansia muciniphila. Taxonomy (GTDB): domain Bacteria; phylum Verrucomicrobiota; class Verrucomicrobiia; order Limisphaerales; family SIBE01; genus SIBE01. Next base: position 2,060 of record CAMAWP010000074.1, on the reverse strand, counting down.
CCGCCAAGTCACGGTCGAGAATGACTTTGTGACCGCGCACCAAGTGAATCCTGGCCTCAATCGTTGTGATCGGAAATGCGGATTTAGATTTCTGTGGCTTCATGGCATCTTTACTTTGCTGCGGCAGTGGCCAGCGGGATGACATTCGCAGCTTGCGCCGGTGTCACGGCAAACCACTTTTCCGCCTCGGCTTTTGTGGCCAGTCCTTTGTAATGGGCGTGAATCATCGCGGGCGAGTTGCCCGCTTGGGCTGCGGTGAGGTTCTCATTGCTGTGTGCGGCAAAATGATACGTGCAAAAGGCGTGGCGCAGTCCGTTTCGGCGGGATGGGATTTTGAGCGGCTCGCGCAGACGCACGAACGCCCTGACGTAGCCATTAACTCCGGTCGGTTGGTTCCAGACCTTGCCTTCCATTGCTCGAAACGGTTCGAGCCACTTGGCCAGCGCCGGGCAAATGTCAATCAGTCGGCGGCGGCGTGTCTTGGCATTCTGCGCGGTGATTTCGACATGGCCGGGAATCCCAAACACGTTCGCCCAGGTCAACCGCAACGCTTCCTCCAATCGCAGGCCAGCCAACCCTTGGAGAGCGATTACGGCCCGCACTGGGCCTTCTGCCGCTTCCAGTAAAGCGCGGAATTCCGTCGGCCTGTAAAAGTCGGTCGCAGCCGGGTCGAGTTGCTCCTTCTGCATGGCATCGGATTCGATCAAACGGTGTGCGGGGGAGAGATAATCTTGACGGACACACCAGCGCAGAAACATCGCCACGGCGGCGCGGCGGTCGTTGCGCGACTTCGGTGAGAGCGCGGTGTGTGCCGACATGTAGCGGGCGAGGAAATCACGGTTCAAGTCGCTCAGATGATGACCGGGAAAGGTCGCTGTGAATTCTCGCATCCAGGATTCGACATGCGCTGCGTAGCAAGGCGAGAGTTGGGACCGTTTGCCATCCGCCGCGACAGACTTGGGCCTCCTGACTGCCAGGAATTCCTCGATGGCATCCGAAATCAGCTTCGGTTTGAGCGTCGCGAGTGTGCGGGCATATACCTTCACGGATTCCGTCAGGCCGCAGCCGTGCGGTAGTTGCTTCATGGCGTCGAGGAAACCCGCGACCGCTTCCAATGGCGTGAAACTGCGTCCCGTTTCGCGCCTGAAGGCGTCCAACGCGTCACGGATGGAAAGCGCGGCGGTCGCTTCCTTGGCGGTCAAGGCGATGGATTGGCTGCCATTGGCGACCTCCCGCACTTTGGCGTCGGCCTCCGCCTTGGCTTCAGCATAGGTGGAAAAAGAACGGACGTGGCGCTTCCCGGCGGCACTGTAACTAATCCGGTAAAATGGATAGGCAGCAGTCTTGCCGTAGATTGTGGCTTCAGCCTTGCGGTGACGAACTTTGACCGGAAATCTCATTTTGCCAGAGCGGGCGTTGCCCAGATCGCCGGGAATCTGTGCGGAATCTGTGCGGGAAATGTATAATTCATCGTTTTCCTCAGCAAAATTGGTGCGCGAGAGAGGACTTGAACCTCCACCCCTTGCGGGACCAGATCCTAAGTCTGGCGTGTCTGCCATTTCACCACTCGCGCATCGCTTGTGATCAGAAACCTATGAATCGTTTCCGAGCCTTATCTTACGTCCCTACACTCATCTCGGCAGTGTTGCCCCGTGAAGTGAGATGAAACACGGCGCAATCCTTCCGGATCAAAGCGACGCTACCAATACACTAAGGTACCGGACCATCGCAAGCATCGGATTCGCCTGGATCTTTACCACTCTCGCCCATCACTCGATCAGGAAATAGCCGATAGACGTTCACGCTCTCAAACCATACGATCGCAAAAATTGGAATGATCGCGCTATGAGATGGAAGAAAGTAATTAACGCCACCGGTTCTCTGATTCTGGTGTTCCTTTTTTTCGTCACGGTCATACATGTTGACTCGGAGAAAATCGAGACCTTGTTGCGCGACAGCGGCCTGTTTGCCCCGATCTTGTTCTCGATATTGATGATCGCTGGCGTTGTTGTGTCACCGATTCCCACATCGCCACTGACGTTGATGTCACCCAAACTCTT
>CAMAWP010000073.1 GCA_945861765.1 Akkermansia muciniphila | reverse complement strand
TGTAATCGCCGAAGAGATCGGATCAAGATCCTCTTTTGGGAAGAGGGCGGATATTGGTTGTGCGCCCGCCGACTTGAGGAAGGAACCTTTCGTTGGCCCACCATGGAAGGCACCTGTGCTCGATACCGGCGGGAGGAACTGCTGCTGCTCTTGGGAGGAATCGATCTCAAGCAAACCCAGGCGCGGAAGTGGTATCGGCGAGAGGCCGAAAATAAATAGAATCCCTGCTGGTCTCTGAGCCCGATCTCTGCTTTCCTAGTGGGCAGAGATGAACGAGACCCTTGAACTGCAAGGCCGTCACTGGCCAGCACACGCCGGAAAAGAATAATTGTCGTTGACCACATTTCCTTGTTGGACACGGAAACTCTCTGTGCTAGCTTGCAGTCCCCTTTACGCAGTCTTCAACTGAAACACGCTGTGCCCGCCCGGAATGGAGGGGGCGGGCTCATTCGTCATTCATTTAATTCCTTTCGCGAGTTTGACACTAGCCGAGCAATCGCTATATTGCGTGACTTTTTTATGGACCCTAACCCTCATGTAGCTGTGGTCGGTGCGACGGGAGCTGTCGGCATCGAGATGATTAAAACGCTGGAGAAGCGCAACTTTCCGGCAAGGCAATTGACTTTATTGGCTTCGGCCCGCTCCGTCGGCCGGAAGCTAACCTATAGAGGAAATGAAATTTCGATCAAAGAGCTTACCAAGGACGCTTTTGCTGGAATCGATATTGCGTTGTTCAGCGCAGGCGGGAGCATTTCCAAGGAATTTGGCCCGATCGCCGCGAAGGCGGGATGCGTGGTCGTGGATAATTCGAGCGCATTCCGGATGGACGAAACCGTGCCGCTGGTCATTCCGGAAATCAACGCCGAGGATGTCAAAAGGCATAAAGGGATCATCGCCAATCCCAATTGCACCACCGCAATCACTCTGATGGCGCTCTATCCTTTGCACCGCGCGTTTCATGTGAAGCGCATTTTCGCCTCCAGTTATCAAGCCGTTTCCGGCACCGGAGCCAAAGCCATTGAAGAGCTCCGCCGCCAAGTCGGTCAAGTCGTCTCTGGTCAGGCAGTGACCAAGGAGGTTTATCCTCACCAAATCGCTTTCAACGTCTTGCCGCATGTGGACTCATTTCTCCCTTCAGGCTACACGAAAGAAGAAATGAAGATGGAGAACGAGGGACGCAAGATCATGCATCACCCCACCTTCCGCGCGAGCGTTACTTGTGTCCGAGTGCCAGTCTATCGCGCGCACTCTGTCGCCGTCAGCGCGGAGTTCGAAAATCCGATCACCGTTGAAACAGCTCGCAAAGTTTTGGCCGCGGCTCCCGGCCTCGATGTGGTGGATAGTCCGGAAAAAGCTGAGTATCCCCTGCCCCTTTACGCGGCCGAGAGGGACAATTGTCAGGTCGGACGCATTCGACTCGACTGCGCGATGGATAACGGTCTGGCATTCTGGATCTCTGGAGATCAACTCTTGAAAGGCGCGGCGCTAAATGCAGTGCAGATTGCTGAAGAATTGTTGAAGTAAACCGCCGTTGCGGGTTGCCGTGGAAAAGGCGCGGATCGGCTCGATGAACGCCTGTCGATTGGTGGCCAGAATTCGAGCTCAGCGGGGCGGAGACATTATTTTGGTCGCAGCCCAATGAGGCAGCGAGCACCGAAACATTTCGGCCAAGGTGATAGCAACCGTTCCATCCGCTGCAACAGAGGCAGGAGGAAAGCTGGATAGAGAGTCGCTTTGCTAAAGCCTCCGGATAGCAGGTAGCTGAAGGCGGCAAATGGCTCGGCATGGAATATCGACCAGCCATCGAGCAAGCTCGGATTCTCCGACCGAAAGAAAATGCGGGTCGCATTTCCCTGTGCAGCGTAGTAATCGCGGGGTCGCGGCAAGACCTCAGCGTCGTTGATTTCGAGATTCCACCCCACTTTTTCATGATGGAACAACCCGTACGCCGCAAAGCTCGCGCAGCTAATGTATGGCTCAAAAAGGATGAGCCGGCCATCGATGGCGAGGACTCGCCGGGCCTCTTTGAGAAAGACCCTGGGAGCGTGCAAGTGATGGAAAACATCGAATAAAATCAAGTTGGAAACCGTGCGATCCCGCAATGGCAATTCATAGCCATCGCACACCAAGTCGAGCCAGGGATTCGGAAAAAGATCGCTGGAGATAGCTTCGGGCAAAAGCGCTCGGAGGTTGCCAATGCCTGAACCGATTTCCAGGATTCGGCCGGTGACGCTGCGATCCACCAGCTTGAGAATACGAGCGTAAAAGTCGGCGTAGATTTGCCGGAGCAACGGTTTGTTTTCCCACGCCCGTTGATTACGCTCGATCTCATGTTGATGCTGGCTGAGCGAAGAATTCAAGGCGTTGTAGGTTCAGATGAACTTCAAGCGTGAGGCTGCGAACAGCACCATTCGCCAGAGCAGCCAGCCATGTTTCCATCGGTGGATATTGGTTTCGCCATAAGTACGGGCACGGTAGCGAATCGGCAAATCCACAATCCGCAAATTGAGTTTGGAGGCGCCGAACAAAAGATCAAAATCGCCGAATGGATCGAAGTCGCCAAAGTAGGCGCGGTGGTGAGCGATCGCTTCGTAATCGGATCGAAACAGGACTTTGGTTCCGCAGAGCGTATCTTTGATCGGTTGCCCGAGGAGCCAGCTAAAGCTCAAGCTGAACATTTTGTTCGCGACCATGTTCAAAAACTGCATGGCCTCATGTTCCATCGGATAAACGAGCCGAACGCCATTAACAACCTCCGCCGTGCCCGAGCGCGCCGCTTCATAGAACTTCGGCAACTCTTCCGGTGGCATCGTGAGATCGGCGTCGAGAATGAAAAGCACGTCACCGGTTGCCACGGCGAACGCTTCTCTCACCGCGCCACCTTTGCCTTTGCCCTGCTGTTTGAGAGCCTTGATACTCCGACTCGGGTATTTCGCGATCACGCGTTGGATCTCATCCCATGTGTTGTCCTTGGAATCACCTTCAATGAAAAAGATCTCGGTGCCCAATCCCATTTCAGGCGTCCGTTGGACGGCGGCTTCAATATTTCCGGCTTCGTTCCGGGCTGGAATAACAACGCTGCAACGGTAATGCTGATCGATCGGGACTCGCGGCCTGGGGCGGGCGACGAGAATCACAGTTAAGGAGAAATGCCGCAAGAAGGGAGCCAGCCAGCGATTCAAGAGAGGCTCCAGAATCGGAGTGCTCAGCGGCCAAAGAATGCGAGTATCGGTTTTGATCAACTCCCATCCGGCCAGGTGCAAGAGATTATTCAGATCGGCTCTGGAAAGCCAATTCTGCGGGAGGGTCGGCGCTTTGAGGTTGAGCTTCTCAGCCGAGGCCAGGATTGGATGCCACAGCGAATTGAAAAAGTTCACGACCAGCCGTGTCCGTGGATGGGCAAATTGCCGCAAGTGAGTGAGGAAAGCTTGGACATCCGGGAGATCGTTCACCAAATCAGAAATCACGATGTAATCGAATTGCCTGTCGATGGCGAAGGACGCGCCTTCTCCCACTTCGAACCCGAGCCGAGGGTGACGTTGCCGCGCCGCTTCGATCATCGCAGGGCTGAAGTCAATTCCAAGGCCATCCGAAGGCTGAAGCGACGCGAGCAAATCTCCCAAGCCGCAGCCCACTTCGAGAACGCGCGAGTGCGGCGGAACAAGAAACGCGAAATATTTCTGTAGTAATTTATGATAGAAGCGCCCGCTTTCGCGGGGACGAAAGACAGCACGGGTATCGTAGAACTCTCGGCGATCTATCATCGTGCTTTAACTACTCGAAAGCACTTTTCGGTGCGAGCTTGAAAAGCACCTCCAACATCATGGCAGGCCAGGCGGAGTCGTGGTTCCTCGCTGTTTTCAGTGGAATAGTTCCACAGTGGATGAAGACCATTTTTCCATCCCGCCGGGATGACGGGAGTTTGGACCTATTGGCCGCCTTCGTCTCCCGGAGGGAGATTTGAGAATAGCCCAGCAGTTCACTGCTGAGTTCGAATGAGCCATCGCATCAGTCCCGCAGGGACGGCCGAATCCCCCAATGTCCTACGTTACCTCTCAACCGTCCCTTCGGGACTTTGGGTATTTGCCACGCAATCCCACCCTTGAAAGGGTGGGCTATTCTCAAATCTCCCTCCGGGAGATAGGTGTGGGCTAGTCTCGAATCTCTCCCCTCCGGGAGATGTCAGTCGGAAATAGCTCAGCGGATACAACAGCACACCGCCGGAAAATGTCCAATCTCTACAAACTCTACGTTCCCCTCGGGAGTGAGTTCTCCTGTCCGGACATGGAAATGATTCCACTCAAAACAACGGAGAACCGGAGTCGTCGGCTCACCGATCTCATGGAACCCCATCTCGGAATCTCGATGGATCTTGGACTGGCGTCATTGCTCGGAGCGCTCGCGCAATGCGGCCATGGCATTGCAGGCAGCTCCACTCTCCGCTTCCTTCTTGCTCTTACCCGAGCCTCGTCCATATTCCTGTCCGCGATAGAACACGGCGCACTCGAAAACGCGATCGTGATCTGGGCCGGTGACGCCGACCAATTGATACCGGGGCGATTCCGGCGAGTTAGCTTGCAACATCTCCTGTAATTCGCCCTTCGGGTTATCCAAATTAGGAATCTCGGCGAGTTCGCCGAACACATCTTTAAACTGAGAGAGAATGAAGCTCTCGGCGTGTTCGAATCCCTGATCCAAGAAAATGGCGCCCACCAATGCTTCAAACGTGTCGGCCAATGTGGAAGGGCGTTCCCGTCCGCGGTTTAACTCTTCTCCTCGACTGAGGACCAGATGCTCGCCGAGGCCAAGGCGAAGACCCTGTTCGGCCAATGCACGGCGATTGACCAGTTGGGCTCTTGCTTTTGTAAGTGGCCCTTCGCTAACCCCAGGAAATCTTTCATACAGAACTCGAGTGAGAATTAGTTGCAGGACCGCATCGCCGAGAAACTCAAGCCTTTGGTTGTGCTGAACGACAGTTCCCTGCTCGTGCGCGACCGACGGATGAGTCAGCGCTAGACGCAGCAAACCCATGTCTTGAAAAGAATAACCTAATCGAGCTTGAAGAGTGCCGAGATCAGACACAAATCACATCGCTTCCGTTGATGAGGGAGAAGCGACGGCCGGTTCAGCTACTTGATGCGTATCCTCGGCGTTAGCAGGAGCGGCGGACCGTCCGCCCTGGTCTCTGTTTTCAACAGCCGCCGTGGATTGAGCAGTCCCGGGTGGATTCAATCCAACCTCGAGGAGCTGCGACACATCGCGTTGCACTTCTTCCAGTTGATCGAGCTGCAAATTGGGATCGACGATATTGAACAGGTCGCCACTCTTGACATGTTCGTAAATGAAGATGCGCTGGTTGTCCTGCGAAAGCTGCGCTTTGACCTTTAAAAGCCGCTTGCGCTCCAACATGACCGCCAGAATGAATCGAGCGCCAGCGTGGCTCGGATCATCCTGTTCGATCAACTTGCGCAGGAGTGATTCGGCTGTTTCCTTCTTGATCGGATCAGGCGGGGCCGACGGTGGAACTGCATAAACACTTTGCCAGAATGAGATGAACCCCTTCCGATCCGCCGCCCCTTGGCTGTATTGCGTTCCCCAGCACTCTTCGCAAACATCCAGGCGCTCGTAAGCATGGTTTTGATCAAACAATAACGTCCAGAAAAGTTCCTTGCCCACGAAGGACTCTTGGCAAGCCTGACAGGCGTGTGCCCTAGACTGAATATTCCAATCGACCATGAAAATCGTTAAATGCCCAACAACCTCCACCTACTTATCATCAACCCGATGCCGCGTGCAATCTCATTTCCAGAAACGATCGGGCCGCGACTTGGTTCCGAAACAAACAGCGAACTTGAGATCGAGTGACATCGATCCCGGATGGGAACTCTCATAGCTGAACACGGGCAGGCGCTCAGAGATTATCTAGTTGCGGCCGGAACGGAAGCCGGTTTTCGGCTTACTTGTAAACGTCGCCACGCGGGCCAAGGTGGGCGATGACCACGGTGTCGTGGGCCGGGTCGAACGTGTAGATGACTCGCAGGTCGCCGTGGCGCAGGCGGTAAAATCCTTGCCATTCGCCCAACATGGGTTTGACACCCGGCATCGACAGTGGATCGCGGGCGAGGATCTCCAGCTTGGCCCGAAGTTGAGCCTTCATGCGCTCGTCCAACCGCTCAAAGTAACGCGCCGCCCGGCGATGCAGAACTAATTGCGGCATCAGAGCGAAGAGAGCGGAAGGAACGCTTCGGGTTGGCCGATCTCTATGTCGCGCCGGGTTTCCCGCAGGTCAGCCTCGGCCTCCGCGTCCAGGTCCCAGCCGAGCGTTTCCGCGATCTCACAGAACACGGACCAAGGCAGGATCACTTCCAGCGGCGTGCCGTGCTCGTCCACGACAATCCTCTTGGAGATGGCTTTCATGCGGATACCTTACTCGCGCCGATCTCGTCGGACAACTGCGAATTCTGGTCGGACCAGAACAAACGATTTGGACTGCCCGGTTAGGCGCTAATTCTCCGTGAGGAAAACAAAATCAAATCGATCGCACCGCGGAACCGTCGCTGCGCATGTTCCTTACTCTGTCAGAACGGACTCGATCTTCTTTCGCAACTCCTCGTTGATCTCATCGACAGATCGGTGGCCATCGACAATGGTAAATCCATAGGTGGCTTGCAGCCGTTTGAACTGCTTTTCCACCAGGGCTTGATACTTCAGAAAGCTGTCAAACAGGTCGCGAGACAGACCCAGGTCCATTCCACTCTCCCAGTAATCCAGCGTAAAATTCTTGGCAAAACTCCGCTGGATCAACTGCTCGGGCGCGACGTTCAGATAAAAAACTGCATCGGGCACCACGGCAATTCCATAAAGGTTCTTCAGCCATTGTTCGTCTATGCCGCGAACCATATCGCGAACCATCAACGTGTAGATGTAACGGTCCGCCAGCACCATGAAGCCGGCCTTGAGCGCCGGCAGAATGATATTCTCCAATTGATCAGCGAAATCTGTCGCGTAGAACAAACTCAGCGTAATGCGGCTCAAGATATTTCCTTGCTGCGCCTGGTCCAATTCCTCGCTCACGAGAGTCGAGCGTTTGAGACCGACTTGAACCGTGGCATGCCCGCTCCCTTCCAACCACTGGACCAGACGAGCGATTTGCGTGGAGCGGCCCGAACCGTCTGCCCCTTCCACGACAATGAGTTTCCCAGACAATTTTTCCACGTCCACTTTCGGCATTCCGTGACCATAGAACTTTTTCTGGGAAGGCTGAGGGACCACTATTTCTCGCGCGCCACGGTGAGAAATGCCAGCATTACGTTTTCGCTTCATGCTCTTTGAAAAAATCAGTGGACCAAAGCTGGATCGGGCTGTCGAAAATAAAACCGAGCTAAATCAACCTTGGCCGCGACAAGCTGGCGAACGACGCTTTGCTGCGCCTCGACCGGTTGGTTCGCGTCGATCACCAAAAACTTGAACTCCGTGCTCATGCCCAAATATTGTTCCAGAATCTGGCCCTGAAAAATGCGAAAGCTTTCGTAAGGATCCTGGGAAAGGTTCAAGTCCATTCCAGCTTCAAAATATTTCAGAGCCGGTCGGCCCTCGAGAATACGCTGAAGCGAGACCTCCAGTCTGGCTTTGAAGAAAAAGACCAAGTCAGGCAAAGCCGCGAAATTGTAGATGCCACGAACCCATTCCGCCGGACATCCGCGCACTGTATCGCGGGCAAAGGCCGTGAAAATATAGCGATCGCATAGCACGATATAACCGGCACGCAGCAATGGAACCAGTTGCCGCTCGTAACGGTCCGCAAAATCAGTGGCATGAATCAGGCTAAATGTCGTGGGGGTGAGAAGCTCCCGTTTCTTGCCTTTACTGGTGGCATTCTTGACAAGCGTGGAAGAGTTCCATTCTGTGAAAAACACTTTCGCTCCTTGGAGTTCGAGCCACCGTTTCAAAAGATAGATCTGCGTGGATTTACCGGACCCATCCAGTCCTTCGACAGCAATGAGGCGACCGGGAAAACCCAGCTCTGCGAATGTTTTCATCACGACTCGATGCCGAACGTACGAACTGTAGCGTGGAAAACAACTTTATTCCGGCTGAACTACCGGCCTTCGAGGCAGCTTAGGATCTCCCGGTGAAGTATCGCTCATCGAAGGCCAATTCCTTGAGAACTCCTGTTTCAGAGCCGGGATAATCTGTGGGCAAATCACTATTGCTGCGGCAACAGTGTGAAGTAGAAACTGGACCCCTGACCGAGGTCGCTCTTGGCCCAAACCTCGCCTCCGTGTGACTGCACGATGTGTTTCACAATAGAAAGGCCCAGGCCTGTCCCGCCCTCCTTTCGCGAGCGGGCACCGTCCACCCGATAGAATCGCTCAAACACTCGCGCCAGCGCCTCCGGCGGAATTCCCGGTCCGTCATCTCGCACGCAGATCTCGGTTTTCTTGTTTTCGAGCAGCCGAGCGCTCACATGGGCGCGCCCTCCCACGCGACCATATTTGATCGAGTTATTCAGCAGATTAAACAGAACTTGTTGAAGCCGGTCGGCGTCGGCCGTCACCACGGTTCCCACAGGCACGTCATTTTTTAGAAGCATTTGCTTCTCATCCGCTCGCGATTGAAGGTCCTCCAGAACCTGGACTGTTACAGTCCCCACGTCCACCTGCTGGAGATTCATGATGCTTTTTCCTGACTCCAATTCAGAGATCGTCAGCAAGTCTTCAATCAAATAGTTCAAGCGATCAGTGTGCTTAAGGATGGTCTTTAAAAAACGCCCGGATACGGTGGGATCATCTTTGGCGCCGTCAATTAAAGTTTCGACGTAACCCTTGATGATCGTGAGAGGGGTTCGCAATTCATGACTGACGTTCGCCACAAATTCCTTGCGGGTTTCTTCGAGGCGCTTGAGCCGTGACCGATCATGGAAAATGAGAATTACCCCCTCTCCCCGCCCTTCGCTATCGGTGATGGGAGCGGCATTCACCTGTAGGGAAGGAGCGTTGGTTCCGTGCAATTCCAAGTCAAATTCCAAGGCCTGTCCTCGACTCGCAACTTGCTCGATCCACTCCGATAACTGGTGCAGGCGAAATGCCTCTATGATTGTTTTCCCACGAATCTCGCACGCAGAGCCCATCAACCGCTCGAGGGCTTGATTGGCCAGTTGAATTCGCCCGTCCGCGTCCACCAGGAGAACTCCCTCGATCATGCTGTTGAAGAGAGCTTGCTGCCGTGCCTCAGCATGCGCGGCGGTCTTTTTCCCCTGCTCCTCCAATCTCGCGATTTCCTGCTCCCGGTGCAGTTTCTCCTTCTGAGCCTCCCGGTAGCGCGCTCTCCACCAGAGATGGAGAAGGATCGCTGCGGCTGCGAGAATGAAAGCGAATGCCGGCCACATGAAATAGGATGATGCGTGAAACCGATCTGCATCAGGTTTCAATAAAGCGATAACCGACGCCGCGGACTGTATCCAGGCACCGCGCCGCAACTCCCAGCTTCTTCCGGAGGCGCCGCATGTGCGTATCGACCGTGCGGGTGTCGATCAGAGTATCGTACTCCCAAACATCGTGGAGCAATTGTTCGCGGGACTGAACGCGCCCGCGCCGTTGGGCGAGAACTGTAATCAACTTGAATTCCGTGGCCGTCAGATCAATCCGCCGGTCGCGAACCGTCACTTGGTGCCGCGGAATGTCGATGAAAAGGTCTCCCAACCGGATGTGATCGCTCTTCTCTTCAGTAGCCTCGCGGCGCCGGAACAAGCCCTTCACCCGCAAGACCAATTCGCGGGGACTGAATGGCTTTGTCACATAGTCGTCGGCACCCAGTTCCAATCCCAGCACCCGGTCGATCTCAGCGGACTTAGCTGTCAGCATCAAGATGGGAATGGCCGAAGTGGCTGGATCACGGCGCAAGATTTTGCACACCTCCAAGCCATCGACTTCCGGCAGCATCAAATCGAGCAGAATCAAATCCGGCATCATCAGGCGTGCTTTCTTCAAAGCTTCTTTCCCGTCGGAAGCGGTGATTACGTTGTAACCGGCAGCCTTCAAGTTAAACTCGATCAATTCGACCGCGTCCTCTTCGTCGTCCACGACTAGAATCGTTGGTTTCATTTTCGCATGCACTCAAATCTTCATCCGGTCTTCAGCCATTCCGCGTACTCCCCTCACGCATCACGCATCACGCATCACGCATCACGCATCACGCATCACCCACAACACTGCTCGCCTTAACCTTTGCAATGTGCCGAATATCCAATGCTTCGTACAAATACACCACCTCCTCCGCAATATTCGTGGCGTGATCGGCGATACGTTCGAGACTCTTCGAAATGACCATCCAGTTTAAACAGCAGCCGATGGTCTCAGGTTTTTCGATCATCAGATTGACCAGAGCGCGGTGGAGTTGCCTATTCCGGTTGTCCACATCCTTGTCTCGAGGGATGATTTCGCGAGCCTTGGTTGGGAGCCGGTTCACAAAGGCATCGAGCGCATCCTTCAACATCGAAAGGGCGATCGTGGCCATCTGAGAAATATCGTCGTAAGATTTGAGTTGCTGTTCCCGGCTTAATTCGAGGGAGCGCCGGGCGATCGTTGTCGCCTCATCGCCCACACGTTCCAGGTCGTGGGAGATTTTCATCGCCACAGTAATAAACCGCAGGTCCGTGGCCAGGGGAGCTTTCGACAGGAGGTTAATCGCTGATTCATCCACATCGATTTCAAATTGGTCAATCACGCTGTCGTCCTCTTTCACGCCCGTGGCCAAGTCGTCGTCCCGCTCCACGACCGCCCGGATAGCCCGGGTGACAGAGGCTTCCGCATGGCTGGCCATCGTCAGAAGCATTTCCTTGAGAGCGGTCAGCTCCAGTTCGATGTGATGTGACATTTTAATTTAGTAATCCGGAATTGCCAATGGGCGCTCATGCATTTGGCCCGCGCCGACAGAGCGCCAGATCCTTGTAGGGATTTCCAGACCAGGTTCAGCCAGCGATGAATCCCGACGGGATTCTGTCGCAACGCCCAGGGTTGCGAGGCACGAGCTACCCTGGGCTGCATGACACAATCCCCGTGGGATTGAATATCCTGATAAGGCGTAGCCGGTCGATGCGAAAGCGCCGTCGCGCTTTGCTTGCCACCGCACTCCGAAAGCAGTTTCTGGCTCAGCCAAATCGACCAGTGACATAATCTTCAGTCTGTCTATTCGCAGGATTTGTAAAGATCTTGCGGGTTGAGTCGTACTCGACCAGTTCTCCCAGATAAAAAAATGCTGTAAAATCCGAAACGCGCGCTGCCTGCTGCATGTTGTGCGTGACGATCACGATGGTAAAGTCCTTTTTCAAATCGAGAATCAATTCTTCGATCCTCGATGTCGCCAAAGGGTCCAGCGCCGATGCCGGCTCGTCCATCAGAATAATGTCGGGTTGAATGGCAATCGCGCGCGCAATGCAAAGCCGCTGTTGCTGACCGCCCGACAAGCCGAGCGCGCTCGCATGAAGCCTGTCTTTGACTTCATCCCACAACGCGGCTTGCCGAAGGCTTTTCTCAACGGCCTCGCTCAGAGCATCCTTGTTTGTGAGCCCGTGGAGTCTCAGCGCGTAGGCGATGTTTTCATGGATGGATTTTGGAAATGGGTTCGAACGTTGGAAAACCATGCCGACGCGTTTGCGCAGCTCAATCACATCCACCTGCTTGCCGTTGATATCTTGGCCGGCGATCTCCGCGACACCTTCGATCCGAACGTTGTCAATGAGGTCGTTCATCCGATTGAAGCAACGCAGCAATGTGGATTTACCGCAACCCGATGGGCCGATGAAGGCAGTGACAACTCTCTCGTTAATCTGAAAAGCGATCTTCTTGAGAGCCTGTGTTGCTCCATAATAGAGAGAGAGATCCTGGGTGCTGATAATGGGCAAAGCCGTTCCGACGGTCGGGCTCATTCGCTCGGACACTTCTGGCGCTACGGGAATTTTTCGAACAATGGACTCGGTCATAAGCACCTCAGGAAAGCATCCGGCGTTGTTTTCGGATTCGGGATCGGACCAGAACGGCGACAAAGTTTAGCGCAAACGTCAGCAACAGCAGGGCAATCACGGTGCCGTAAAGAATAGGACGAGTCTGTTCGATATTCGGAGATTGCGTCGAAAGGATGAAGATATGATAGCCAAGATCCATGAACTGGTCGGTTAACGATGTTGGCAAGGATGCCATATAATACGCCGCGCCCGTCATCAATATGGGCGCCACCTCGCCTGACGCGCGGCTGACGGAAAGAATCCCTCCCGTTAGAATCCCAGGCAGAGCTTGCGGCAAGACTATGCTCCAGATGGTTTGCAACTTGGTTGCCCCGAGAGCGAGGCTGGCTTCCCGCAAGCCCTGAGGGATAGCTCGAAGAGCTTCTTCCGTGGTCACGATAACGACAGGCAAAGTCATCACCGCCAACGTGAGCGACGCCCAAATAATAGCCGGTTTCCCCCATATCGGCTCGGTGTTGGTGGGCCGAAGAAAGTGGTCCAGGTTCTGTCCAACGAAATGAATGAAGAACCCAAGCCCGAATAGCCCAAACACGATCGAAGGCACTCCGGCCAGATTATTTACCGCTCCGCGAATGAATCGTGTCGAGAGGGAATTGTGTCGGGCATACTCTGTCAAATAGATGGCCGTGATGACGCCAATCGGAACGACAAAGATCGTCATCAAAATAACCCGAGCCGCGGTGCCGAACACCATCGGCAGAACCCCGGCCTTGTTCACGTCAAACATGTCCTGCTGCGTTCCGCTCGTGATAAACCGCCACGAGACGGCTCCCCATCCGTTATTCAGGATGTTCCCCAAGATAATGGCGAGGATGGCCAAGATCAGGAATGTGGCGCCGCCGGTCAGCCCCGTAAAGAAAAACGAGGCATAGTCAAAGCGCTGCGCCGTGAATTCACGCCTTGAGTTCATCCTGCCTTGCCCTCGAATCGGTTCTTCAAGCGATGGATAAATAACTCGCCAACCAAATTGGAAACGAAAGTCACCAGAAACAAAAGCGACCCGATCATAAACAGCATGCGATAATGCGGTCCTCCGACGACAGCCTCCATGACCTCAGCGGCAATCGTGGCGGTCATGGTCCGTGTCGAATCGAAACCATTCCAAGAGACAATGCTGGCATTGCCGCTCGCCATCAGAACGATCATCGTTTCCCCGATCGCCCTGCCAAAACCAAGGACGATCGCCGCGAAAATCCCCGGCAAGGCGGCGGGGAGCACGATATGCCAGGCCGCTTGCCAACGTGACGAACCCAAGGCGAGTGCCGCCTGAGTATAACTTCGGGGAACGCTGGTGAGCGCGTCTTCAGCAATGGAGAAAACCACAGGAATAATCGCCAATCCCAGCGCAATGCCCGCCACAAAAGAGTTGAGCCGCGATTCATAGCCTCCAACGCTCTGGAGAAAACTGGCCATCACAATGAGAGCGAAGAAGCCGAGCACCACCGAAGGAATCCCAGCGAGCAACTCAACACTCGGTTTGACGATTTCCTTGATTCGAGCCGGAGCCAGTTGAGAAACAAAGATGGCTGCCCCGATGGCCATGGGAACGCTGAATAAAAGAGCGATGATGGTTGTTTTAATGCTTCCGATAATCAAGGGAGTGATATTGTATTTCGGGATTTGGGAGATAGGCTGCCAGATAGAAACCGGCCTTTCATAGTCGCTCCACTGGTAAGGAAAGAGCAAGTAACGCCACGAGGTCGTGTTGATAGCTGCGTCCTTGTCCTTTGGAATGTCTTTCGCGGTTTCAACTTTCAACTCCATCAGGAGCTTGCGGGTGTCGCGATCCATGGCTCCGAGTTGAGCTTCCGTAAGCTCCAAATAGTCACGCAATTCTCGCGAGGTCAACTGGTCCAGGTTTTCAGGTGGAATCACCTTCCGCACGAGCGAACTGTTCATGCGCCCGAAAACAATCGGCAGCGCTTCCCTCCCGACGAATACGAAGATCAGGAATATCATTAGGATGGCCGAGAGCGAGACGAGAAAAATGAATTTCTCAACCAGCCATTCCAAAGGCCGCGCTCGATGCCCTCGCCGAATTCCGATCCAGCCAGCAGTCCGATTCTCTCTTGGAGCGGTCTGTTCCATCAAGTGTCTGAAGTTATTATGTCCACTAGCAGCCAGACATCTGCGTTTAGTCTGGCGTGCGGCCATCCTGGCCGCGGCGGCTTCGAACAGTTAAGAGCCTGTTTGGAAATCCAATTCATTCGTAGCAGCCGAGGTAACGAGGCTCAAATTACTTGAACCTTTCGCATCCTTCCGTCAGATCAGAGCCTCGTTACCTCGGCTGCTACGATTTTTAAAACAGGCTCTAAGACGCGACAGGATCTCTGTTCAAACTCCGACGATTGTTGTCGGTGCGGTCACAAGGTGGCCGCGAGCCGGTCTGTTATTTTTCCCGAAGTGTCGCTGGGAGAGGAAAGTAGCCAACGTCCTTCACCACTTTCTGTCCATCATCGCTGCGAATCCAATTCAGATAAGCATTGATCTCGCCTTTGTCCAAAGCCGGGTTCAGGTAAACGTAAAGATGTCGCCAGATAGGATAGATACCTTTCACCACATTTTCTTCCGACGGCTCGATCGCCGGTGAGGCATCGTCCTTTCGGATGAGGAGATGTTTGGCACCTTCTCCATACGCAGCTCCGCCATAACCGATCCCATTCTTATCCTTAGCGACGGCTTGCAACACCGCGGCCGTTCCTGGCATGGTCTGCGCGCTGGCCAGAAAATCTTTACCCTTCAGAACGTTCTCCTTAAAAAACTCGTATGTTCCCGAGCTGTTTTCGCGGCTATAGACAGTGATCGGCGCATCGTTTCCGCCGACATCCTTCCAGTTCCTGATTTTCCCACTGAAGATGCCGTCCAACTGCTCAAGGGTCAGTTCCTTCACAGAGTTACCTTTGCTGACATAAACGGAAAGGCCATCGAGCGCCACCTTGTATTCCGTGGGTCGCTTGCTGAAGGCTTTGATGCATGACTCGACTTCTTTCGGTTTGATTCGTCGCGAAGCATTTGCAAGATCGGTGCCGCGATTCTGCAACGCAGCAAAGCCGGTCCCAGAACCGCCGCCGGTGACTTGAATCTTTGTCTCCGGATGTTTCGACATGTAAACTTCAGCCCATTTTTGAGCGAGAATGACCATCGTGTCCGAACCCTTCACTGTGATGGTGCCTGCGTGAACAGAGCCAGAGAGAGCCATGAAAGCTATCGCCAACCCAAGGTTCAACCTCCGCTTTAGTGTCTGATTTTTTATTGGTTTCATATTGTGTCTGTTCGCCGAATCTACTCCGATCCTGCAACGATCGGATGAAGTCATTGTAATTTTCTGGTGACGTTTGCCCTGCTAGAACTTCCATGTGGCATCGATTTGGATACGGCCCGTCTGACTATCCGAGCCGGACGGTGATTCCTTGATGAGGTCAAAAAGGAAGTAAGTGAGTCCCAAGGTCAGGGAATCGAGCGGCGAGTACGCCGCTTTGATATAATGCCCGCGCAAGTTCGTGCCCGGTCCATAGCCACTCGATCCTCCTAAAGGCGCGCTTTGATAAAATGCCCCAGTGTCGGAATCAACGAACTCTTCAAACCAGGAATCGGCCTCAAGGCTCTTCCACCGGTAGGTTAGATCCCATGTGCCTCGTTTTCCTGATTTACCAAAGGTGACGCCGACCGAATAAGCCTGATTGTCCGAGCTGGTCGCCAAGTTATTAACATAATCTCCGCCGAATCTTATCGGGAAAGCCCCGGAATAATGCGGAAAACTATCAAGAAGGTAAGTGAGCGAAGCGTCCACGACGATGGGATTGAAATTCACCGCTGGCACGAACACCGGGCTCGCAGCCGTCCCAACGTTAACGCGGGTGTTGCCTTTATTTTGATCGGGCAGGTTGGCGGTGCTGAGATTTGGCGTCCCCGTGATCGACAATCCAGCTATTCCAACCGACGTCTGGATCTTGGGGCTCCAGGTGGAGTCCAACCGCACTTGGGCTCCCAACAAATAGGGATCGTTGCTGCTCGCTCGAAGTTCGTCCAAGAGAAAGCCACCGAGGTTCAGCTTCGCCGAATGATTCTCGTCAATCTTGTAAGCCCACTGTTGACCGAGGCCCTCGGGGGTGTAATCAGGATCGAAAATCAGATCCGAGAGGACAAAAGGATTCTCCATCTTGCCTCCCGTGAACGATGCCGACCAGTCGGCGGTGTTGATCGGTGACCATTTGGCATAGACCAGGTCGATAAAAACTCCCTTCTTGGCACCATTGTTGTCAAAAGTACTATTACCTGAAATCGGATCGCTCACCCGGTCGATTGAAGTTCCTTCACCCGACATCAAACGAAGCCCTACTTCAAAATCATCCCGCATGACGGCGGTAAAACCAAACCTCGCCCGGTAGCGAAATCGGTTGCGGTCCAAAAAGGCGGGATTGTCGGCCTGAATCCCATCAAAGCGCAGACGCAAATCCCCGTTAAAGCGGAGGCTATTGACCCAATCCGGCATTCCACTTTTCACTTGATACGCCGAGGTGAAGCCTTTATCCGCCTCCTCCCGAAGCTCGTTGGCCTCCTTGACGGTCAGAATCCCTTTATCCACGAGCTTGTCAACCAGTGCATCAGAGGACTGAGCATGGACTGAGATATCGAGGGCCAAGCCGATGAAAAGGCCGGTTGCAACCAAAGACAATGGAAGGGTTCTATTTTTTAGGATTGGTTTATTCTTCATGATTTTCTTATGTGAGCTCATGCGTCCGATCAGGTGGAAGATGAGGATCCATTGTGACGGAGCAACGCCTGTTCTGTTACAATCAGGTGACGTTGACAAGGCTTTTGTCATGGCTAAGCGAGCCTTTCTTGAGCCACTTCGCAGCGCAGCGGCTCCGGCCCATCGAAAAACTCACCCAATCGTAACAATACAGTCACGGATTCGTTGCATTGCTCTGACAAGGTGGGCCCATGGTTCATTTTTTTGAGAGTCAGCTTCAATGTTGTCTGCCCGTCCTCGATGCCAGTGCGACTGAGGCAGGTTCCGGATGCCCTTTCGACTCTGGCGCAATTGATCATCCGTCTTCCCCGGCAATTCCACATCAACTCTTATAACACACGCTATGGATCCACTGATTTCGACTCCCATGCTGGCTAACGCGCTACAGTTCGCGTTTGAGAAAGCGACCATCGAGGGAAAAGCCACGATCGGCCTACTGGCTATCCTTTCTTTGTTTAGCTGGACCGTTATCATCACCAAGGCGCGCCAGCTTTATCGAGCCACGAAAGCAAGCAAGGCCTTCTTTGCGCTCTATCGGCAAACCCGCGATCCCATGGAGATTTTCCGCAAAGGCAGTGAATACCCCGGCGCTCCAGCGTACGAAGTTTATGACACCGGAGCAGAGGAACTTGCTTACCATCTTGAACACAACCCGATCTCGATCAAAGGCAAGACTCGGATCAGCGCCGCTTCGTTCGACTCCGTCCGCGTGGTGTTGGAACGTGCGGTCAGCGCACAGGCCCTGTCATTGGAAAAAGGAATGATTGTGCTGTCCACGGCTGTTTCCGGTGGTCCGTTCATCGGACTGCTCGGCACCGTCTGGGGTGTGATGGAGACCTTCTCGGGGATTGCGAAAGTCCAGGCGGCGAGTCTTACGGCGATGGCACCCGGTGTCGCGGGTGCCCTGATTGCGACGGTCGTCGGTCTGTTCGTCGCCATTCCGGCCATGTTTGCTTACAATTATATGGTCACGATGGTTCGGGCAATCACCCAAGAGTTAGATAACTTCGCGGCGGAATATGCCACTGCGGTAGAACACAATTACGCGGATAATCGTTCTGTATCGGAGGAGATCGCCGACGCCCTAAGGAAGAAAAGCGAGGAACCAAGCGAGCCCGAGTTCGCCTGACCTGAACCGCCATCTCCAAACCGCGAAACGACGTCATGAAAAAATATTCTGCGAACAGACACCACACACTATCAGAACTGAATATCACCCCGTTACTCGACCTGGCGTTCGTCTTGCTGGTCATCTTTATCGTCACCACCGCGCCGGCGGTCAATGATCTGAACATCACCCTCCCGACGGCGTCCAGCCGACCCAAAGAAGCGCCGCCCAAAGTAAATTACATCACCGTGGATAACAGCGGTAAGACATTCCTCAATGCGGTGGAGATGAAAGAGGATCAACTCCTGCAAACCCTCGTCGAATTTCGCAAGCAAGATCCCGATTTGAATGTCGTCGTCCGCGGCGATAACCGCATCCAGTACCAAAACATCATCAAGGTTCTGGATGTGCTCGTTTCGGCAAATGTCAGCAAGGTCGGGCTCGCCACCGAAACCATCGCCAGCAAGTAGCCTCTGCACGGATGACTCTCGCGTCTGCGCCCGATCCATTCGGTCGCACGTCCATAAAGATGATCGCCCGCAACCGCTAGCCATTTTCATCTGAACCGTCGCCAGAACCCCGCAAGATGGCCCGCAAATCAAGAGCAAAAAAGGACCGCACGAGCATTATCATCTCGCTCGTGCTTCATGGTGTTCTCGTTGGAGGCGTCGCTTTTTGGGCCTACAAGACCGGCAAGTTCGAGCAGATGCGGCAAGCGGTGCTCCAGTACGTTCGCCCGGATAAGAAGCAGGAAAAGAAAGAGGAACCGATCCAGCAAAAGGCTCCGGTGCCCAAGCTGCCACCCATCAACCAAGGCATGCCTCCGGCAAACAGCGGCGGCACCCGCCGCGCAGTAGCCTCGGATGCTCCCGCTGCCGCCGGCGATACGTTCTTCCAGGACACACGACGCCAAGTCCAAGGCCCGCCCACGTCCGGCCTCGGCGCTTCGACGGGCAGCGCGCCGACCAAAGTGATCTCGCTGCCCGCAGTTCCTAAGCCTGCGTTTCGCGCTGTGACGGCAAGCACGATCAAGGAGTTACTGATCGAACGCGCCAAGGACGCAGCCGCTATCGAGGCATTCGGCTCGGAACAAATCTCCAGGACTGGTGTCTCTGATGCGGGATCGATTATTAACAAAGTCTCCGGCGCGTCGGTCGTGGACGGCAAATTCGCCGTCATTCGCGGCCTGAGCGATCGCTACGTCACTACCACCCTCAACGGCGCTGAAATTCCTTCCGCGGATCCATATCGGCGCTCGGCTTCACTCGATTTGTTTCCCGCTCAGATCATTCACAAGGTCGTTGTCGCCAAAACATTCACACCCGATCAGCCGGGCACTTACACGGGCGGCGGGATCAACATTGTCACCAAGTCATTCCCAGAAAAGCCATTCACCTCTCTTTCAATCGGCAGCGCTTACAATACCCAAACGAGCGGGCAAGATAATTTCCTCACCTACCGAGGCGGTGGATTGGATTGGGCAGGCACCGATGACGGAACACGAGCATTGCCCGGTGCCATCGCCGACCCGGCGCTCATCGTGCCGAATGCCCCTTTCACCAGTGGTCCGCGCACGTCGCCCACTTATGGCCAGACCATCGCCCAAGCGGAAAAGCTCCAATCGCTGACGCGCGAGATGGGAATCACTCAGTTCGCCCCGACGCGCGACGCACCGCCTCTCAACCAGAATTTCTCCTTAGCCACAGGCGATACCACCCACATGTTCGGCAAACCACTCGGCGTGTTCGCGGGAATGAATTACCGTCGGGATTTCTCGCTTTACGAGAACGGCATTTCACGACGTTATGCGCCGGGACCGGTGCCGGGCGAGTTCGCGATCCGGAACGATTACACGGACACTCGAGCCGTGGATGCGGTAAACTGGGCTGGCATGGTGAATCTCGCTTATCAGCCGCTCGAAAACCACGAATTCGGATTCAACTTTCTCTACAATCAAAACAGCGAAAATCTGGCCCGCCAACAGGTCGGCACTTCACTCGACGATCCAGGCGGAAGGTTCTTTCTCAACCGCATGCACTTCACGGAAAGAAACCTGAACACGTTTCAAATCAAGGGCGCCCATCACGTTCCAGAAGCCGCCGGTATCCGATTGGATTGGCTAGCCGCTCTCTCCCAAACCACGCAGCAGGAACCCGACACCCGCTTCTTCAATTTTCTGGAGGAGAGCGGGACGGTTCAGCTCGGCAAAGCCAGCGTCCCCGATCCAAAGGAACCGACGCGCTACTTTCGCGACCTGAACGAGGGCAATCGAAACCTAAAAATGGATATGACCGTTCCGTTCCGGCAATGGGCCGGGAACGAAGGAGAATTCAAGCTCGGACTTTTCGATAGCCTCTCCGATCGCACTTTTCTTGATCGCGAAGTTTATTACAAGGGCGATGCAGGGTTCGATGGCGATCCCAACTCATTCCTGACCTCAGATAATCTCGGATTTACCGCCACCACCAACAAGACAAATGGCAGAATCAGCTACGACTGGAGTCGGTACATCCAGACGCGCGAGAGTTCTTACCTTGCCGCTTCCACATTCGCCGCCGGCTATCTCATGCTCGACGTTCCGTTGGTCGAAACAATGCGGCTCATTGGCGGAGTTCGCTACGAAATGAGCGATCTCGGAGTGGATTCACGCAGCTATCTCGCAAACACAATCACGGGAAAATCCACCAATAGCTCGGCGCTCAACCAAGCGGATCTTCTGCCTGCCGCCGGCTTGGTGTATTCCTTTCGCAAGGATATGAATCTGCGCCTGAGCTATAGCCAAACGATCGCGCGCCCCTCCTTTCGCGAACTCGCCGGCTATCGCAGTTACGATCCCATCCTCGACACCCTGCTGGACGGAAATCCTAACTTGCGGATGAGCGCCATTCAAAACTACGACTTGCGATGGGAGTGGTTTCCTCGCCCCGGTGAACTACTCGGGGTGAGTCTCTTTTACAAGGACCTGAAGAACGCGATTGAACGAAAGTTCGTGACCATCGATGCCGAGATTATCACGTTCGCCAATCGTGAAACTGCCAACGTCATCGGCGTTGAATTGGAGGCTCGAAAAAATCTCGACATCCTCGACCCACTCCTCAACTTCTTCAGCATTGGCGTCAACCTCTCGTTGATCCAATCAGGAGTGGCTCTAACGGGCGAGGAGCTTTCCGCCAAATTGCCACGAGTACCGGGGACAAAATCCACGCGTTCGCTCTACGACCAATCTCCCTACATCCTGAACTTGGACCTGAGCTACGACAACCCGCTGAGTGGCACCAGCGCGAGCGTGATCTTTAACACGTCCGGACCACGGATCACCATCGCCAGCTTGAACACCGAGGATATTTTCGAGCAACCCTCTCCGACGCTCGATTTCGTCCTCTCGCAAAAGATCAGTCGGCGGATGGCGGTGAAATTTTCCGCCAGAAACTTGTGGGATCCACAGATCGAGCGCACGTACGGCGAAAAGAGCGATCTGCTCTATTCTTCGTTTCAGCGCGGAAGAACCTTCGGATTATCGCTGGCTTACGAGTTCTGAGGTTTGACAATTCAACTTAGAAAAAACATTAGAGCCGCAAAAGAGGTTCTCCGCTGTTTTCAATGGACTAGGTCAACAGCGGATGAAGACCTTTTTTTCATCCCGCCAGGCTGACTGGAGTTTGGACCTATTGGCTGACTTCGTCTCCCGGAGGGAGATTCGAGAATAGCCCGGCAGTTCACTGCCGGGTTCGCATCAGCGATTGCATAAGTCCCGCAGGGACGGCCGAATCCCCCAATGTCGAATCTCCTCTCCGGGAGATGTGAGTCGCAAACCTCATCGGCTACAACCGCACACGGCCTGAAAATGTCCAAACTCCAGGCACCCCTCCGGAGTGAGTCTTCCAGCCCGGACACGGAAATGGTTCCACTGAAAACAGCGGGGAACGGCAAAAGAAAGCATTAGAGCCGCAAAGACGGAGAAGTTTTCGCAAGCAGTCTGCTTCACAGAACGGGTGAGTAATGAGAACCTCGCTTCTCTTTTCTCTTTTGAGTTCTTTGCGCTCCTTTGCGGCTGATCAACTGCCGGATTTGGGTTCACCGCTTCGTCTGAGGCCGGGCTTTGGTTGAAGTCACTAAATTGTCACAAGGTCGAGATGGCCTCGTAACCAAGTTCAGCTTGGATTTACCCCGACATAATTAATCGACAACGAAAAATCCTCTATGAATAGAACCCTAAGAATGTGGTTGAATGCCTTACCCCTCGCGGCGTGCTTGCTCACGGGACGCAATGCTCTCGCAGGGAACGTCCAGGTTACGAAAAGCATCAGTGGAATAGAAACCTGGTCCCATACCAATGAGTACGTCCTCAACGGCTTCATCTACGTGCTGCAGGGCGGGACGCTGAACATCGAAGCGGGCACGGTCATCAAAGCCAAACCGGGCCAGGATGCCAACACCTCCTGTCTCATCGTTACTCGTGGCGGAAAAATCTTTGCCAACGGCACGCCCAACAGCCCGATCATCTTCACAGCCGAAGCAGACGACGTTAATGATCCCGATGATCTGCCTCTTTTCCAACGCGGCTTGTGGGGCGGCATCGTCCTGATGGGCAAATCTGTCATCAACACCGCTTCGGATGCTGCTGGCAACGCCGCCAATCCAAAGCACGATATCTTCGAAGGTTTGCCCGACACCCAAATCAATGGCCAGTTTGTCAATCGCTTCGGCGGCACGGACGACAACGATTCCTCCGGGATCATGCGCTATGTCTCCATCCGCCATGCCGGCGTGGTCTTCCAGCCGAACAAAGAACTCAACGCTTTGTCTTTGGGCGCGGTTGGCCGCGGCACCACGTTGGAGTATATCGAAGCCTTCGCCGCAGCCGATGATGGCTTCGAGTTCTTCGGCGGCACCGTCAACACCAAATACCTGGTCAGCGCGTTCAATGACGATGATGCGTTTGACATCGACCAAGGTTACCGG
>CAMAWP010000072.1 GCA_945861765.1 Akkermansia muciniphila | reverse complement strand
TTGGCATTCTCTAAGTAGTGGTGTTTACACACCAAGTCATTCCAGCGTGCGATCTCGACTGGATCGACTAAGCATCGGACTTCCAGCGCATTCAGAACAGAGGATTGTTCGCGCTTGGGCAGGCAAAAGAGTGCTGACATCCCGTGAGTAAAATAAAGTCAGCGGAAAATGTTCAATTAATTCGCTCTTTCTTTATATCCTGGTTGACCTAATTGCATTTCTTGAAACCGCCCTGACCCTCCGCTGTCGCCATGTGAACACGATGAGTCCCTCGAAACGATGACCGTCAAACCCAACGGCTAATAAATGTCCGATGGCCGTCCTAAGAGTTGACTGCCGTGTTTTGGTTTGACCGGTTTCGCTGTCTTTTCGATGATGGGACAATGCTGCTACGCCTTGCCTTGTTAGCCCTCACGCTGTTGGGTCTTTTCTCCTCGCCCGCCGTCGCGGCCGGGCGCGCTCGCTACGTCGTGGTTCTGGTTTGGGATGGAATGCGGCCTGATTTTGTTACTGAACAGTTAACGCCGACACTCTATCGACTCGCTCAGGAAGGCGTTACGTTCCAAAATCATCATTCAACGTATCCCAGTGCCACGGAAGTCAACGGGACAGCCATCGCCACCGGGGCCTACCCCAGCCATAGCGGACTGATTGCCAATCGAGAATTCCGCCCCGATATCGACCCTCTCAAGCCGTTCGGAACGGAGTCGCTTGCTGCTGTCCGCAAGGGCGACGAGTTGAGTCGAGGCCATTACTTGAACCAGTCCACCATCGCGGAGATCGTTCAAGGCGCAGGCCGCAAAACCGCCATTGCCGGCACAAAGCCGGTGGCGCTGCTGCATGACCGGTTCGAGCGTCGTGCGGGTGTCTCGTCAGGTATTAATCTATTTGAGGGGCATACCCTGCCAACAGATGTCCTGGAACGGATCATTCGCTTACAAGGAAACTTTCCGGCGGCCGACAAAACGAAAATAAAGCGGGATGTTTGGACCACACAGGCTCTGACCGGCTCATTATGGGATGGCGAGGTGCCGCAGTTCTCATTGCTTTGGTTGAGTGAACCCGATTTTTCTCAACACGAGACTGGCCCCGGCTCCGAGCGGTCATTGAAGGCGATCAAGAGCTCCGATCAAAATCTCGGTCGAGTTCTGCATGCGCTTGAGGCAAAGGGCATCCGCGACACAACAGATGTTTTGATTGTTTCTGATCACGGATTCTCAACAATCTCGCGCAAAATCGATATAGCAACCTCCTTGAAACAAGCTGGCTTCAATGCCGCGCGTGAATTCAAGACATCACCCGTTAAGGATGATATTTTGGTGGCAAGCAACGGCGGTTCAGTGCTGCTATATGTCGCTGGTCATGACGAGAAACTGGTCGAACGGCTCGTTAGTTTTGTGCAAGGAGAAGAATATGCAGGGGTGATCTTCACGAAACGTCCGATGAGAGGCACCTTCACTCTCGAACAAGCTCACTTAAATACAGCCAATCCGCCCGATGCGGTGATTTCTCTCCGCTGGACCGCCGCTAAGAATACTAACGGTGTGCCTGGTATGGTTTTCTCGGACGACCCAAGCCGCGCCCCTGGCCAAGGCATGCACGCCTCACTTAGCCGTTTCGACATGCACAACACCTTGATTGCAGCCGGGCCGGATTTTCGTCGCGGGATTGTTGATCCTTTGCCTTCGGGAAACGCCGATATCGCGCCAACCGTTTTATGGATTCTCGGTATCAAACCGCCCAAGCGGATGGATGGTCGAGTCCTCACCGAAGCATTGATTGGAAGTCAATCGAAGATTAAATCATTCCAGGCAAACCGCCTGGAAGCGGCGCATGAGCACGAGCGCTTTGTCTGGCATCAATATCTCAGTGTGACTGAATTGGACGGCGTTGTTTACTTCGACGAAGGCAACGGGCACGCAACACCTAAATGATCCCAGGATACGCTTGGCTTGCTGCGGACATTGAAACCTGGGTGTCCACAGGCCCCTCGCATGGGCGAATCCGCATTGGTTGAGCCCGCTGAGTCGCACCCACGTTGTGAAGAGCCAAGCCGTTGACATGAAGCGCCGCCCGCGTTCAGTAGTCACCGCGTTATTCATAAGCTCCGGAGGTCAACAGAGACAAACGCTTGACGAGCTTGCTCTACAAAGCGCAAGGTCAGCCTGTTAATCCAAACTGACTGGGAGCGTAACTCCCATTAAACAGCGACAGTTCGCCAATTCTGCATCCCATCCTATGAACCTCGAAAAGATCGTTCGAACCAAATGTCTGGCGCTTATCACTGCCGCGGTGTTTCTCCTCGCCACGCTATCGTTGGCTCAGGAAAAGAAACCGACTCGGCAAGCAACTGAAGATGTCAACAGCCCCACCCTCCGTGAGCGGTCCAGCCTCACGCCGAGCGACACTCTGTTGTTCAACGGCTGGGGAGTTACACCGGCAGGCGAACATGTTTCGATTAGCGATATGGCGCTCAAACTTGTGATTTCCCCGGACAAAAAGGTGCTCGCCGGTGTCAGCGGCGGTTTCAGTAATCACGGGTTAACGCTTCTCGATATTGCCAGCAAGCGTGTCACTCAGTATCTGGCGCTCACACAGTCCTGGAACGGACTCGCTTTCAGCAAAGATGGAAAACGTATCTTCGTGTCCGGCGGCGATTCGGGGTTGATTCACGTCTTCAAATACATTGACGGAAAGGCAACTCCCGAAACGTCTGTAAAGCCATCGACCACTTCTGCCCCGGCATTCTTAGCTTCTATTGCTGTCCATCCTACGACCGGCAAGCTCTATGTGTGCAATGAGGGCAATCAAGAAATTTGGGTTCTCCATCCTGACACTCTCAAGTTGGAAACGAAGGT
The DNA here is from genome assembly GCA_945861765.1 of Akkermansia muciniphila. Taxonomy (GTDB): domain Bacteria; phylum Verrucomicrobiota; class Verrucomicrobiia; order Limisphaerales; family SIBE01; genus SIBE01. The sequence goes on along the minus strand of CAMAWP010000072.1, from coordinate 19,993 downwards.
GACGGTTGGCCAATATCCGCATTCCTGCGCAATGGGCGCGGACAAACGCCATCTCTACGTGAGCAACTGGGGCAGCCGCAGCGTCAGTATCATTGACACTGAAAAAAACCAGCGTGTGCGCGACATCACCGTTGGCCTGCGTCCGAACGACATGACCGTGGCGCCCGACGGACGCTTGTTCGTGGCGTGCTCTGGCGATAATACCGTCCATGTGATCCAGACCAAAGCGATCGAGAAGCCTGGCGACAGCCCCAGCCCGGCACGGCCCCTTTGGGAAGGAACTCGGGAGGTCATTTCTACTTCGCTCTATCCCCAATCGCCGGAAGGGAGCACCCCGGATGGCGTCGCGGTTTCGCCCGACGGAAAAACACTATTTATCGCCAACGCAGACAACAATAACGTTATGGTGGTCGATATATCCGGCGAGCTTTCTGAGGGAGCTAAAAGATTTAATGAGAACATTTCTCTCGTGAACGGTTTCATCCCGGTCGGTTGGTATCCAACTGCGGTCGTTGTCAGCCCCGATAATAAAACGCTTTTCGTTGCGAATGGCAAAGGGCTCGCGGCTCGGGCAAATGTTCCTCCCACAACATCCGATCCCCGCAAACTCCACAAACCACCCGCGTTTGATTACATCGGACGCACTCTGGAAGGCTCGATTTCGTCGATCGCTCGACCAGACTCCGCGCAGATGGTTGCCTATACAGAGCAAGTCCGGCGCAACTCACCTTACACTCCCGAGATGTTTCATCGCGCGCCAATCAAGAGCCATAGTGTCATTCCCGATCAAGTGGGCCAGCCCTGTCCAATCAAATACGTGCTCTACATCATCAAAGAGAATCGCACTTACGACCAGGTCCTCGGTGATTTCAAAGACGCGCAAGGTAAACGCGCGGGGAACGGTGATCCGAATCTTACCATCTATGGCGAAGATGTGACGCCCAACCACCATCAAATCGCCCGCGATTACGTGCTGCTCGACAATCTCTATTGCAATGGCGAGGTGAGCGTGGATGGACATAGCTGGTGCGACGCTGCGATCGCCACTGACTTTAATCAGCGTTCCTGGATCATGTCCTATTCCAGGCATGGCAAACTGCCCGGGAATGAAGAGATGGAAACCCCGGCGTCAGGTTATCTTTGGGACCTCTGCAAACGCCACGGCATCACCTTTAAGAATTACGGAGAAGGCTCGCAACGCGTCCCTTCCGTGAACCGCGGTAAATGGACAGGCGATCGGGACATGGACAAAGTCAAATGGTGGCTTCAGGACCTTGAGAAAGCCGAGAAGACCGGAGTTCTGCCACGCTTTACGATCATGTCGCTCGGCGAGAACCACACGAGAGGAACCACCCCTGGCGCCTTCACCCCAGATGCCTCGGTGGCGAGCAATGACATCGGCTTGGGAAAAATCGTCGAAGCCGCGACAAGAAGCAAATTCTGGAATGAGATGGCCATCTTCGTCATCGAGGATGATGCGCAGAATGGTCCAGACCACGTCGATGCCCATCGCACCGTCGGTTTTGTCATCAGCCCGTACGCCAAGCGCGGCGTCGTGGACAGCACGCTCTACACAACGGCGAGTATGATTCGGACGATGGAGCTGATTCTAGGCCTCCCGCCGCTCACTCAATACGACGCCGGAGCTACTCCGATGTTTAAATGTTTTCAGCAGACCGCCCAGATCACGCCCTACAACCTTCTCAAACCCAAGGTTGATTTGCTCGCCAAAAATACCCAGAAATCGCCTTTCGCCAAGCAATCCCAGCGGATGAACTTTCGCGAGTACGATCGCGCTCCCGAGGACGAGCTCAACCGGATCTTGTGGTATGTCGCGAAAGGCCCGGACGTCCCTTATCCCACGCCGATTCACAGAGTGATCTTTACCAAGCCATAGTTCTGCGGGAACGTGGGCGCTTCCGACGCATGTTTGGCGTGCGGGATACGCGGGTGAGATGCTCGCGCTCGCCGCCGTTGCGGCTTCCCGAGCAAATCGCGAGGGTTTGGGATGAGCAAACGTCTTGAATCTGCCCGGTAAGATTGCAACACTCCGACGCGCCCCCGAAATAACCGCGCTTACGTTATGATAATTAAAGACAACGAGTTCATTGATTTGCCAACGCCCACCGGCCTGATGCGAACCTACATTTTTCGTCCTGCGGCGGAGGGTCGATATCCAGGGATTCTCTTGTACTCAGAGATTTTTCAAGTTACCGGTCCGATCCGGCGGACAGCGGCCATGCTGGCTGGGCATGGGTTCGTCGTGGCCGCGCCAGAAATATTTCATGAACTGGAACCTCTCGGCTCCGTAATTTCCTACGATCAGACGGGCGCCGACCGCGGCAACGCCCACAAGATCACCAAGGAGCTCGCCAGCTATGACAGCGATGCGCGAGCAGTTCTCGCTTGTTTGAAATCGCATCCCCAATGCACCGGCAAACTCGGAGTGGTCGGGATTTGCATTGGTGGACATCTTTCATTCCGGGCCTCAATGAACCCTGAGGTCTTGGCGGGAGTTTGTTTCTACGCCACGGACATCCACAAGCGCGGTCTCGGCAAAGGGACTCATGATAACACTCTGGATCGCGTGAGTGAAATTAAGGGCGAGATGCTGATGGTTTGGGGTCGCCAAGATCCGCATGTCCCTCGCGAAGGCCGGGCGCTCGTTCACAATGCGATGGCGGACGCCGGGCTTAATTTTACCTGGCATGAGTTTAACGGACAGCACGCTTTTCTGCGCGATGAGGGCCATCGGTACGATCCCGCCCTGGCTCACACCTGTTACGGGCTCGTCGTGGAGCTCTTGAAACGGAAGTTGGGTGAAGGAGATTTGACGCCCGGTCGTCCGACCGCAGGGCCGACTGAGACAAGGCATTAATAGGCTCGGATTCCCGAGAGGTTACCACCAAAGGTAATTCATATCGGGCACCGGACTGCTGATCCAATCCTTCACTTGGTCGGGAAAGGTGAACAGTTCCGCGTGGCTATCTCCAAATAGAACATTGAAGCTTCGGCGGGCGCCACGGTGCCACTGAGTTTGAGGATCCTTCTGGTCGCGATTGCCATGCCAAGGCCAATCTGCCTGGATCAACTTCGTGGTGGGCTTGAGCGCCACCTCGCTCCCTTTGATCGGCTTATTCGAGGGAATGAGGGAATCGCCCGTAACTTTTTTTGCTCGAAAATTATCTCCGGCCCATTGCACTAAATAGCTGGTTCCGTACGCATCGAAGCAGGTCCGGACAATGTTCGTCCCCACTTTGGCTCCAATCTTGAAGTTCAACGAATCGCCTTTGTCGGAAGGGCATCGATAGCTCTCTTCCGCCGCCACATAAACGTTCAAAACGCGGTTGGTCCATCCATACCTGTTGCTGTCGTACGCGGGGTGCAAGCCCAGCTTACCGCCCAAGGTGGACCATGTGGGCTGAACTGGATAGGATTCATTATTGTCGTCCACGTACATCTGGAAGGCGAGGCCCTGCTGCTTGTGGTTGTTGAGGCACTTGATGCTTTGCGCTTTCGCTTTTGATTTGGCCAAGGCCGGCAACAGCATGCCCGCCAAAATGGCAATGATCGCAATCACGACCAGCAGCTCAATGAGTGTGAAGGCGGCGGCTCGCACGGACTTGCGCCACCACTGAGGAGTGGAATCATTTTTCGGCGTCAGCATAACCTGGTTGGGTTGGTTGATATGTTCTTGTGACTTGTGAATGTCCGAGCATACATCCCAGGCCTGCCGCCGCCAGCCCTAATTGGGCTGAGTTTCAAGTGGATGAGGTGAGGTTGTGGAATTCATTCTTGCGAGATGAAAAGTACTCGAATTTGTTGAAACATGATCCGATCTCAGCTAAATAACCGGTATGCTCTCAATTAGTGCGGACCACCCCGATGTGCTATTGCGAATGGCCTTGGCTCGATTCTGAGTAAAACCCAAATTCTAACTATGAAGATTTCCAGGCAAACATGCCTATTATTATTGCTTCCTTTCATCATGGCATCGAGCAGTTCGCTTCTCCGGGCAGACGGCCTATTGATCACTGAATTCATGGCCCTGAACGAAACGGTCTTGAAAGATGACACGGGCGAGTTTTCCGATTGGATCGAGATTTACAATAGCGGCACCAACGCGGTGAATCTCGCGGGTTACTATCTGACGGATGAATCCGCGAACCTCCTCAAATGGCGGTTTCCGGCTACTAACCTTCCGCCCAGCCGCTACTTAATTGTCTTTGCTTCTGGCCTGAACCGCGTAACTCCCGGGCGGCCATTCCACACGAATTTCAAACTGAATGCCGACGGCGAGTACCTGGCCTTGGTCCAGCCCGATGGCATCACGGTCGTTTCCCAATTCACCCTGACCTTTCCACCTCAGCAACTGGGCTTATCCTTTGGACAAGCGGTGGAAGATATCAATACCACAACCTTGATCTCGCCTCTTGCGAATGCGCGATTGTTTGTTCCTACCAACGAGATCGGGACTGCTTGGATTCAACCTGGATTTAATGACACCAATTGGTCCAAGGCCACGGCTGGCTTGAGGTTCGATCTGGGCACCACCGCTTTGAGCTATGACAATCTCCCGGGAACCGACGTCGAAGCTGCCATGCTCGGGATCAATTCCACCGTTTATTTGCGGATTCCTTTCAACGGGATTGATGTTTCTCGAGTCTCCGACCTCCAGCTATGGCTACGCTACGATGACGGTTTTGTGGCTTATTTGAACGGGCAGGAAGTGGCTCGGCGCCTCGCGCCGCCAGCTCTGCTTTGGAATGCTGCGGCCAGCGCGCAGCACACCAACAGTTTGGCGTTGGTGCCGGAGCGGATTAATTTAACGGAAAACCTGAATCTGCTTCGACCGGGAACCAACGTCCTGGCCATCCACGGAATGAACCGTAATTTAAGCGATTCCGATTTCCTGATGCTGCCGGAGCTCGTGGCTCGGGAAGTGAAACTTGTCGCGAATGTTCAGCGGTTTTTTTCCACACCCACACCCGGATCCGCCAACGTAGCCGGTCTGCCTGGAACGGCTGGCTCCGTTCACTTCTCGCTCAAGAGCACCACATTTGTCGATCCGTTTCTGTTGACTCTCGAGCCAGCCGACAAGAAGCCCGGTAGCGTCGTCCGATATACCTTGGATCGGAGTGTTCCCTCCGAATCGTCGCCGGTTTACTCAAGCCCGTTGAACATCACAAACAGCGCGCAGGTGCGTGCTGCGGTATTTGCGGCAGGACTCTATACTGGGCCGGTGCGCACTGAGAGCTTCATCGCCCTCAACCCAAATGTGGTGAACTTCACCTCCGATCTTCCAATTATGGTGATTCACAGTTTCGGTGCCGGACGGATCAACGGCGCCAACTACCAAGGGGCCATCATGACGATCCACGAACCGGTGCGCGGTCGGAGCGCCCTCACAAACACACCGCACCTGATCACGAGAGCAGGCTTTAAGGACCGGGGCTCGAGCACCGCAGGCCAGGCCAAAGCGAATTACGCGGTTGAAACTTGGGATGAGGAGAACCGTAACAAACTTGTTCCAATTCTCGGCTTGCCCGCCGATTCCGAGTGGGTCTTCCACGCTCCTTATAGCTTTGATCCAGCCTTGATCCGCAATCCGCTGGCCTACGAATTCGGGCATCACCTTGGCCGTTACTCGTCTCGGTATCGGTTTGTCGAGGTGTACATTAATGCGAGCACGACCGGTGGACAGGTCGCGTCGAACAATTACGCGGGGCTTTATAATATCCTGGAAAAAGTCAAACGAAGCACAGATCGCGTTGATATCGACGAACTCCGTGTTTCGGACATCGAGCAGCCTGAAGTCACCGGCGGATACCTCCTTAAGATCGACCGAACCGACCCGGGTGACACCGGCTTCAGCGCAGGCGGGCAAGCCATCGATTACGTCGAGCCAACCGAGAAGGAGATGAAGACGATCGAGCGTGACGCGCAGAAGAAATATCTCACTGCTTACATCAACTCGTTCGCGGCTGCTCTCAACGGAGCTAACTCCGCTCATCCTACTCTCGGTTACGCTCCGTTCATCGACGCCGATGCGTGGATAGACTTCCATATCGGCGATGCGCTGACGTGGAATGTCGATGCCCTGAGGCTGAGTTCCTACTTTCACAAAGTGAGGAGTGGCCCGTTGACGTATGGGCCGATGTGGGATTACGACCGTTCACTGGGGTCCACGGATGGTCGGGATGCCAATCCAAGGGTGTGGGGTGATAATTTCTTTACCTGGGTGTGGTGGAATCGGTTGTTTCGCGATCCCAATTTCTGGCAAAAGTGGATCGATCGCTGGCAGGACATGAGGAAGTCGGAGTTCAGCAACAAGAACATGAACGCAATCATCGATTCGTTAGCTGCTCAGGTGGCGGAAGCTGCCCCGCGCGACTTCACGAAGTGGCGTCAAGCAAAGCGGGGAGGAACTCAGGCGAGCGAGATCATTTTCCTCAAGAATTGGCTGGCGAATCGGATGGATTTCTTCGACACCAATTTGCTCGCCAAGCCCTTCTTTAGTAGCCCCGGCGGACAGCTCTCGTCTGACTTTACGCTCACGATGGTTGGGCCGGTTGGAGCAACGATCTATTACACCATGGATGGGTCCGATCCACGTTTGCCTGGTGGGACCAACATCTCGCCTACAGCGTTGGTTTACACGAGTCCAATCACGGCCGCAACCACCACCACCGTAAAAGCTCGCGCGCGCAATCTCAGCCACAAGAATCTCACGGGCGGCAACAATCCGCCCATTTCCAGCACGTGGTCGGGACTGACCCAGGCTCGGTTCTCCGTGAGCCCAGCCGTGGCCGTGGGCAATCTCATCGTCAGCGAGATTCACTACAATCCAGCGCCGCCAACTCCTCGGGAGCTGGCTGTGGATCCCAAGTTCGTGAGCGACGATTTTGGATTCATTGAACTGAAGAATATCACTTCTGACACACTGGACTTGTTCGGTGCTCGGTTCGTCAGCGGAATTGGATTCTCTTTCTCCGGCAGTAGTATGGAAGTCCTGCATCGAGGCCAATCCGTGTTGCTTGTGAAAAACCGGTCGGCGTTCAAGGCGCGTTACGGCGACCGCGCCAACATCGCCGGCCAATACACCGGCAGCCTCGACAATAATGGTGAAAGACTTCATCTCGTTAATTCCGCGGGAGCAACGATCCTGGATTTTGTTTACAATGATAGTTGGTATCCGATCACCGACGGTCATGGCTTTTCACTGGTTCTCTCGAATGAAAATGTTGCTCCTGCTCGGGTTGGCATCAAGCCGAGCTGGCGTCCGAGCGCGACAGTCGGCGGCTCTCCGGGAGCGCTCGATCCAGTTCCTTCAACTGTCCCAGCAGTGGTGGTCAATGAAGCCCGTACGCACAGCGACAAAAAAGACTCCATCGAGTTGCATAATCCAACTGGAACCGCCGCGAATATTGGCGGCTGGTTTCTCACCGATGACTTGAGCGCTCCGACGAAATTCCGGATTCCGAATGGAACGACGATTCCTGCCGGAGGCTTCCTGGTTTTCGACGAGGACGATTTCAATCCAGGCAAAGGAACCAGCTTCTCGCTGAGTGCGTCCGGCGAGGCCATCTATCTTTTCTCCGCCGACGCTAGCGGGGCTCTACAGTGGTATCTCCACGGCTTCGAGTTCGGCCCGGCTGAGAAAGACGTCACCTTTGGGCGTTACCGCACGAGCACAGGGCAAGAGGACTTCGTCGCTCAAACCACCTCCACTTTGAAGTCTGCGAACTCGGGACCAAAGATTGGTCCAATCGTGATTAATGAGATCATGTATCACCCGCCGGAAGTCTTCGCGAATAACAATTATTTCGATAACGACGAAGATGAGTTCATCGAGCTCCGCAATATCACCACACAGCCGGTGCCCCTCTTCGATCTAGCCGTGCGCACCAATACCTGGGCCCTGCGCGGCGCGATAGCTTTTACCTTCCCAACTAATGTCACGATTCCTGCCAGTGGGCTTCTTGTGGTCGTCGGTTTCGATCCGGCATCGAGCCCCGCTCAGCTCGCCGCATTCCGCAATAAATATAGTGTGAACGCCGCCGTCACGATCGTCGGCCCATACAGCGGTAAGTTGGACAATTCGACCGAAACTCTGAAGCTGCTCAAACCGTTGACACCGGACGATCTTCTGAATCCGGACAGGGACGTCCCGCATTTCCTGGTGGATTCGGTCAACTATTCGGATGAAGCCCCGTGGCCCGTGGCGGCGGACGGCCTTGGCTATTCGTTACAGCGCCTCGATAGCGCCCAGTATGGGAACGATCCCATTAACTGGGGCGCGTCCCTTCCAACCCCTGGCACGGCCAATCGTTTTGGAACGGCACCGACTATTACCACGCAGCCCCAAAGCCAGACCATCATTAGGGGTTCAAGCGCGACGTTGAGCGTGTCCGCGACCGGCGCCGGGTTACTCGGTTATCAATGGCGTTTTCAAGGGGGTAATTTGCCTCGAGCCACCAATTCCAGCCTCACGATTACCAATGCCCAAGCCGCTAGCGCAGGAGAATATACCGTCCTGGCTCTGAGCACGGGTAACGCCGCGGTGAGCGCGCCCGCCATCTTGACTGTGCTGCAACCAGCGACCATCACTGAGCATCCGGTGGGACAGAATGCCAATCCCGGTACCACGGTGACCCTGGGCGTCGCTGCGACTGGGACTGGACCGATCAAGTATCAATGGCGTCTCAACGGGATAAACATCGCCGGAGCGACGCGTGCCAGCCTCGCGCTGGCGGACGTGCAGTTGGGAAGCAGCGGCAGCTACAGCGTGGTGGTGACTGATGCCATCGGCTCCGCCCTCAGCGATCCGGCTCTTGTGAACGTCTTGATCAAACCGCAGATCACCAATCAGCCGGAAAACCTGGCGGTGCTGGTCGGTGATACCGTGAATCTCGGGGTCTCGGCTTTTGGCACGCTCCCGATGATCTTTCGCTGGCTTCATGATGGAGTTAACATTGTCGGTGCCACCAACTCGATTCTCACGCTGACCAATGCGCAATTCACCGATGCCGGCATCTACAGCGTCTTGATTACCAACTTGGCCTCAGCCAGGATAGTGACTGCGAGCAGCGACGCCAGGTTGCTCGTCCTTGCCGATTTCGACAAGGACCGCATGGCTGATCTCTGGGAAGCGGCCAATGGATATGCCACCAACAACGCGAGCGACGCTCTGCTCGACTCCGACGGTGATGGCATGACGAACCTTCAGGAGTATATCGCTGATACAAATCCACGCGACCGTCAGAGTTACCTCAGGTTCGATACGATCAAGATTGGAGCTGATTTCTCCACCACGCTTCAGTTCACCGCCCGGTCAAACAGAAACTACTCCGTTCAGTTCAAACCAGCGCTGATTACTCCTTCATGGCTGAGCCTCACCAATGTCCATAGCGAGACAGCGAACCGCACAGGAATCGTCATCGATTCGAGTCGCGGCAGCACCAATCGATTTTACCGGCTAGTCACTCCTGCTGTTCCGTAGAAAATTATTGACAGGATTCGATGCGCATTTTTCTCGTGTTAACGCTGGCTGCTCAGCCAGGGTCGCAGCCGATATGAAAAATTGAACTCCTGTCAGTAACACTTTGCCATAAAAATGGGCTCCGAGTTCGTCGCCTCCGACAACCCCGACGCGGCCACAAGAGGGGTCGAGGCGGCGTACGAGACTTTCAAGGATCTGGCCGCTTCTCCGTTGTTTTGAGTGGAATCATTTCCGTGTCCGGACAGAAGAACTCGCTTCCGAGGGGAGCGTAGAGTTTGTAGAGATTGGACATTTTCCCGCCGTGTGCTGTTGTATCCGATGAGCTATTTCCGACTGACATCTCCCGGAGGGGAGATTCGAGAATAGCCCACACCTATCTCCCGGAGGGAGATTTGAGAATAGCCCACCCTTTCAAGGGTGGGATTGCGTAGTAAATAGCCAAAGTCCCGAAGGGACGGTTGAGAGGTAACGTAGGACATTGGGGGATTCAGCCGTCCCTGTGGGACTTATACAATCGACAAACCGAACCCAGCAGTGAACTGCTGGGCTATGCTCAAATCTCCCTCCGGGAGACGAAGGCGGCCAATAGTGTAAGGAGGCTCTGACCCTCTCGCCGGAAATAGAAATGAGCCTCCTTACGTCGGCTGCTACGAGGTTCATGGCCGCCGCGGTCGTGTAGTTCGTGTCTTCATTGATCGTGATCGTCGTCGTTCGCGTCGCGTTCAAAGCGGCAGCAGCGATAAATCCTCGATTGCCTCCAGAACCACTCAGCGAGATTCAACCTTCAATCTTGAATCCTACAAAAATTAACTTAGCCTCTCGCGATGCCAGATGAACGTCGATTACCTCTCTCAACGCCTATGAAAAAAATCGTTTCACTCACGAGCATTCTCGCCACAGCAATGCTGATAGCCGCCAGCGCCCCGGCTTCCGCCGAAACCGCGTTTCGCGGGCGATTAAAATCTCTGCCTTACAAAATCGCCTACGAGAGTTACACCAACGAGAATTGGGAGATCGTCGTCATGAACGCCGACGGATCGAATCCAGTTAATCTCACAAACACATCGAAGGAGCATGAGCATTACCCGCAAGTCTCCCCGGATGGGACGAAGATTTGTTTCGCGGTGGATCAGGGCGAAGGCCGCGAGACCGTCAGGAGCCTTTGGGTCATGGACACCGATGGCAAGCATCGGAAGAAGCTAGCCGATTACGGGCGTGAAGCTTTCTGGGGGCCGGATAGCAAGGTCATCGGTTATCTTCCCCAAGAATATCCCAAGTTCAACGTGGTCGATTACTCCACGAAAGGAATGAGCTTCTATCATCTCGACAGCGGTAAGACTGAGGCGCATCCCAACACCACCAATCTGCACCACCTTTACAATCCCTCGTTCGCTCCAAATGGAAAATGGATCGCGGCCACTGTCCACGCGGGAATGGGACTTAGTCACGCGATCCTGCTCATCGAGGCGCATGGCGGCAAAATTATCAATCTCAACATTCCTGGGTGCCGTCCATGTCTTAGCCCGGACGGCAAGCAAATCGCCTGGGGTCCCGGCGACCATGAAATTGCCACCGCCCCGATTGACCTAGATTCAGACAATCCAAGCGTCGGGCCACGAAGTCTTCTCATCAAGATTGCGAAGGAAAAGATTTATCACGTGGACTGGTCGCCCGACAGCAAGTTTCTGAGCATCAGCCGGGGACCGGAAGGCGATGGCGATCTGAGCAAGCCTGGGACATTCAAGGCGGCCTGCGAAATGGTCGGAGTCTTCGCTCCAGGATGGAACATTCTCGCACTGTCCGCTGAACGGAATGGAACTCTCGATTTGAACCAGGCAACCGAGGCAGATTTCGCAATGCTGACCACCGACGGCGCGAGCAATAAGGAATCCGCCTGGTTTTTGCCGAGTCGCAAGGCGAAGGAGTAAGTCGTGGTTGCCAAACTCTGTTGTCTCGCGCTGATCAGCGGGATCGCGTTGCTGTCCTCGTGCGGAAAACCCGAGACGGATGCTCCCGCGACGGTGAAGACGCAAAGCTCCGCGAGCGCCGCCAAAACTGAGCGAAGCGCTCCTGCCGAGGTTGTGACGCCGTCTGGGGCCGAGATGGTTTATCTCCCCGGCGGAGAGTTCGTGATGGGCAACAACCGTGGGAACCCTGACGAGGGGCCAGCCCACAAGGTGAACGTCAGCGCGTTCCTCATGGACAAATTCGAGGTCACTCACGAGATGTTCACGAAGGTTCAACTGCCCAACCCGTCGCACTGGCAAGACAGCCCGAAGAAACCGATTGAACGGGTGCGCTGGCGGGACGCCAAGCAGTACTGCAACGAGCGCTCGCTGCTGGAAGGATTGAAGCCTTGCTACAACGAGAAAACGACTGATTGGGACTGTGATTATGGTGTCAACGGTTACCGCTTGCCGACGGAAGCCGAGTGGGAGTACGCCTGCCGCGCCGGCTCAGAGAGTGCCTACGATTTCGGATCGCCGGACAAGCTTCGGCAATATGCCTGGTTCGCGGATAATGCGGACGAGAAAACTCATTCGACAGGCCAGAAGAAGCCCAATGGTTGGGGCATTTACGACCTGTATGGAAACGTCGCCGAATGGTGCGAAGACGTCTATAGCGCGAGCTACTACAAGGAGAGCCCCGCGACCGATCCGCACGGACCTCCCAGCCCGGGCAAAGACGTTCAGCGAGTGATGCGGGGAGGCTCCTGGAAATCCAGCGCTGAGATGTCCCGAGCCACGTTTCGCCAAGGGCAACGGACGGGGGATACGGACGCTTGCTTTTACACCGATTACTGCGGCTTTCGCTGTGTTCGGCGAGCGACCCCAGAAGAGATGCAGCAGCTCCTATCGAAACCCAAGTGAACCATCCCGGCTTCTCGCTCAAGTAACGAGCACCGCCCCGTCATGCTCTTCCACACCTGGCCGTTTCTGGTTTTCCTGCTGATCGTGCTGCCGGTTTTCTTTGCGCTCCGCAAAACGCGCCTTTGGATCCCGTGGCTGATGGCGGCTTCCTATTTCTTTTATGGCTGGTGGAATCCTTACTATCTCTCCCTCGTCTTTTACTCGACCGTACTCGACTATTTTCTAGTGGCATTGATGGACCACTGTCCGCGCGAAGGACAGCGGGTGGACGTGCTCGCCCGCGTGACGCGTCTCCGGTTTGGCGATCGTGTTTTGAAAATTGCGTTTATCGGTTCGTTAGTCGCCACGCTCGCGATTCTCGCGATGGCCGTGGCGGGGCCGAAGACACTGAGGCCGACCATGGCTGTGCTGGGCCTGATTTTCCTGCTCATGGGGCTGGGTGCCCTTTTCAGCCGCCGCGGCATCTGGCTTGTGATCAGTCTGGTGAACAACCTCGCCCTCCTGCTCTTTTTCAAGTACGCCCGCTTCGCTGTCGAGAATCTCAACACACTGCTGGCCTGGCTGCATGCCTCGGTCAAGTTGCCTGATCCAAGCGGATTAATGCCTTTTGGCCTCGATTACATGCTTCCGGTTGGCATCTCCTTTTTCACGTTCCAGTCGATGAGTTACACGATAGATTTCTATTTCGGCAATGTGCATCGCGAACGGAATTTCCTGCGCTTTGCGACTTTCGTCTGCTTCTTCCCACAGCTCATGGCGGGCCCCATCGAGCGCGCCAAACACTTACTCCCGCAGTTTTATCAGTTTCCCCCGATTCGGTTGCAAAACTTCACCGATGGCTTCTCCCTGCTTCTCGTTGGCCTGTTCAAGAAGCTGGCTTTGGCAAACTACCTCTCCTTCTACGTTGAACGAGTCTATGACAATCCGAAGGCTTTCGGCGCCCCGGCTCTGATCCTGGCCACATTTGCTTTCGCCTGGCAGATCTTTTTCGATTTCAGCGGATACACAGATATGGCCCGTGGCGTGGCCAAGCTCATGGGTTTCAATCTGATTTTAAATTTTAACAACCCGTATCTCGCCACCGGCCTGGGCGATTTCTGGTCGAGGTGGCATATCAGCCTCTCGTCTTGGTTTCGAGATTACGTCTATCTTCCTCTGGGCGGAAACCGGAGCGGCACGTTCAGGACGTATCGCAATCTCTTCATTACTTTTTTCATTTCCGGGATTTGGCATGGCGCGGCGTGGACGTTCGTGATCTGGGGCATTCTCCACGCCGTCGGCGTGATGGTGACACGGGAGCTGGAGCGGTCTGCCGTCTATCGCGAGCAAGTGCCAAAAATCGTGAAGCAACTGAGCGTCTTCGCATTCGTCTGCTTCACATGGATTTTCTTTCGCGCAAGCTCGCTTTCCGATGCGCTGTTGATTATCCGTCGGATTTTTGCCGCGATGTGGAACGATCCACAGGTCCCCGCGGTCATGCTGACGCTCGTCGCTTTGGTCTGGATCTATGAATTCATGTATGAGTCACCATTGAGAGGAATGCTCAAGACCAGCGTTGTCCGAGTAGCCGTCGCGGTCTTTATGGTGCTGTCCTTGTCGCTGCTCTCCTCAGGCGGCGGCGCTTTCATCTATTTCCAGTTTTGATATGGGAAACGATTCGCTAAATCGCCATGCGCCTGGGCCGGTGACGCCGGAAATCCCTTTCGGAGCGAACGAAGTACGATTGAATGGGCGTCAATGGCTGGTCGCGTTCGGGCTTGTGCTGTTGGTCTTCATCTTAACTCCGCGGATCTGGAAGCGACTTGAACGTTTCGAAACGGGCCTCGATTACCGGATTCCTTACAGCTTGAGCAAGGATTACTGGCTTTCCGAGCGGCGGCTCGAGCAGATAACCGACTCTAGAAAAATCGTCCTCCTTGGCGATTCTGTTATCTGGGGCGAGTACGTTTTGCCTGAAGGCTCCTTGTCGCACTTCCTGAATCGGGAAGCTGGCGAACCGGAACGTTTCATCAACGGAGGAGTGAATGGTCTTTTCCCGCTCGCGCTCGACGGTTTGGTTCAACATTACGGCGGTGCGTTGCGCGGCCGTAAAGTTATTCTGCACAGCAACCTTCTTTGGATGAGCAGCCCCAAGGTGGACCTGCAGACTTCGAAGGAGGAGAAATTCAACCACGCTCGTCTTGTGCCTCAATTCTCTCCCCGCATTCCTTGCTATAATGCGGATGCCAACGAGCGCCTAAGCGCCATCGTCGAACGCAACGTGAGTTTTATTGCCTGGGTGAACCACTTGCAGAATGCCTATTTCGGACAAAAGAGCATCATGAGCTGGACTCTGGAGGATGATGGCGGCGATCCGCCGCGTTATCCCCACAGCTATGAAAACCCAGTGGCCCGCATTGCGCTCGCGGTGCCCTCTGCGCCGGAAGATGACCCTCAGCGTGGTCCAAAAAGTCCGCGCCACAAACCTTGGTCGGAAACCGGCGAAGGCACGACTCGCTTCGATTGGGTGAGTCTCGACACGTCGTTGCAATGGGGCGCATTTCAGCGGTTGATCAAGTTGCTTCAAGCGCGCGGCAACGATGTCCTCGTAGTCCTCGGCCCTTTCAACGAGCACATCATGGCTCCGGAAAACCGAACCGCCTACCGGAAACTTCACGATGGGATTATTGGTTGGCTTGCCGACAACCGGATTCCGCATCTTGTGCCCGGGCTCTTGCCGAGCGCGCTCTACGCCGACGCCAGCCATCCGCTGACGGAAGGTTACGAACTGCTCGGGAAGAAGATTTACGAACAGAAAAGCTTTCAAGACTGGCTCAAGCACTGACGCGTCCAGCCTCGCGGTCTTCGAGATCCGCGGGGCGCTGAGCTTCCAAAGCGTCTTGCCTGGTTCGGCGCGCGAGAGATTGGGTTTGCCGACCGGATTTCCTTTGTTGCCGCGAGCGCGAGCCTCACGCCTGTGGCAAGCTGCTCGAAAGTGCCCTCGGCGTCGATGTGCATGAAAAGACCTTCGGCTCGTCGAAGAAGAAATGG
This sequence comes from Akkermansia muciniphila, assembly GCA_945861765.1. Taxonomy (GTDB): domain Bacteria; phylum Verrucomicrobiota; class Verrucomicrobiia; order Limisphaerales; family SIBE01; genus SIBE01. Next base: position 4,591 of record CAMAWP010000072.1, on the reverse strand, counting down.
TTGTGCATCGCGGTGACTTTGAAGACGCCCTCCACGGCGTTGAGCGTCCCCGTCAGGCCGGTGAGCTGTTCCAGCCTATTGGTGTCGAGCGAAGCGGCGGACAAAGAGCCGCAGGAAAGCACCACGGCGAAGCCGAAGACGATGCCTGATTTTTCTGGCATCATTCGTTGAGGCTAAAGTAACGAGCAGGAGTTTCAAGTTGAAATACGTGTTACATAGCGTATCCTGCGCGGCATGTCCGTGAACGAAAAATGGCTGCTGCTGCTCTACCGCCTCCCCACGAAGAACAGCGGGGCGCGGGTAAACCTCTGGAGGCAGCTCAAGAAAACGGGTGCTCTCCCGTTCAAGACATCCGCCACGCTCCTGCCCGACACCGCCGACCACTATGAACGATTCCAATGGCTGGCCCAGCAGGTGCGTGACGCCGGAGGCGACGCGACGCTCATCCGGGTGACGGACATCGAGGGGCTTGGACAAGCCGACATTGTCCGCCAGTTCAACGAAGCACGCGCCAAAGACTACGACGCCCTGACGACCGACCTAACCAAGCTGGTTGCCGAGAACAAGCGGAAGCTCGGGGAGTCATTTCCGACCGAGCTTGATAAGCACATCCGCCAGTTCGAAGAGATTCGGAAAGTGGACTTTTTCGGCTGCCCGCGAGCGCAGGATGCCCAGATGCTTCTGCAACGGGCTGCGGCCCTGGGCGGTGGACGAGGCAAATCGGCGACGAAGCTGTCCGCCAAGAAGTTCTCGGGACGCACATGGCTCACGCGGCCACGACCGCAGATTGACCGGGTGGGTTCAGCGTGGCTCATCCGCCGGTTAATCGACCCCAATGCCAAGTTCGTCTTCGCCAATGACCCCAAGCAGCACCCAACAGCGATTCCCTACGACATGTTCGAGGTGGAGTTTTCCCATCAAGGCGAGGATTGCACATTCGAGACATTGGTGAAGCGTTTCGGCATCACCGACAAGGCAGTGCTTAAGATGGCCGAGATGGTGCATGACACCGATCTGGAGGACGGAAAGTTCCAGACGACGGAATGTGTCGGCATCGACCGACTGCTCAAGGGCTGGGCGAAGACCGGTCTGACCGACGCGGAGCTGCTGACGCGCGGCGGCGAGTGTTTCGAGGCCCTCTACCACTCGCTACGGAAATGAATCCGACGCCCCTTCCGACATCCGAAGAAGAGTCACCGCCCCGGCCTCCCAGTTTCAAAGAGGCGTTCCTGTTCTGGCTCAAGCTCGGGTTCATCAGTTTCGGTGGCCCGACCGGGCAGATCGCCATCATGCACACGGAACTGGTCGAGAAGAAGAGATGGATCAGCGAGGCCCGGTTTCTGCACGCGTTGAACTACTGCATGTTGCTTCCCGGCCCCGAGGCGCAGCAACTGGCCACCTATGTCGGCTGGCTATTGCATCGGACGTGGGGAGGCATTGTCGCAGGGGCGCTCTTCGTTCTTCCTTCGGCGCTGATCCTTTGGGTGCTGAGCGTCGTCTATGCGATGTTCGGTGAAGTGAAGTGGATTGCATCCGTGTTCGACGGGTTGAAGCCCGCCGTGCTTGCCATCGTCCTTGGAGCCGGCTTCCGAATCGGAAATCGCGCGTTGAAGAACGGAGTGATGTGGGGATTGGCGTTGATCGCCTTCGTCATGATCTTCGTTTTTCATGTCCCCTTTCCGGTCATCATTCTGGGAGCGGGCGTTGTCGGCCTCATGGGCGGGAAGCTCTGGCCCACGAACTTTGTGGTCATCGCGGGCCACAGTCCCAAGGGAGCAAGTGCAAGCGTCATCGGTGACGGGGACGAAGTTCCCACTTTCGCAAAACCCTCCTTGGGCCGCGCTTTGAGGGTGTGTGCGGTTTGCCTCACGCTCTGGTGGATTCCCATCCTGTTAACGGGAGTTTGGTTGGGTTTCGATCATCTCCTCGTCAAACAAGGTCTCTTCTTCAGCAAGGCGGCGATGGTCACATTCGGAGGGGCCTACGCGGTTCTACCATACGTCTCGCAGCAGGCTGTCGAGAACTACGGCTGGGTCACGGCTGGTCAAATGCTGGATGGGCTCGGCCTCGCGGAAACGACGCCGGGACCGTTGATCATGGTTTTGCAATTCGTCGGATTCCTCGGAGGCTGGAAATTTCATCAGCCGCTTTCGCCCCTCGGGATGGCCACGCTTGGGGCGTTCATGTCCACTTGGACAACCTTTCTCCCGTGCTTCCTTTGGATTTTCCTGGGAGCACCGCACATCGAGCAGTTGCGTGGGAACAAAAGACTCTCAGCAGCCCTTTCGACCATCACTGCCGCCGTCGTTGGCGTGATCCTGAACCTCGCCGTCTGGTTCGGCTTCAAAGTACTGTTTCCGGCCGGTCGTCCGGTGAATTGGTTTGGCGTGGTGGTCTGCTGCGTCGCCTTCACCGGCATGGTTCGCTGGAAATGGGGTATCATCCCGGTAGTGCTGGGAGCAGGTGGACTCGGTCTGATTTGGAAACTCCTGCTCGCGCCGTAGTGCCGCGCCTCGCGGGCCGTCAAACTGACTCAATTCGTCGTAACGCCGCAAATTCAACCAACAGAAAAAGCGAGGGGCGACCTCTGCCGATTTTGTCCCCCGAGATTCCCACCAGCGCGACCTTCTCACACTGACGCGTCCAGGCTCGCGGCTTTTAAGACCTGCCGGGCACTGAGGTTCCAAAGCGTTTTGCCCGGTTCGGCGCGCGAGAGTTTTGTTGACTTGAGATTGCTTGAAAACTAGCTTTGGCCAACTTATGTCCACAGAAACTCCACCCGCAGAGGCGACCCCACCTGGCAAACCGGGCTCCTCCCGATCACAGCTCATCAAGACAATTGGCATGATCCTCGCCGCAGCCATCGCTACCGGTGCCATGACTTTTGGTCTCATGGCGTTCGTTGAAAAGAAGGAATCGGCAAAAAAATCTACCGCGAAGAGCACCGCTCCGAGTGAGCACAAAAAGGAAGCGGCTCACGGGGCAGCAGCCGCAGCTCACGGGCCAGCAGTCGCAGCTCATGCACCAGCGGTCGCAGGTCACGGGCCAGCCGTCGCAGCTCACGGGACCGAAGCTAAAGCCGCCTCCCATGCGGAGCCCGCGAAGGATAATCATGCCGCCGGAGTCACCGAACACCCGGCTCCGGCTCGAGGGACACCTCCCGCAGCCGCTCACTCAACAGACCACTCTAAAGCTGCTCCGAAAGAACATTCCGCGAGCGGTTCAGAGCTGTTGACGAAGCTCATGGAAGGCAATAAACGGTATCTGGCAAATGGCGCAACACATCCTAATCAGTCAACCGCGCGGCGCATCGAGGTTTCAATTGCGCAGAAGCCTTTCGCAATTATTCTGGCGTGCGCGGATTCCCGGGTCAGCCCAGAGATCATCTTCGACCAAGGCTTGGGCGATTTGTTTGTTGTTCGAGTGGCGGGCAATGTTATTGACGACCATGTGCTGGGCAGCCTCGAATATGCTGCAGAACATTTTGGCACCGGATTGATCGTCGTTCTTGGCCATGAAAGATGCGGTGCCGTCACAGCCGCTCTAGCGGGTGGCCACGCTCCCGGTCATATCGGCAGCATCATCGAGGCGCTGAAGCCGGCCGTTGATCGGATTTCCGGAAAGGGAGGTGATGCCGTGGATAGGGCCATCGATGAAAACGTGAAGATCGTGGTTCAAGCACTGCGAGCCACAGAGCCTATTCTAAAAGAGAAAGTCGTCGCTCACCACCTGGAGATCGTGGGAGCGCGCTATGATTTGGATACAGGCGTCGTGACTTCCGTTGAGCCATGATTTCACTTTCTCCCATGGCAACTTGACTACGCGCTTGTTCTGATCCGGAGCATCCAACCTTTGTGCCGCCGCTTTTCTGAGTTCAAGATATTTTTAATCCTCCTGGATTCTGCTACGCTGAATAGCAGCCCTTCTGGCAACGCTTCACCGCAGACCCCACATAGCCTCTTGCTGCGGCTATAGATGACCGACCCGCAATGCGGGCACTTCAGGGCCGTTGGGGCCGAGGAAATCTGACGCGTATAGACTCTTCGATCCCTGGCTTCCTCAATTGTTCCGATGATCCTCACCGGTGCTGAAAACCCGTCCGACATATCTGTCTGCTTCCATTCGATGTTTACCTTTGCTCCACTCATAACTTTTTCGATTCCCTTGTACGATTCACTGTTCACCATTCTAGACACCGGAACACTGGATTTAGTTTCAGATTACAGCGTTACAAATATGTAATGGGATGATGGGAAACCGGCCTGGCCGGTTAACTGCGCAAGCCCGGAAGCCACGAGCAGCACCTCGGTCTTAACCAACGTCGGTCTTTACAGTCAAAGACCAGATGTCAGTCAAGTCTCAGGCCGCTGCAGTTCTACAACCACAGCAAAAACATCTTGTCGGCCAGAAGGACGACACGTAATGATTTCAGTCATCAACACCCTTACAATCAGGATTGGGACCAACCCCGGTTCGGTGGTCGGTGATTCCGTCGCTCTCACTACCTTGAAACTGTTTCGGATTCAAAACAACAGGTGAGAGAAACAGCTATGAACCTAAAAACAGCAGTCCAGCCGAAAGAAACGAAAGA
>CAMAWP010000071.1 GCA_945861765.1 Akkermansia muciniphila | reverse complement strand
CGCTCAAAGCCGCCGCTGAACTGGACGGCTGTTATGTCGTGGAGAGCGATCTCAAAGCGGCCCAAGCCGACGCACAGACCCTCCATGATCGTTACAAAGATCTGGCCTTTGTCGAACGGGATTTTCGCACACTCAAGACCGGACACATGAAATTTAGGCCGTGGTTCGTCTGCACCGAGGATAACACCCAAGCCCATGCCCTGACGGCCATGCTGGGCTTAAAAATACGCCGCCATCTGGAGCAGGCTTGGTGGTTGTTGGAGATCACGGTGGAGGAAGGTTTGCGGGAGCTTGAGAAACTCTGCGTCATGGAATTGATTCATGACAAAAGCCAAAAGGTCGTGGCACGCCATGTGCCCGGTCCCAACTCACTCCAAAAGCAATTGTTCGATGCCTTGAAGTTGACCCTGCCCGCAACCGTGCCAGTAACCGAGGTCACTGTAGGCACACGCAAGAAAATCAACAAAGTGCGTAAAACCCTTGACAAATAAGGGCCAACTCACGGTTTTTTCTTCTTTTGCTCTTGGAACTTCCGCTGGGAGGCTACGATGGCAAACTGCTTCGTCAAGTGGGAAAGTTCAAGAAGTTAGGAACTGACCCCTTGTCGGCCCACGTAAGCGGCTCAATATCCGTGCGGAACGCCACCACCGCGCAGCACGCGACATAATAGCCTGCCTCCGTCTGGAACTTGTTGGCGACTGGCGGACGTGGTCAGACCACTTTTTGATCACCAACACTCTGCCCCAGGAATTCTTCCGGATCGGTGTGTTGAGGGGTGATTAATCAGGTCAATTCGCGGAGCGGTAAAAACGAGCCTGATCGATCGGCTGAACCTGAAGCGGTTTAGGCGCATTATTGAGGATGGACCACGGACCGGAAACGGAGGCCGCCGTCTCCAGGCGGCCGCCTGTCCAAGTGATCTCGATCTTTCCGGCCGCGTTGCTCATGGTCACGCGCGGGGTTTCGACCGTCTCGACGGTGCCCGCGATCCGGAACCCCTGATGCTCCGTCGCGCCGGCATTGAGTCGTCCTTGCCCGGTCTGAGTGTTGCTGATGCGACCGATGGCATTCGCCCAGGAACCGCCCCGACGCCGGCTGACCTCCGGTGTTGCGGGCGCTGGATCCAACCATTCCCAAGTATTTCCAGTCTGGTCGTGGGTGCCATAGTAGCTCTTGGAATTCAAATAGGCCCCAACGTCCGTGGTGCCTCCATCGCCGGCACTAAGGGAGTCAAAATTTGCCGAGTTCTGCCCGCCGGGCGGAAGAGCGCTTACGACTTCATCGCTCCGGGTGGCAAACATCCAGTAGCCACCGCCGCCGCCTTTGGTGGGATCGTAATAGGCCGCCTTGTACCACTCATTTTCACTGGGGAGGAAAAACCGGGCGCCCGCAGTTCGTGGTCCTGGAATGATGGGGTCCGTAAATTTGTAGGCTCCGGTTTCTGTGTCCCCATTCTGGCCCCCATTTTGAAGCCAATTGCAGAAGCGAATACCATCCAGCGGTTCGATGAACCGTATGGGACGATTGGCCTTGCCAGCTTCCACGCTGTAGGTGTAACGCCCGTCATCGCCGTCACGAATGATCTCCATTCTTTCGTCGAACAGTCCGTAGGGGTCCGTGGCTGCCTTCGCGTTCAGAAAGGCGGCATATTGAGCAACGGTGACTTTGAATTTTCCGATCCTGTAAGCGATGCCAACCGAACCAAATTGGACGTCACCTTGCGGCACGTCATCCGGGTTGCCCGGGTTGCCGACCGTGACCATCTCGAAGGCTGGCGCGGATGGTGCGTTGCGCGATGGAAAAACATCTGACCTGGCAATGCGAAATCCCTGGTGTTCCGTTCCACCAGCCGTGACAGGGCTTTGGCCTGTCTGGGTCTTGCTCAGCCGCCCAATGGCATTCGCCCATGATCCGCTACGCCGGCGCGAAATGGCCGGATCGACAAACGCATCGGGCTCGAGCCATTCCCAAGTATTTCCAGTCTGATCGTAGGTGCCATAGTAGCTCTTGGAGTTCACATAAGCCCCAACGTCCGTGACACCTCCATCGTCGATATTAATGGAGTCAAAGTTCGCCGAGTTCTGCCCGCCGGGCGGCAGTCCGCTCACGACCTCATCGCTGCGGACGGCGAACAGCCAATAACCAGCGCTGCCAGCCTTTTTTGGATCATAGTAGGCCGCTTTGTACCATTCGTTTTCCGTGGGGAGGAAGACCCGCGCATTCTTGTTCCTGGCTCCAGGCGCCGCAGGGTCGGTAAGGTCATAGGTTCCGGCTTCCGTATTGCTCTTCCGTGTAGCGCCATTGTTCAGCCAGTTGCAATAGCGCATGCAGTCCACAGGTTCCACAAACCGGATGGGGCGATCCCCTTTTCCCTCAGCCACCGCGTAATTGTAGGCGCCTTCTTCGCCGCTCCGAACGACCTCCATCAGTTCATTAAACAACCCGTTCGGATCAGAGGCGGCTTTGGAGTTTAGGAAGGCCGCGTATTCCGTGACGGTGACCTTATATCTCCCGATGAGGTAGGAAGTCGCTACCGATCCGAACTGGACGTCGGCTTGTGCGACATCTGCCGGGTTGTTTGGATCACCAACGGGCGCAAACCGGTTCGCATTTTGTGCCAAAGCCTGGCCAGCCAGGAGAAGGGCGGTCGGAAGGAGGATTAAACCGTACAAGGATGATCGAGCATTCATATTTATCGAGGTCAGTTTGAAAACACTTCACTTCCATCGGTTTGTTCACGGCCACGCGGCCATAAATCAAATCGGGTGAATCCTGAGAAATCTACGCAACGCGATCATCTCACGCCAGGATAATCCGTCCGTTCGCGCTTTCTAGCCATCGCAGGGAAACTCAGCACTGTGCTTCCACGATTTCGCGTTGTCGTCGGAATGAAAAATCTTCCCGCTGCCGAATCCGAAGGTCTTGTTGCCCCGCTGCGAGTCGATGTAAGGCCCCTCCGGTGCCAGGCGGCAAAAAAAGTGTTTCGTTTCGCGTGCGATGGCGGGCGCGGCGTTCATGTTGATGGCGTCAGCCAGCAGGAGGCCGCCCAGCATGGTTCGAAGAAAGCGGTGGCGGGTGACCGCGGATGCGGGGTGTTTCATGGTGTATCTCCGGTGATCTTTGGAACCTCGCCGCAGAAGAAATGCGTCGTGGCCGCGCCGATCCAGTAGAACATGCCCTCGCTCGCCGGTTCCCGCGCCAGAGCCATGTCGAGACGCAGGGCGCTCATCAAGCCCCAGCCTTCCGAGGCGGTGAACGCGGATTCGCTAGGCGGCAGCGTGTTTTTTAATGCCAGCCCCACCGTCTTGCGCCCAAGCAAGCGCACGCCGTCCAGCGTGCCGTCGTTGAGCAGGCATTGGGCGAAACGCGCGTAGTCGCCCATGGTCGAGAACAGGCCAGCGCCCCCCGCCGGAATGCCGCGTCCTTTCTCCGCGTAGGCGCCAATGATTTCCGGCGTCGTGCGCAACTTGCCATCCTTGATCTCGTGCAGCCTCGACACACGCGCCATCTTTTCCGGGGGCACGTCAAAGAACGTGTCGTTCATCCGCAGCGGACCGGTGATGTGGTGCGCGACGTAATTCTCAAAGGTCTCGCCGCTTACGCGCTGAATGAGCGCGCCTAGAAGAACCAATCGCCGAGTGTTGGCCTCGTCATCGCGTCGCGTGCCGGTTCGAAGGCGGTTTGCCCAAACAACGGATTCCCGACCCAGCGGTCGAGGAGTCCAGCGTGACCGATTGTGGCCTGTGATTTCGTCGTCACGCATTGCCGGTCGCGATATCGGGCGGAATTGAACAAGAATTCTTGCTCAAAGCGACCACCCATTCAGCAAAGTGAATCTGGCGGTCGCCGAAGTGGAGCGCGTTTGGCGCGAAGCGGCGGACCCCCGTTCCGCTCAGCTCGTGTTTTGCGACCTGTCCACACCCAGCGGAAAGCACGGGTTCAACGTCTACGACGACCTGCGCGACAAGCTGGTGAGAAAAGGAATTCCGGAGGGCGAAATCGCCTTCATCCAGGATTTCGACAGCGACTCGGTGGACTTGCCTTTCGAGTATTCGCAACGTCTGGCAGAACTTGTTTTGCGCCAACAGGAGTTGGTGCTGACGCTCGATCTCAACCGCAGCACGGCAAGCGAGCAGGGATGAAACCGCCGAAACGACTGAGGCGAAGCAAAAGTGATATGACGATCAATCTCTGCGACACGGTTCAACTGTCCATGTCCTTTGGAACCAAGCATCATTACAAAATAACACCACTTGCATAAATGTGTGTGCATATTGTATATTTCCACCATGGTTGATCCAATCGCCAAAGCTGGCCGAAAACTGGCCGCCGAATTTGCCGTGCTCCGAACGCGCGACTTTGAAGGCAAGGGCATTCCGCGCCATTGTCTCGCCGATTTGGTGGCGATTGGCGCCTGGGAAAAGATTGGCCGTGGGCTCTACGCTTCCATAATCCTCCCGCCCGGTCCTCATCATTCGCTTCTGGAGGTCGCGCGGCAATCGCCGCGCGCGGTTATCTGCCTGCTTTCGGCCCTCCGGTTCCATGAATTGACGACGGAAACGCCGTCGGAAGTCTGGATCGCGTTGCCGCGCAACACCCGCGCCCCTCGCGTGGAAACCGTCCGGATCAAAGCGATCCGTCTATCCGAAGGAGCGTTCACCGAGGGCGTTGAAGAGCGCCTGATCGAAGGCGTGGCGCTCAGAGTTTACTCGGTCGCGAAGACGGTGGCGGACTGTTTCAAGTTCCGAAATCAAATCGGCACGAACGTGGCGCTGGAAGCGCTCCGGGATGCGTGGCGGTCGAAGAAGGCGACAGCCGATGAGCTATGGCATCATGCCAAGGTGTGCCGGGTGGCCAACGTCATGCGTCCCTATCTGGAGGCGGTGGTGCGATGAAGAAGCCGCTTCGCAACGTCGCCGCCTCGGTGCGGGACCGCCTGCTCAAGCTCGCCCGCGCCACTGGCCAACCGAATGGCGAACTTCTGGACCGTTACTGCATTGAGCGGCTGCTCTATCGGCTGTCGCGCTCGGAGCACCGCGCCCGGTTCATCCTGAAAGGGGCCATGCTGCTCACCGCCTGGGGCGGAGGGGTCACGCAACGAGTCACTCGGGACGCCGATCTCCTCGGCTTTGGCGATAGCTCGCTTCCCGCGTTGAGCCAGACGTTCCGCGAGATTTGCGCCACCGTTGTGGAGGATGATGGCGTCACCTTTGAGCTTGATTCCATTCGAGGGGAGCAAATTCGGGCGTTGGAAGAATATGTCGGGCTCCGGATTGAGCTGCGCGCCAATCTGGGCGGCGCCATCGTGCGGGTGCAGGTGGACGTCGGAATTGGGGACGCCGTGCGCCCCACGGAGATCACGTTGCCGACCCTTCTGGATTTTCCGCAGCCCTTCCTGCGCGCCTACACGCGCGAGAATTCTCTCGCTGAGAAATTCGAGGCGATGGTGAAGCTTGGCTTCATCAACACCCGCATGAAGGATTATTTTGACTTCTGGCATCTCTCGCGGAATTTCACTTTTGAAGGCGAGGAATTTGGCGAGACGCTCCGCGCCACGTTTGGGCGTCGGGGCACGCCTTTGCCCACGGCTGGCCCCATCGGCTTGAGCGGTGAGTTCGCGTTGGACAAAACCAAGCAAATCCAGTGGAAGGCTTTTTGGAAGAAATCGGTTCGACGCGAGCCGGCCCCGGAATTGCCGGAAGTGGTGACTGCGGTTGCGGAGTTCATCATGCCTGTGGTCCAAGCCGTCGTCGGTCAAAAACCATACCCGAAAAGCTGGCCTCCGTCGGGGCCTTGGTCACTGTCGTGAAGTCCTCGGTGCCACTCGCCAAGAACCGATGGCTGTGCGGCCATTGAGTCCAATGAGGCTTTTATCAAAGTCACCTCTCAGGAAAGGAACACATTTCCCCTACCGAAGCAGCGCGCCTTGCAAACTGCGCCGCCAACGATCTTCAAAGTCGCTCAAGGCCAGCCGGTCATGAGTGGATGGCAAGCGGAAGCTTTGCTGTTGCAGTTCTTCCCGAATCTTCGACTCGGATTCCATCACCACCGCCAGGGCGGCTCGGACCAAAACGCTGAGGGTTACTTTGCTCCGGGCCGACTGCTGCAATCTCAGAAGAAAAGCGTTCATCTCGGCGTCCTCGCCTCGGGAGAGTAAGAACCGCTTGGTGATGGTCGGCTCAGCTTGCCCGGCCGGTTGACTGATCGGCGCGGCAGTCCGAGTTGAAATGACGGCAATCGGATTTTGAGCGAGAAAGCCTTTCTGTCCTGAAGATTTCATGGCGGTCACATCGCGGACCAGATCGGCGGAGATTGGGTCGTAGGGTCGTTCTTCGAAACGTTTCTTAGGCATGGTCCATCTCCGCTTGGGTCGTTAAGCTGATCACGCGCTCGGTGCGGAGGCGGGCCAACCGGTCTTCGAATTCTTTGGCCAGGGTTCGATATTCGTCAGCCACCGGATGATCGCCCTGATATTGCATGATGGTCTGGCCATCGCGTTGCGCCTCCTGCACCACCACGCTGCGGCTGATTTCCGTGGCAAACTTCAACGTGACGCCATGGGCATCCACGCAAGTTCGTTCCACGTAGGCCGTGAGCTCACGGGCCAGTCGGGTCTTGGGTCGCGGCATGGCGCAAACCACCACTCCGAGCAGCGCGAGCTGGGGATTCGCATGGCGCTGGGCTGCCGCGATGTCGGAGAGGGCCTCCGCGAGGGCGCTCACGGCCAGATGATCCGGCATGGCGCTCAAAACGGCGAAGTCGGCTACTTTCAGCGCCGGAATGGTGGTCTTCGTTTTCTGCGGCGGTGTGTTCAGGAACACGTAGTCGTATTTCCCGCGCAGGCGGTTGATGGGTTCGAGGAGGAGGTCCTGATGGATGAGCCATGGATTCTGGATGAGAAATGTGTCGAGCTCAGCGAGCTTCCGTGAACTGGGCACCAGGTGGATGTTTGGCGGCAAGGCCACCTCGGTTTCCTCGCTGGTGATGATGGTGTCCTCCGGGTTCTCCGCCCCGGTGAGCAACTCGAAGCTGCTGTTCCATCCTTCGGTCGGTGCCCTTAACGCCTTGGTCGCCCCAGAGGTCATATCCAGGTCGATGATCAAAGACCGCCGTCCCCGCTCCGCGAGGGCTCCGGCCAGTTGGATTGTGTTCGTCGTTTTTCCGACGCCGCCCTTTTGGTTTCCCACGGCGATGACAACGGTGTTTCGCTTTTTCTCTTCCATTTACCTCCTGCTGAATTGTTGTTGAACCGGCCTTCGGGCCAACCGGCGACAATTTCGCCAGTAAGCCAAGCCGCCATTGGAGGGTATCTCACGTCTCGCCTGGTTCTCACAAGGGGTCTGCTGCAACTTTTCGCGCAAGCCGCATGGCCAAACGGCTGGAGGGTTGGCCCTTTGGCCTTCTGGCTATTGCAGCTTTTTGTCCGCCATTTGGCTGGCTGGCCAGATGGCCATCACGGATAGAACACCCCTTGCGCGAACACCCCGAAGTGCGAGACACATCCAATCAGGATTTCAGGAGGCGAAACCATGACCATCAGAGGCGGCTACAAAACCATCACCATCACTCAGCTCGGCAATTTGCTGCCCCGCTGAAATCCGGGGAGGTCACCTGGCTCGCCGCGAGAACGTGGTTTGCCGGTTTGGAAATGGTCGCCATCCGCGAAGCCGCCGCTCGATGCCAACGCTTGCAGCGAGGCGCTCGCCGAAAGTCGAACCCAGTTCGCTTCAGTCGAGTGGAGTTGGCTGGGCTGACCGGGCTGACGCCTCGGGCCATTGCCTATGCGCTGGGACAACTCCGGGGCTGTGGTGTGGCAGAGTTCGCGACGGCAAGTATTGTGATTGGAAGTAACCCGTTGCCAAAGGCTCAGGAGTTCATTCAAGAACTTTCCGGTGGACGCAGTGTCAACCGACCAGTCCCGGTCCCGCGCCCTGTGCTGCGCTTTCTCGCGAGTCAGCCGGCGGCGGCTCTCGGAAAAGTGATGCTGGGGTACATTTGCCGGGGTTTATCCATCGCGCGTTCCGGTGGGACCATCAGCTCGTCTGGAAGCGTGAAGGCCACTTGGCTGGTGGAAATGCTCGGGCTGAGTGAACGGTCCGTCCGTTATGCCCAATTGGAACTTCGGTCATTGGGTTGGATCGGGAAGGATACCGGTTCCAAGCAGTGGAAACTCAACCGGGACGGCGCGTGGTTTTGCATCAACCTGGAATGGACTCCCGTGGCGGGACAGGGGGTGACGGGCGAAGCCGGGGAAGGTGCCTTGAAGTGCCCGCAGATTGCACGCCCCACACCCCAATCTTGCACCACCGTTGCACCCCCTAAAGAAGACAGGAAAACTCCTTCGGAATCCACGGGCGAAATGGCCGAAGTCTCGTGGGCCTTTATCCGTGAATTGCCGCCAAAGAAGCCTGCCAAGCTGAAGACCTCGTCCCAACGACACCGAGCTATCGCGCTCCTGCTGGCGTTGTTCCAGAGCTTGTGGCTCGGCGCTCAGACGCAGACGCCGATCAACACCGGCAGCGACGGGCACGACGGCGCGCTTAATCCAACTAGGGATATCGCCATCGACATGGCCGACCACCCGGATGGGATTTTACGGTGCGAACGCGTCCTATGGTGGTCTTGGAAGGGACAAAGGTGGTGGCTTCCCTCCCGGCGACCTTTATGGCAATCCATTCATTCTTCCAATAAGGTGAGCACGCAGGCGCTCAAGCCGAACGCCGACTGGGGCGAGATTGAGGACCGGCAAAGGTGGCTTCTCATCGCCACATTGGACCGGCCTTTCGAACTCCGTGTGCCCGGCGTCCGCTGCGAGATTCCAGTCTCTGCCTTCCTCGATCCGCCGGACCCACTGCGTGACGAGGCAGACGCCCGACGCATCGCCAGGACCATCGCAGATTGGTGCGGTAAACCACTCGACGAACTATCTCAGTATATCGGTCTGCAACTTGCGGAAGCATCGGTAGTTTGAAACGGAAAACTATACAAGGATGACTCTAATCTATCCGATTTAATCAGGCACGCTACTATTATTGCACAAAATATGCGGCTTCAGTCAAACAAGTTTTCGTGTGCCGAGGGTGATAGATGTCCCTGTGCTGGGGTTCAGTTTTGCCGGAGTCGATGGCAATCGCGGAGCCAACCGCGCCCGACGTGCGGAAAGCCCTCAGTGGTTGTGCATTGAAGTGGCAAGGCTCCTCGAACGCTAAGGGCTTTCGAGCAGCGGCTTCATAGCTTTGGAGGCAATCGCTTGAAAATGCTTGAGATTGAACGTGAACACCCGCTCCACCCCCGCTTTGCTCGCGCTCTTGAGAACCAGCGCGTCGTAAATCATCCCGCCCTGGACCCCGGCCAAAGCGGAGTCACGCAACATCCCGCTGTAGTCCGCCCCGGTCAGTCCGATTATGTGGAAGAATTCCAGCACGTTTCCCTCGATGCTCAGGAGAGCTTGCTCCGGTGTGTGGCGGAAGGGAATCGGCAGCTTGGTCAAAATCGCGTACATTTCGGCCAGACTGTGCGCCGAAACAAACCCCTCGTCTTTGCCTTGCTGCACTCGTTCCAGCAACGGGTAAGCCTGGGCATGATGGGTGTGTCTCCCACTAACGGCCGCCACCAGCACATTGGTGTCGAGGAAGGTTTTCATACTTTTGGCTTCCGGGCGGGTCGCTCACTGGCGGACAGGAGCATACGTTCTCCGCGCAGTTCATTCAAAAGGGTGTCTACCGCTTCGTGCCCAAACGTCTCCTCGCCAGCCGTGGTGAAGACCAAAGCCTTGCCTTTGCGTTGGAAGCCCGCCTTGACCTCGCTCAATGCCAAAGTCACCTGCGTGCCTTGGACCGAAAGTCTGAGCATGTCGCCCGGTTGGATGGCGAGTTCCTGGCGCACGTTCTTGGGCAGAACGATCCGTCCCGCCTGATCGATGGGAATGAGGATGTCTTTCATACCATTTAATTATGGCATTACCATTTATCCATGGCAATAGCCCAAAAGTTGCCCCAACGGAACCATTCGGAGGTCAGGTTTTTAAAGACTTCCAACAACTCCAAAACGCCTTTGGCATTACCAACCCGTAGCCATTTTCACAAATCCTGCGGGCTCTGGAACAGACGTGAAAATCTCAATTTCGTTGGATTTCTCTTTGAACTTGAGCAGCAACGCAATCCCGTCATGGTCTTTGGGCAGCCAGCCGCGCTCTCGGCAGAACTGAAGAACGCGCAAAAGCTTGCCCGCGCATTGTTTTTGAATCCGCTCAAGCGGGAGCAACCGTGGTTTGCCTGGTTCCCGCGCGCACGGACACGCGATGGTGGCATGCCTACTCCATTCGCGGGAAAATCACGTATTTCAAAGGGCGTCTGAAATTCGGAAGCGCCAAATCCAGTGCTCCGTTCCCGAGTGCTTTGGTGATTTTTCGCAAGCCAAGGGAAACGATCAGTCCTCAAGGGCGCAGTTGCCACCCTTCGAGCGATCGACTGACGATGCTCCTATGATTGATGAACCAACACTCGACTTCAATCGCGATGACCATCGAGCAAATCCAAAAGGAGTAATTTATATGCGACAGCCGAAACCATGTTCGAACCGTATTGAGCAGGCAATCACCGAAGTTGCTCTCCTCATCCGCGATTCGCCAGACACCTCGGGCGGTGTTCACATGGCTGGGTGGATTACCGTTGGAAGTGACCAACACGGAAGGCGCATTCAAGAAGATTTTTGGCCTCACGGAAGGCTGGGTGAGCTACCATCATCAGCGCACGGGCGAATTGGATCCGGAACGACTGCGGCGGGTGAACTGGATTCGGCCGGTTTTGGAAATGCGCGCCGCGAAAACAAAAATTTACGTCAACAACCACTCGATGAAGCCGAGGGAGTTCGGGCCGAAGGCGCGCGCGGAACGCGAACGCCTGTATGTCGTGACCCAGACCGACTTGCTCTATTTCATTTCCTTGAAGTATCTGGAGAAAAGCCTCGTCCTGACGACGGCGTTTCCGCCGACCGGGCGATGGTTGCGCGAGATGCAGCAGAAGCACGGAACAACGCTCTTGGGGCCGCCCTAAAAGGAAAACCCCGCGAAGTGCGCGGGGTTCGGCTTCACTGCGCCATAGGTGCAGGAGTTCCTGCTACTGTTTCCAGTAGCATGAAGGTAATAATCGGCATTTCGGCCCATGTTGCAAACAAAACATTTTGGCAAGAACGTTGTGTTGTGCGACCGAAAAAATCGCCTTTATGAGCCAAATATTTTACGAACACAGAAGTGGCCGCCTACGCGCAATGCACGACGCGGTGCATCGGCAATTGGATGAAGCTCGGCTACCTGCCTTGCTTTGAGTTTGGAAACTGTTAGGAAATCAAGCCGATCTGCGAAAATGCCAATAAAAGATGGTCGGGGCGGTGAGATTTGAACTCACGACCTCTTGTACCCGAAACAAGTAATTCAACATTACTCTCATTGCTCATAGTTGCCTTTATGTGCGGTTACCTGCATGTAAACATACACATAACAACCAATGTTTGAAAGGGTTATCGTGCATTTACGTGCAAGCATAGGAAAGAAAACGTGTGCGGGACTGTGCGGGAGCCTGAGGTTGTGCGGGAACTGTGCGGGAGTCGAAAACTGTGCGAATCTGTGCGGGATTGTGTCTGGTCGGCTTCGCCCCCAAACCAGTGCCGAACGGTGCCGGGGTGAAGACGTGGTTCGTCAGTTGGAACGTGGCCTTGCCCTTTCCTGGCTCTTCATTGCCGGCCTCTGTGGAAGTCCGTCATGCAGGACGTTGACGCCCTCGGCGCTGGTTCGCGGCACTCGCCGTGCTTGTGGTGGTGGCGGACAAAACGTCAACGGCGGTCCACGGCAGGCCGTCCGTCATGCTGAACGTTGGTGGTATATCGCTTCAGCAGCGAGTAACACCGATCCGTGCGGGTGATTCGCCTCCAGAACATCGGCGTCGGTGAGTTCGTGGACGACGATGCGGCTTACATCTCGGAGCACCACTTTGCGAAATTGAAGAAGCACGAATGCCGACCGGGCGATGTGCTCATCGGCACAATGGGCGACCCAAACCTTCGTGCCTGCATCCAGCCGGAATGGCTCACGATCGCGCTGAACAAGGCGGACTGTGTTCTACTTCGTCCCGATGAGAGCGTGGCGAACGCGATGTTCATTTGTGCGTTGCTCAATCAACCGGCCACCGAACGGATGGCCCAAGATTTAATTCACGGGCAAACGCGCGCCCGCATCAGCATGGGGCGGCTGCGCGGCTTGGAAGTTCCAGTTCCCCCCATCCCATTGCAGCGCGAATTCGCCCGGCGAGTGACGGCGGTGGAGGCGCTGAAGACGGCGCAGCGCGCGTCGCTGGCGGGGCTAGACGCGCTCTTCGCCACCCTCCAGCACCGCGCCTTTCGAGGGGAATTATGAGCGCATGGACTTTTAACAGAACGACCGTGTTTTCTTAACGACGTCTGTGGATTGTGGCTTCTTTGTGTTATAAATAACCGCTTGCATTTATAACAAAACAAGAGAGATTGCGCGCATGAATTTGAGTGGGAAAATAGCCCGCCGACTCCAGCGCTGGCCGTTGGAACGGGTGTTCAGCCGGTTCGACTTTCTCGATCTGGGGCCGACGGATGCGGTGGGCATGGTGCTGAAGCGGATGCAGGACGCGGGTGAAATCCGCCGGGTGAAGCATGGCTACTATGACCGGCCCCGCACCCACAAAACATGGGGCGTGCTGAAGCCCTCGGGCGAGGATCTCGTGGCGGCGATGGCGCGGCGCACGGGGATGCGCGTGCAGCCCCATGAAGCGACGGCGGCGAATGAACTGCGGCTGACCGAGCAGGTGCCTGCACAGATGATCTATGAGACGGATGGTCCATCGCGGGAGATTGACATGGGTGGCCGCCGGCCCATCAAGTTGAAGAAGCGATCGCTGCGGGAGATTGCCGTGGCGAGCGAGGTGGCCCGCTTCGTGTTCTCCGGCCTGCGCGCGATTGGCAAGGCGAACATCACCACGCAGCGGGTGGCTCATTTACGCAAGGAGTTGAAGCCGGAACATCGCAAGCAACTGCTGCGTGATCTGCGCTACGCTCCGGCCTGGATGCACCCGCATCTCAGATACATTGCTGGCGAGGGAAAGACGGCACCATGAAAGCCTTCGCGACATTGCCTGAAGCCGAACGGCGGGAGACGTTTTTGTTGGCGTCAAAAGAGGTGGAGTTGCCTCCGGCCATCGTGGAAAAGGACTTCTGGGTGTGTTGGCTGCTGGGGCATATCTTTGCCGTGCCGAGCCTCGGTGATCATTGTGTGTTCAAGGGCGGCACGTCGCTCTCGAAGGTTTTTGGGGCGATTGATCGCTTCTCTGAAGACATTGATCTGGGGCTGACACCGGCCTCTTTGGGCTGGAGCGAGGCTGACCTGGATGATGCGCCGAGTGCGAGCCAGCGCCGGAAGCGAATGGAGAAGATGATGGCGGACTGCTCGGATTCGGTGCGCACGTGTTTCCAGCCGGAACTGGAAGCGGCAGTCAGTGGCGTGCTGGGAACGAGCGGTGAGGGCAGGACTTGGCTGACCTACACGGATGACGTGGCGGCGCATTCGCCGGTGCTGCGGTTTCACTATCCGAGCCTGTTGCCTGCGGGCACGGGCTACATCGAGCGGGCGGTGAAGATCGAGTTCGGATCGCTCACCGACCAGCGGCCCACGGGGACGCATCCCATCGCGCCGCTGATCGCGCAACTCGCGCCGGGGGCGTTCGAGGACTTCCAGATGGAGGTGGTGGCGCTGGAGATCGAGCGGACGTTTTGGGAGAAGGCGACAATCCTGCACGCAGAATATCATCGTCCGGCGGGGCAGGCGTTTCGTGACCGGTTCGCCCGGCACTACGCGGACTTTGCCTCACTGTGGCGGCATCCGGGAGGTCAGCGGGCGGCGGCGCGGCTGGATTTGCTGGCGCGGGTGCGGTTGCACAAGAGCCGCTACTTCGGTTCGGCGTGGGCCAATTATGCGACGGCGGTGCCGGGCACCTTGAGGATCCTACCGCCCGATGTCCGGCTGGCGGAGTTGCGCCGCGACTATGCCGCGATGGAGCCGATGTTTTTGTCAACGCCTCCCAAGTTTGAGGAAATGCTGGCCACATTGCGCGAAGCGGAACAGGCTCTCAACACGCCATGAGTTCGCAATTCGCGTTCCTCAAGACCGAATGGCCTGACCTGCACGATGCGGCGAGCAAGGCGGAGGCGCTGGCCTATCCCGACGCACGGACAGCGTGCTTCCACGCCCGGCGCGGGTTGGAGGTGATGGTGCATTGGCTCTACAAGCACGATGCGGCGCTCAAGCTGCCGTATCAGGACAACCTGAGCGCGCTCATCCACGAGCCGACCTTTAAAACCACTGTGGGCGCGGCGGTCTTCGCCAAAACGGTGCTCTCGTCAATCGGCTCGGCAATTCCGCTGTGCATGGGCATCGCCCCGTGCAGCAGTTCGACGCGCTGACGGCGGTGCGCGAGCTCTTCCACGTCGCCTACTGGCTGGCGCACAGCTACGCGCGCGGGACGAGAAGCTCTCGGCGCTGCTGGCAGATAAGGCGGCTTTGGATGCCGAGTTGACGCGGTTGCGCTGCAAGATTGCCGAGACGAAAAAGGCCAACACCGCGCAGGCCGACACGCACGACTATTCTGAGGCTGAGACGCGGGACTACTTCATCGACCTGCTGCTCAAGGAAGCAGGCTGGGCGCTCGATCGGGAACGCGACCGGGAATTCCCCGTGGATGGAATGCCGAACAACGAGGGCAAGGGCTTCGTGGATTACGTGCTCTGGGGCGATGACGGCAAGCCACTTGCGTTGGTGGAAGCCAAACGCACCAAGCGCGACCCGCGCGTGGGCCACCAGCAGGCTGATCTCTATGCGGACTGTCTGGAGAAGATGTTCGGTCGGCGGCCCATCATCTTTTACTCGAACGGCTATGAGCATTGGATGTGGGATGATGCGAACTATCCGCCGCGTCCGGTACAGGGCTTTCTTAAGAAGGCCGAACTGGAATTGCTGATTCAACGCCGCACCACGCGAAAGAGGCTGGCGGACGGGAAAATCAACGAAGCCATCGTGGAGCGTTACTACCAGACGCGCTGCATCCGCCGCATCGGCGAGGCATTTGAGAAAGACCATGACCGCAAGACGCTCGTCGTCATGGCCACCGGCGGCGGCAAGACGCGCACTGTCATCGCGCTGACCGACCTGCTGATGCGCTGCAATTGGGCCAAGCGGGTGCTGTTCCTCGCTGACCGCGTGGCACTGGTGAATCAGGCGGTGAATGCGTTCAAGAAACATCTGCCCGAAGCCTCGCCCGTGAATCTCGTCACCGAGAAGGACACGGAGGGCCGCGTGTTCGTTTCCACTTACCCGACTATGATGGGGTTGATTGACGAGACGAAGGACGGCCAGAGGCGTTTCGGCGTCGGGCATTTCGACCTCATCATCATTGATGAAGCGCACCGGTCGGTTTACCAAAAGTATCGTGCCATCTTTGAATACTTCGATTCGTTGCTCGTGGGCCTGACCGCCACACCGCGGGACGAGATTGACCGCGACACCTAAGGCCTGTTCGACCTCGAAAAGGGCGTGCCGACGGATGCCTACGATTTGAAGGATGCGGTGGAGGACAAGTTCCTCGTGCCATCGAAGTCCGTGTCCGTGCTGCTCAAATTCCAGCGCGAGGGCATCAAATACGAGAACCTGTCCAACGAGGAAAAGGAGCAGTGGGACGCGAAGGAATGGAGCGACGACGGCAGCACGCCGGATTTCGTGGAGGCCGAGGCGGTGAACAAGTGGCTCTTCAACATTGATACCGTGGACAAGGTGCTGGAGCACATCATGACGCGCGGGCAAAAAGTAGCGGGCGGGGACCGGATCGGTAAAACCATCGTCTTCGCCAAGAACCAAGACCACGCGGATTTCATTCAGCAGCGGTTCGACATCAACTATCCCAGCCTTGCCGGGAAGTTCGCGCGCACGATCACCTTCAGGACGGAATACGCGCAGAGCTTGATTGACGATTTCTCGCAGAAGAACAAAGCGCCGCACATTGCCATCTCGGTGGACATGCTCGACACGGGCATCGACGTGCCCGAAGTCGTGAACCTCGTGTTCTTCAAGCTGGTGCGGTCCAAAACGAAGTTCTGGCAGATGGTCGGACGCGGCACTCGCCTCTCCCTCGACCTGTTCGCGCCGGGCAAGCACAAGGAGTTTTTCTACATATTCGACTATTGCCAGAACTTGGAGTTCTTCAGCCAGAACCCGGAGACGACCGACGGCGCGCTCGGCGAATCACTCGGCAAGCGACTGTTCAAGACGCGGCTGGAACTTATCAGCGAACTCGATCGCAAGCTGTCGAGCGTGGTGAAGGAAGGCCCGGACAACGAGGCGGAATTGCGCCGCGATGTCGCCGCGATGCTGCAAGGTGAAGTCGCCGCGATGAACGTGGAGAACTTCGTTGTGAGAGCGAAGCGGCGACTGGTCGAGAAGTACGCCAAGCCCGAAGCATGGGGTGAACTGAAACTGGATGCCTTCGCGGAATTGGCAGCGAACATCGCCGGGTTGCCCTCGGAACTGGAGCCGGAAGACGAGGAGGCGAAACGGTTCGACCTCCTCCTTCTGAACCTGCAACTGGGCGTGTTGCGCGTTGAACCGGCATTCAAACGGCTCGTAACTAGGTGAAGGCGATTGCCGGATTGCTGGAAGAGAAATCCAGCATCCCAATGGTGCATGAACAGATGCCATTGATTCAGGATCTTCAAACCGAGGAATGGTGGAAGGACGTAACCGTGCCGATGCTGGAAACTGTCCGCCGCCGTCTGCGTGCCCTCGTGAAGCTCATCGAGAAGGCACAGCGAAAACCCATCTACACGGACTTCGAGGACGAGATCGGCGGCGAAACGGCGATTGAACTTCCGGGCTTCGCCACACCCGACAGTTTCGAGCGTTTCCGCGCCAAGACCCGCCAGTTCCTACGTGAGCACGAGAATGATCTGGTCATTCACAAGTTGAGGATGAATGAGCCACTCACCGCAACCGACCTCCAAGAGTTGGAGCGAATGCTGGCCACGAGCGGAATGGCCAAGCCGGAGCATCTGGCGAAAGCGAAAGGGGAAAGCAACGAACTTGGGCTCTTCGTGCGCTCACTGGTTGGCTTGGATCGTGAAGCCGCGAAAAAGGCGCTGGCCAGCTTTATGACTGGAAAGACCCTCACCTCGAACCAGATAGAATTTGTGAACCTGATTGTGGAGTATCTGACCGAGCACGGCGTGATGGAGGCTGGATTGCTGTATGAGTCACCGTTTACCGATTTGAACCCGCAAGGGCCGGAAGGCATTTTCAATTCCACGCAAGTGGATGAGTTGATTGCGTTGCTTTTCCAAGTCCGCGAGCGTGCAGTTGCCTGAGACATTCATCCAGCGAATAGTAATTTCCGAGTGGTCAGTGCATTCAGAGTCGCAGGCGCACTCTACACGGTCAGGCAGAGTAAATATGGCATTACTGAATCAAGATTTCTCTGTTCCATCCTGCGACTCGTTCATGCGGACGAACACCCCTCAGCTTTCGAGCGATTCGATAGTAGCGTTGTCCACGGCAAACCACTTTTCAGCCTCGGCTTTTGTGACGAGCCCTTTGTAATGGGCATGAATCATGGAGGGCGAGTTGCCAGCTTGTGCGGCGGTTTGGTTCTCGTCGGAATGAAGGGCGAAATGAAAAGTGCAGAATGCGTGGCGGAGACCGTTGCGGCGGGCCGGGATTGTCAGGGACGCTCGCAGTGCGCCGAAATCCGAATGGAACTTTTCCAAGCCGTGCTTCCAAATCAGGCCGGAGCAACTGCGGTAGGGCGCGAGCCATTGTGTCAAGGTTGGGCAGGCGGTCACCAGCCTGCGAGCGCGGGTCTTGCTCTTGGTCCGGGTTATCTCGACATGGCCTTCCACATGGAACACGTCCTCCCAGGTCAGGCGCCCTGCCTCTTGCAAGCGCAGCCCGGCCAGTCCGCACAGGGCGATCACCGGGAGCAGGTTCCTGTGATCTATGTCGTTGCTGGAGGTTTGCAGAAGGCTGGACAGTTCGGAGGGAGTGTAGAAGTCAATGACCTCCGGTTCGGACGTCTCATGGGTCATCCCGTCGGCCTCAAAAAGCCGATGGCCTGCGGCGATGTAGTCCTGTCGCGCGCACCATTTCAAAAACATCGCCACGACCGTCCGCCGACCGTTTCGGGTTCGGGCGGAAACGTCGCCATAACTGGACATGTAAACGTTCAGCAGTTCTTTGGTCAGGTCGCAAACGGCGGTGTTCGGAAACGTGTTGGCAAATTCCCGCAACCACATGGACACGATGTAGTGATAGCCGGCTGAAAGTTGCGGACGCTTTCCGTCCTTGGCTTCGGTCTTGTGCGCCCGGCCTTTGATGAACTGTTCCACGGCTTCCCCCAGGTCCACGCGCTTGACGCTCACCACGCTGGAAAGGTAGCCATCCACGGCCTCGCCCAAGGCGCGCCCGTTGAGCTTGCGGACAGCCTCGGCGTATTCGCTCGCGACGGCCAACAGGGACACGCGACGCCCGGTGTCACGGTAAAGGCCGTCCAAGCGTTGGAGTGCCGCCAAGGCATCGTTGGCCTGTCCGGGGGTCAAGGCGGCGGTTTGCGAGCCATCAGCAATGTCCCGCACCAGCTTGTCGGCGGCGGCGCGGGCCTCGGAATAGGTGCCGTGACTGCTGACGCGCCGCTTGCCACCCACGTATGCGGCAACCCGGTAATAATCGTACGCATCACTCCTTCCGTAAATTCTGGCTTCGGCTTTCCGATGTCGGATGACGACAGGGAATCTCATGGGCTTGGCCCCGGATTCGAGCAGTTTTTGTGCGCCAACTGTGCGGGAGGTCAAATCGGCCTGCGCTTGGCGATCGGCGGAATCTTGACTATCTCCTTTATTTGCAATGTGTTGGAAATTGTCGTGACGGTGAGATTTGAACTCACGATCACCTCATTTTGCTACAGATCCCTGCTTCAAAGCAGGGTCATATCAACGTCGCATGCAGGTGATGTGCGAGCGAATGATGCAGCAACAGATGTATGCGTGCGCCTCGGTGATGACGGCACCAAATACTTCGGAGGCGGGAGATCACACCAATCTTTCCGTACAAACATCCTTTCGAAATTTGGCTACTCGACTTGCTGCACATCTGGCCGGTGAAGCGGAAACCGCACGGTTTACCGGCATGATGCATGAGTTTCACGTTGCAAAACCGGGCACTGCTTTGAGCCACTCCAACTTCTCGGTTTTTTTCCTAGCTTCATTTCGATGGGATTCTCTAGGCTGAGCGTCGAACCCTCAACTTATGAACTTTCGCCTTGGTCTTGTTTGGTGGATACCCGTGTTGTGTCTGGCGATCCAGCCATGTCCTGTGGCGCTGCGCGCGGCAGAAACACAGAACCTGATTCAAGAGGCTGATTCGGTGAGCTTTGCTGGGCTCGCTCCCGAAGCCGCGGCCAAGGCGGCCACGGTCCCTGAGGGCTTTACTCTGAAACTGTTCGCAGGAGAACCCGATGTGCGTCAGCCAATCGCGTTTTGCCTGGATGACCGTGGGCGGTTGTGGGTTGCGGAGGCTTACACATACCCTGTGCGAGCCGCTGAAGGGCAAGGAAAGGATCGAATCCTGATTTTTGAAGACACCACTGGCGCGGGGAAATTCGACAAGCGCACGGTGTTCATGGAGAATCTGAACCTTGTGAGCGGGATCGAGGTGGGGTTCGGAGGTGTGTTTGTGGGCGCGGCACCTCACCTGCTTTTCATTCCAGACACGGATGGGGACGACAAACCGGACGGCTCCCCAACGATTCTTCTCGACGGCTGGGATTACCGCGCGGACACGCACGAGACATTGAACACGTTCACGTGGGGACCCGACGGCTGGCTTTATGGATGCCACGGCGTGTTTTGTCCGTCGTTTGTCGGAAAGCCGGGCACACCGAAGCGCGATCGGCAGCGCGTGGATGCGGCCGTGTGGCGGTATCACCCGGTAAAAAAGGTTTTTGAAGTCTTCGCGGAAGGAACCAGCAATCCATGGGGGGTGGATTTCGACGAGCGCGGACAGTGCTTTATCGAGGCCTGCGTGATTCCTCATCTCTGGCACATGATCCAGGGTGGACGATACCAACGCCAGGGGGGCCAGCACTACAGCATCACCCGGGAAGAGACCGAGGCGAACGCGAAATATCAATCTCCAGGCCAATGGTATCAGAACCCCTTCATCTACGACGATATCAAGACCATCGCCGATCATTTTCATTACACCGGGAACAAGGGTCCTCACGCCGCCAACGGTCGTTCTGATACAGCGGGAGGAGGGCATGCACACGCCGGCTTGATGGTTTATCTTGGAGGCTCTTTCCCTGAGAAGTATCGGGGAGCTTTGTTCATGAACAACATCCATGGCCAACGGTTGAACATGGACGTAGTGGAACGTAAAGGCTCTGGTTTTGTGGGACATCATGGCGCGGATTTTGTTAATTTCAACGACAGTTGGTCCCAGGTTTTAAATATGCTCTATGACCAGGATGGGGCAGTTTATATCCTCGACTGGTATGACAAGAATCAATGCCACCACAACAACGTCGCCGGGCACGACCGGTCGAATGGGAGGATTTTCAAACTCGCCTACGGAAGCGGTAAAACGACGCGGGTGGATCTGGCGAAAAAGACGGATGAAGAGCTCGTTCAGCTCCAGCTTAGCAAGAACGACTATTATGTGCGGCATGCGCGGCGGATTTTGCAGGAGCGCGCGGCGTCAGGGCGTTTGAGCCCAGGTGCCGCCACCGGGCTGCGGGCGATTCTCCAGGAAAATGGGGACGAGACCCGCCAACTGCGCGCCCTCTGGTCCCTTCACTCGGTTGGCGCCCTCGGAGAGCGCGCGATACGCGCCCTGTTTTTACACCCGTCCGAGTCTGTTCGCGCTTGGGCCATTCAACTCGCGCTGGAGGATAAGAAACCCTCGGCCGAACTTCTAGACGATCTGGCGCGGTTGGCTGAGCGTGAAGCGACACCGTTTGTGAGGCTTTATCTGGCGGCTGGCATGCAGCGGGTTCCTCCCGAAAACCGGATCGCGGTCCTGAACGCTCTGGTGACGCACGAGGAGGATGGTGGGGATCCTAATCTCCCCTTGATGTACTGGTACGCGGCAGAACCCCTGGTGGGGAGCCATGTCAAGGCGGCTGTGGATTTGATCGGCAAATGCAAGATCCCAGTGCTCCGCCAATACATCGCGCGACGCATGGCGACCAAAGCGGTGCAGGAATCGAAATGATTGTGGTGTTTTATGCTAGCAATGAAGTGGTTCATCGACCGTTCAGCAGTGCTTTGGCCTCAAGCGACCAGGCGTTTTCGTGGTATCCACATGGCTTTAGCCTTCGCATGCGCCGCCGCGTGCGGGACCTGGGCTCGCGCACAGGAGGCTTCCACCGAGGGCCTCGAGCCTTTGGTCCAGATATTGTCCCAGAGCACGGATTCCCAGTTGCAATGCGACATCCTGAAGGGCGTGAGCGCCGCCTTGAGTGGACGTCGATCGGTGCCGATGCCCAAGGGCTGGAGCGAGGTGGAGACAAAGTTGTCCAAGAGTGCTAACGGGGAAGTCAAATCGCTGACCCAGACGTTGTCGCTGACGTTTGGCAGCGCGCAAGCCCTTGGGGCGTTGCGGTCCACCTTGAGCGACCCGGGTATTCCCGCACGGACGAGGAACGCCGCGCTGGAAGCTTTGAAAGGGACGCGCGACCCCGAGTTGCCGTCGATCCTTTTGGGATTGCTCTCGGATCCCGAGCTCCGCGGGCCTTCAGTGCGGGCTCTCGCTGCTTACGATCATCCCGGCACATCCAAAGCCCTGCTGGGTGTTTACCCGGTCCTGCTGGCTGAAGAGAAGCGCGATGTTTTGAACACGCTCGCTTCGCGCGCCGCTTCAGCCAAGGATCTCTTGGGTGCCGTCGCCGGGGAAGCCATCGCCAAGTCCCAGCTCACGGCGGACATCATCCGCCAATTGCGCAGCCTCAAGAACCCCGAGGTCGAGGCCGCCCTCGCCAAGGTCTGGGGAGTTGTTCGAGAGAGTTCCGCTGACAAAAAAGCGGTGATCGAACGCACCAGACAGATCTATCGTCGAGGGGGATCCCAACCGGGCGATGCGTCGCGTGGACGGGCCGTGTTTGCGCGGATTTGCCAGCAATGCCACGTGTTGTTTGACACAGGCGGCAAGGTCGGGCCCGACCTCACCGGTTCAAACCGCAGCGATTTGGATTACATCCTGCAAAACATGGTGGATCCTAACGCCGTCATTCCCAATGAATACCGGACATCCACGATCGAAACCAAGGATGACCGCGTGCTGACCGGCATCGTGAAGGAGCAAAATGAGATTTCTCTCACAGTGTTAACGGCAAATGAAGCTCTGGTGGTCCCGCGCAATGAGGTCAAATCCGTGCAACTCAGCGAGCTTTCCATGATGCCCGAGGAATTGCTGAGCAACCTTCCTGAACAGGAAGTGCGCGATTTGATTTATTATCTGAGTCGGCCCGGGCAGGTGCCGTTGCCGACGAGTGAGAAGTGAATGGAATGACCGCAAGCCCGAGTTCAGAGGCACAGACCTCAGTAAAATGAGGCTTTTTCGACTCATCCTCGGGCAACTCCAATTCCCTGCTCCTGCTCCTAATCCTAATCCTAGCCAAACAGATTTGAAATTTGAACCACAGAGGCACAGAGGCACAGAGGGTGAAAAGAGAGGGGGAAAAGTTTGGTTTCATTGTTTGTTCTTCTCTGTGCCTCTGTGCCTCTGTGGTTCAAAATCTGAGAGATAATTCA
>CAMAWP010000070.1 GCA_945861765.1 Akkermansia muciniphila | reverse complement strand
GTCGCATGCCCGTGGCTTGAAAGCCACGGCTACCTTCAAGCGCCGCTCTGCGGCGGCAGACAGCGCACTTGTCTGGACCAACAACTTCGAGATGCACGGGGTGGCAATCGGCGGCACGTACTCTGCTTGAAAAGGCAGGTAACCACAGGTTAATATAGCTAGGCATTTTGAAAGCACACTTTTTGAGTTCGTTTGCTCTTGGTCGCTGGAATGGCCAACGCTCTGTTGTCCCCGACGATCAGCCCGTGGCTCAAACGAGTTTCGCTCTATTTTTTTGGTCAGCGTTTGACAAGGGGTTTTTCACCGATAGTATTCGGCAGATTTCCATGTGTTTATCCCGGAGACGGAAAGGCAGATTGTGGCCGCGAAAGACGATTATTTAGTTGATACGCTGATTGAGATGGGGTTGGTGACCAACGAACAGTTGGATTCCATCCGTTCGGAAGCTGACTCGACGGGCGAGGGAGTCATTGACACCTTAGTCGCCAAGAAGGTCGTTCGTGCTGCCGACGTTGCCCAAGCAAGAGCCGCCCAAGCCGGTGCTGAATTTGTTAATCTCAGCGACATGCGTCTCACGGACGACGTGATCAAGGCTGTTCCAAGGCATATTGCCAAGAGGTTCAACGTCATTCCTGTCTTCAAAGACGTGAACGGAATCAAGATCGCCCTAACCGATCCAACCGACTTGGACACGCTGGACGGGCTGCAACACGCTTTAAACACGCATATCGACGTGCTGGTGGCGACTCAGGATGACATAGAAGGCGCACTGGCACGTTATTACGGTGCCAAGGATGATTCGGTCGGGAAGATGATCCAAGACATCACTGAGGGAGAGGTCGAGATCGGTCAGTTTGGTGTTGCTGGCGGCGAAGAGGATGGAACTGTGGTCGAGGCGGACGCGCCAATCATCAAGTTGGTGAACACGCTGATCGTGGAAGCCTTTAAAATGCGAGCTTCGGACATCCACCTGGAACCAATGTCCAAGGTCTTCCGTGTCCGATACCGAATCGACGGTGTCTTGCATGAGATGAAGGGGCCGCCCAAACGTCTGCAAGCCTCCATTATCAGCCGGCTGAAAATCCAGTCGAACATGTCGATCGCCGAGAGACGGATTCCGCAGGACGGACGTATCCAAGCTTCTGTCGGGGGGAAAACCATCGACCTGCGTGTTTCGTGTCTTCCGACGAATCACGGTGAGAGCATCGTAATGCGTATCTTGGACAAGGAAGGGCTTAGGCTGGGACTGCCCGAGTTAGGCTTCTTTACCGATGACCAGCAGACCTTCGAGCGGTTGATCGGATTGCCCGATGGTATTCTTCTCGTCACGGGACCGACTGGTTCAGGCAAAACCACCACGCTCTATTCCTGTCTTAACTTCATCAACCGTCCGGATCGTAAGATAATTACGGTGGAAGATCCAGTTGAGTATCAACTGGGTGGAATCAATCAGGTCCAGGTGAGCGAAATCATTGGCTTTACGTTTGCGGCAGCGTTGCGGGCGATGCTTCGCCAATCACCGAACGTGATCATGCTGGGTGAGATTCGGGATTTGGAAACGGCGACGATCGCCATCAATGCGTCGCTGACGGGGCATCTGGTGTTTTCGACTTTGCATACCAATGACGCGCCCAGTGCCGTGACGCGTCTGATCGATATCGGTGTGAAGCCATTTCTCGTTGCCTCCTCGACCCGGGCTTTGATGGCCCAGCGTTTGGTGCGTAAAGTTTGCCGACGTTGCGCCGAGCCGTATCTTCCTACTGACGTGGAGTTGCGCGCTCTGAGTATTGATCCAAACAGTATGGGCGATGCGAAATTCAAGCGAGGCAAAGGATGCACCGAGTGCTCGAAGACTGGACATCGCGGGCGTTTTGGGATTTTTGAGGTTTTCGTCATCGACGACGAAGCCCGCAAGTTAATTTACGATAAGGTAGCGTCCTCTGTGCTGCGGAGTCGCGCTCGCGAGATGGGGATGCGCACGCTGCGCGAAGATGGTGCCCGGAAAGTGCTGGCCGGCCTCACGACGCCAGAAGAAGTCATCCGAGCCACAGTGGGCGACGTGGAATAGCGCATCATGAATCAACCGAACGTGAGCTGCTGTGAACATTCATCAACGACGTATTTGAACGTGTTAAATCGCTAATCCGTATCCATCTCACCTATGTCCTATTCGATGTCTGATTTGTTGCAGTTGGTAGTGTCCGAGGGATCTTCTGACTTGCATATACGCGTTGGCGCTCCGCCGGTGATTCGGCTCCACGGCGTGCTCCATCGGGTCGAAGGTCCGTCGTTGCGCCCGGAGGACACCGAGGAGTTGATGCGGAGCATTACTTCCGAGGAACACATTCAGCAAGTGCGTGAGCGCGGAGGTGCCGATTTTGGTTTTGCTTTCGGCGAGCTGGCTCGTTTTCGTGTCAGCGTCTTCAAGGAAAAGGGAAACTTCGGACAGGTCTTGCGGCAGATACCGAGCAAAATGCTGACGATGGAACAGATTGGGTTGCCGCCCTCAGTTCGAGAAATGCTCTATAAGCCACGCGGACTGGTCCTCGTGACAGGGCCGACGGGTTCGGGCAAAACAACGACATTGGCGTCGATGATTAACATCATCAATGAGGAGCGGGATGATGCTCACATTATTACTGTTGAAGATCCGATTGAATATTATCACAAGCATAAGAAGGCGCTGGTAACGCAGCGAGAGGTGAACGTGGACGTGCCGAATTTCGCGGAAGCATTGCGTCGCGCGTTGCGTCAAGATCCGGATGTGATGCTGGTCGGAGAATTACGCGATTTGGAGACGATGGAAGCCGCGATCACGGCGGCCGAAACCGGTCACTTGGTGTTCGGGACATTGCACACCACCGGCGCGGCGAAAACGATCGACCGTATCACGAACGCTTTTCCCAAGGAGCAACAGGAGATGATCCGGATTCAGCTCTCGACCGTCTTGCAGGCGGTGATTTCGCAGTTGCTGCTCCCGCGGTGCGATAAACCGGGTCGGGTAGCTATCTTCGAGATCATGGTGAATACCCCTTCAATCGCAGCTTTGATTCGCGACAACAAAACGTTCCGTATCAATTCCGATATTCAGACAGGGGCCAAGTATGGAATGGTCACGTTAGACAGTTTTCTTATAGACAAGTATCTGCAAGGGATGATCTCCCAGGAAGAGGTGATCACCAAAGCCCAGGATTCAACGACTATCCTGGTGAAATTGCAGGAAATTGAAGCGAGTCGAGCCGCGGCTGCTGCGTCGCGTTGATTTTATGTCCGAAATTACATCTAATCCGTTACTGGCACTCGTCAAAGAGCGCGGTTTGATCGACGATCTCCAGTTGGAGGAAGTTACCCAAGAGCAAACCCGAAGCGGGAAACCGATGGGCCAGATCTTAAAAGATTTCGGCTTGGTCGATACCTCGACGCAACTTCAACTTATTTCCGAACATCTCGGGACTGAGGTAATCGAAATACGAGAAGGGGACATAACTCCGGAAATCTTGGAAGCAGTTCCTGGCGCGACCGCGAGGATGTACCAATGTCTGCCCGTCGCTGTTTATGGGAGCTCTATTCAGGTCGCGTTTTTGGATCCTCTCAATCCTCAAATGATTGACGATCTGGGGTTCACTTTGGGCAAGGAAATCCAAGTGGTGGTAGCCGATCCGGCCCAAGTGGAAAAGGCGATTAACAAGTTCTATCCCGAAGACAGCGGAAGTGTTAGCGAGATTCTCAAACAGCTCGGTGCAGACTTCGATAGTGGGAAGGAAGTTGCGGAGGTCGCCACGACCAGCGCCACCACCTATGACGTTACTGATCTGACGGATCAAGCAAACGCAACTCCGATCATTAAGTTTGTCAACTTGGTCCTTTTCCAGGCTATTCAGGACCGGGCGAGCGACATTCATTTCGAGCCTTTCGAGGATGAGTTCAAGATCCGTTACCGAGTTGACGGTGCTCTGTATGAAATGTCTCCTCCGCCCAAGCATTTGGCTTTGCCGGTGACCTCGCGCCTCAAAGTCATGGCGAACCTAAACATTTCAGAACGCCGACTGCCACAGGACGGGCGTATCACGATTAATCTAGGAGGGCGGCAGGTTGACTTACGTGTTTCGACATTGCCCACGCAATTCGGAGAATCCGTAGTGCTGCGCGTGTTGGATCGGTCTGCGTTGAAGCTGGAGCTGGAATCTCTGGGATTTCCAAAGTTAATCTTCGACTACGTATCCGAAGCCATCCAGCAGCCCAATGGGATTTTTGTGGTTACTGGGCCGACGGGTTGCGGCAAGACCACGACGCTTTATTCAGCCTTGCGGCGGATCAACACGATGGATTCGAAGCTTCTCACGGCTGAGGACCCGGTGGAATTCGACATCGAAGGCATCATGCAGGTGGCCGTTAACGAGGCTGTCGGGATGACGTTTGGCAAAGCGTTGCGATCGTTTCTTCGCCAAGACCCTGATGTGATCATGCTCGGAGAAATGCGAGATTTAGAGACGTCGCAAGTTGCGATTCAAGCGTCTTTAACGGGCCATTTGGTGTTAAGCACTCTGCACACCAATGATGCGCCTGGCGCGGTGACTCGTTTGGTCGATATGGGGGTGGAACCATTTTTGATTTCCTCGACGTTAATGGCCGTTTTGGCGCAACGACTCGTCCGCACCGTTTGCAAAAAGTGCCGCACGCCCTTCGAGCCGACCGAGAATCAGTTGTCACTGCTGAACCTCTCGCCCCACGATGTCGGGGACAAGGTGTTCTACTATGGCCGTGGTTGCTCGAATTGTAACGATACGGGTTACCGAGGCCGTAAAGGAATCTTTGAGCTGCTCGTCGTACACGAGGCGATTCGTAGGCTCATCAACGACAGGGCACCGACCGTGGTGATTCGCCAGAAAGCTGTTGAGCTCGGGATGGTAACTCTGCGCGAAGACGGTCTGCGTGGTATTTTTGACGGAGAAACCACGATCGAAGAGATTTTGAAATACACCTAAACGCCTAAAGAAAAAGGTCTCATATGCCGAAATTCAATTATGTTGCCATGGATTCCCGTGGTAAGGAAACCAAGGGCACGTTGGAGGTAGCCAACCAAAATGAGGCGATCGGTCGGCTCAAGGAAATGGGATATTTCCCGACCAAAGTGGTCGAAGCGGACAAAGTTAAAGACAAGCCCGGCACCAAGGCCAAGGCTCCGGAAAAGGGTGGCAAGAAAAAAGCCGGGCTTAGCTTCAACATTCGGATTCCTGGTTTCGGCGGCAAGGTGAAGCCCAAGGTGCTAACTACTTTCACCCGTCAGCTCGCCACGCTGGTGGACGCTGGACTGCCTTTGCTACGAGGTCTGAGAGTCTTAGAGAAGCAGGAAAAAAACCCTGTTTTGCGGAAGATTATTAACGACATTGCCATTTCCATCGAGGGCGGCAGCACGTTTTCTGAAGGCTTGGCGCAACATCCAAAGGTATTTAACAGGCTCTTTGTCAACATGGTTAAGGCGGGTGAGCTGGGCGGTGTTTTGGAAGTTGTGTTGAATCGACTTTCTGAATTCATGGAAAAAGCCCAGAAGATCAAAGGAAAGGTCGTGGCGGCCATGTTTTATCCGTCCGCGGTTATGTTTGTTGCTGGCGGAATTTTGATCCTGTTAATGGTGGTGGTCGTTCCTAAGTTCAAAGCGATCTTTGCTGATATGTTGGGCGGAGCAGCAATGCCCGCTTTCACAAATTTTGTGTTGGCTGTCAGCGAGTTGATCGCTTCAAACTTCCTCGTCACCTTTGGCTGCGTCGTTGTGGTTTTCATTATTTTCAAATTGCTGATCCGAACAAAACTCGGTCGGCGATTATTTGATAAGCTCAAACTGAACTTCCCTCTCCTCGGTCCCGTTGTCAGCAAGGTGGCGATTTCCAGATTTACACGGACCTTAGGCACTTTGGTCAGCAGCGGTGTCCCGATTCTCCAAGCCTTGACCATTGTCAAAGAAACCTCTGGGAACGTGGTGATCGGAACTGCCGTGGCTGCCGTCCATGAAAGCGTCAAGGAAGGCGAAACAATCACCGCGCCGCTCGAAGCGTCGAATGTCTTTCCCCCGATGGTTATCAGCATGGTCGATGTCGGAGAACAAACCGGCGCTCTGCCGGAAATGTTGATGAAGATTGCCGATAACTACGATGATGAAGTGGATAACGCTGTATCCGCCATGACGTCGTTGCTGGAGCCGATCATGATCGTCTTCTTAGCCGTGGTCGTAGGAAGTATCGTGATTGCATTGTTCCTCCCCTTGATCACCTTGATCGATCAACTCGGTTCAGAAGGTGGCGGTGGCAAAGGTGGCGACGATTAGTCGGTGATCCGCAGGAGTCGAATGGCCACCGATGACATATTGGTGGCCATTGTTTTTTTACGGAATTCGAAGGAAAAAATTTGACAGCTCATGCCCTACGTTGTAAATACAATGTAATCACATTGAATGTGCGTTTGATTTACATTAACTCAGACAATGGAGTTTGATTGGAACAACGCGCCTGTCGAGTGGGATAGTTCTTTGACGCCGCGGGATGTGGAAGAGTCTTTTGAAGATCCTTTTGCAGTTCGATTGCTGCCTGACTCGGCTCGGTTCACAGTGCAAGCTCGGTTCTTTAACCTGGGCAAGACAGCATCGGGACTTGGTATATTCAGCGTTTATCGCACGAATGGGAAGCAGGTTCGGGTGATTCACGCCCGTGCTTTTGCTCCCGAAGAGCAATTTTTTTATCAACGAAAGCTAAACCAAACGCTCTCCCCGTAACGTTGAAGTCTGAATCAGTGGATAGGTAGCTAGCCTATGAATCCAATCATGAACTGGGAAGATGTTCCGCTCTTCGACAGCGAGGAATCTGAGGCTGCGTTTTGGGCTGAAAACCGGATTGAAGTGCGCCTGATGGAATCCGCAGTCGCGACCGGAGCGGGAGTTTCAGAGTCGGTGACGATCACTTTGCGAATTGATCCGAGGATGCTGGCAAGGATCAAGAGGTTGGCTCGGTCCAGATATTTGAACTACCAAAGTATGATTAAGCAGTGGTTAAGCGAACGGATGGAACAGGAATTGCGTGAAAGGTAAGTACAAAATGAATCCCCGACTCATCAATTTGGACTCTCCGACTCATCACCTTGGTCGTGGCAATCGTCGCCGGGGGTTTAGCCTCATTGAGCTTTTGGTTGTGATCAGCATCATCGGTCTGCTGGCGAGTCTTACCATTGGGTTGATGGGAGTCGCTTCGCGCAAGAATAAGGAGTCCCAGCTTAAAGCGGACTTGAACAAATATGTGACTGCCATCGATAATTATAAGGCTTCTCTCGGTTCTTATCCGCCAGATAATCCAGGCAACCCAGCCATCAGCCAACTGTTCTATGAGTTAAGCGGGACCATTTTCGCAAATGCCCAATTCGCTATTCCCGGTCGTCAAACGGGAATCACAGTTCAGAATGTTAAACAAGTATTTGGCCGGGACGGATTCGCGAACTCGTCGCGTGATCCGAAGGAACTGAAAGTTACCGAATCCTTCAAAGCAACCCAAGTCCGAGAAGTCAGCGTCAAAAGCGTCAACGTAGAATTGTTGGTTGTTCCCGTAAAAGGGCCCGCTCAGAGCAGCTATCACGGAATCAATTTCCCGCTCGCAGTTAAGGCGCGCGACGGAAGTCTGATCAACCCGTGGCTTTACGATTCCTCTTCTACCAACCGAAATAACCCCAACGGGTTTGATCTTTGGGCGGAAGTCGTTATCGGCAAGAATATCATCCGGTTTAGCAATTGGGAAAAAGAGCCTGTCGTCGTCGGCCCAGCACCTTAAGCATCAATGCGCTCGAAGCCAATAAACTGTAAGTCACGCAAATCGCTGCCAGTGAAGTGGTCATCCTCTGGTTGGCGGCCGCAGATCGTTGCCTTGGTCCCGGTTTTGTCTCAGATTGGAGTTGGATCGGTGACGCGGCGGATGAGAGATTGCCGATCCGAGGTTGGCTCAAGTAGTAACAATTTCAAAACCCATAACGATTATTCTCGCTCATTCAAAGGAAGATTATGAACCATTCGTTAACTCGTTCTTGGCAAGCGCGCCGAGGTTTCACATTGATCGAACTGCTGGTTGTCATCGCAATTATCGGCGTACTCGCGGGTATGCTGCTGCCCGTTGTCAGCAAGGCGAAAGTGAAAGGGCAGGTGGCCAAGGCCAAGGTCGAGATCCAAGGCTTGGTGGGTGCCATTAATTCGTATCAATCCACCTACAGCCGTTATCCTGCCTCCAAAGATACTCGAGACGCGCTCCAGGATGCGATTGAAACCAGCCCAGACTTTACTTACGGAACGAAATACGGAAACGGGTGGTGGCAGAGTAAGAAAGGTCAGCAGATCGTCATCGAGACCGTGGGCGTTAACATTAAGAACCAGGCCAATAATTCAGAGGTCATCTCGATCCTGAAGGACATCACGCAGACCCGTGACGGCCGAGCCACTCCAAATGTCGGCCATTCACTCAACCCTCGCCAGGTGAAGTTCCTCGACGGAAAGGAAGTGGATGGCCCTCGGACCCCTGGTATCAGCACCGATGGCGTGATGCGTGATCCGTGGGGTAATCCTTACATCATCACCATAGATCTGGATTACAATGACCAGTGCCGCGATGGGTTGTATCGATACGATAGGGTTTCAGCCGATCCGAAAGCAGGTGCCAGCAGCGGTTTGAACGGGCATTTCAAAGCCAAAGCGACACCCAACTCCTACGAACTTCGCACGCCCGTAATGGTTTGGTCTTTGGGTCCGGACAGTGCGGCGAGTGCTCAGGTTTCAGCAAATGTCGGTGTGAACAAAGATAACGTTTTGAGTTGGAAATGAGTTTGCGATGAATGAGTTCGGCACAACGGTCGGCGGCGGTAGCAAGGGCAAGGATGCTTCACATCATCCCGTCCTCATCCTATCGCGAGAGTCTGGGGTGAAAACTCTCCGAGGAGTTTCGTGCGTTGAACCCCTCAGCCGTAGCTGCCGAAGTAATGAGGCTCTGACTTCTTGCGGTCGTGATAGAGTGAGCCTCCTTACGTCGGCTGCTTCGAGGTTCATCGGGCGGGAGAAATACCAACCTCGGCGATCAGGTCATTCGATGCCGACCATATCTGGAATTGAAAATCCAGCTTGGGTTTGCCGTGCGAGGGCGTTTACGTTGCTCGAACTTTTAGTTGTCATCGTCATCATTGGCATTCTCGCTTCGATTGGCATTCCCGCGATGAAAGGGATAGGCCAAGCCAATCTGACGGCCGGGGCTAACCGTCAAATTCTCGATGATTTGGGGCTTGCCCGTTTGAGGGCGATTAACGAGCGGACGACGGTCTATGTGGTTTTTGTTCCACCGAATATTTTTCAAAAGATTGATCTTGAGAATAATTTCCAAGAGCTTCGCTATTTAACCAATCTCGTGAGCGGCCAATTTACTTCCTACGCTCTTGTCAGCGCCCGGACTGTGGGCGACCAGCCAGGCCAATCCGTAAGCCGATTCTTAACTGATTGGAAAGCGCTTCCGGACGGGATGTTGATCCCGCCCTACAAATTTGATCCCAAGCTTGGCAATCACGCGAACGGGTATTCGCGAGCCTTTCCTACGAATGCCTTTCCTTTCCCGAACGCCCGGAGCAATCCGTTCCCGCTTCCGTATATTGCCTTCAATGCCCAAGGACAGCTCGTATCGCAGCGTGACGAATTGATTCCTTTGGCTCGAGGGAGTGTCTTCTTCCCGCGGGATGACAGAGGCAATTTTACTCGGGGCCAAGCCGATGTTCAGTTAACTCCTCCTGGCAGCACGACGAACAATTTCCAATATGTTCGCATTAACTGGCTGACCGGCCGGGCGAAAGTCGAACTCCCGGAGTTCAAATGATGAACCTAAAACGATTTACTCTGCGCAATCCATCTCAGGCGCGAAAGGGCCGCGCCGGGGAGAACAGCAATTTTCATTATGGCCCAGGGCACCTTCCGTTCGCCGTATGTAGTCCCGGCTTTAGCCGGTTTTCACGGGGCGACCGGCTAAAGCCGGGACTACATACCTCCCAAACTGAGAATTGCTGCGGGGAGAATTCCGCGACGCTCCGGACGCTGGCTAAGGTCGCTACCTCGCCGCTTGGGAATACAGGCCAATCGGCATTCACAATGGTGGAGATTGCCCTTTGTCTTGGGATCGTCGTTTTTGCTCTCGTGGCCATCGTGGGCGTTCTGCCAACCGGATTGAAGGTCCAAAAAGAGAATCTGGAAGAAACGATCATTAATCAGGATGGAGTCTTTCTGATGGAAGCCATTCGAAGCGGATCGAAGGGCTTGGATGACCTGACCAATTATGTCGAGTCTATTACTATAAAATATGGATCTCAAGCGCCTGTCACTTTCACCAACTCCGTCAGATTGGTTCCTAATCGTCTCACCAATGGACTCCACATCGTTGGGTTGTTGAGCACACCGAAGACCGAGAGATTGCCCGATGGAACCTTTCGCCAAAACTCAGTGACAGCTCGAGTTCGGGCCATCAATGGCGTTGCGAGTGAAAAGGGCCGACAGGGCGAAGAGTCGTCTTTTCGGTATCAGTTGATTTCGGAAGTGGTCCCTTTTGTTAACCGACCACCTTTCGGGAGCCAAAGTACCACTGATGATTTGAGGCGCTCCGCATATCTCCTAAACAATCTCTATGATGTCCGGTTAACTGTTCGGTGGCCATTATTTCAGAGAGGGGTGAATTGGGAGACCGGCCGTGGCCGAAAAACATTCCGCACCCTGGTGGCCGGGGAATTGCATGGGTTTGGCCCGCCCAAGAGCGCGAGCTATCTTTATTTCTTTGAGCCAAACGCTTTTGTATCGACGAACAGTTTTAGCTCAACCTTTTAATGCAAACCCGCGTTCATAACGAGTCGCAGACCACCGGGCGCAGACATCCTGACCCGCAGTCGGGATTCTTGCGCTGTTGGAATGTGCCTGGCCTTCTCCCTCACCCCGGCTCTATCCCGTTGGTAGAGGGAGCCCCTCAGTCCATCACTGAAAGGTCCAAAAGCCCCGGTCTTTCCGCGGACAGGAAACCATTCTCGCTCGCCCAGCGGGAGAGGATTGGGGTGAGGGAGAAACTTCAGCTTCCACGGGCAGGTCACTCGTGTTCCAGGACGTCAGGATGTCTGAGGCGGGACAAGGCTTTCACACTCATTGAAATGATGGTGGCGGTGTCGATCATGGTCGTCATCGTATTTGCGCTCTACCAGGTATTCAACCAAACCCAAAGGGCTCTCCGCGCCAATATTACGCAAGTGGATGTGCTCGAATCAGGACGCGCTGCCTTGGAAATGATCACGCGTGAACTCGAACAACTGAACGCTAGCGATCTGTTGGGTGCCACAAATTTTTATGCGGGCTTATTTCCCGCCGTTCCTCTGATTCAAACCGACTTGGATGGGTCGAAAGTGCTTCGCACGAATGTTCTCCAGGAGTTTTTCTTTCTTAGTTCGGTGACAAACCGCTGGGTCGGGACGGGCTACCGAGTTCTTGGAGCTGATGGCGGAGTGGGAACTCTCTATCGATTTTCGACCTCGACCAACTCGCATTTGCTCACGTTCAGAAACCTGAGCGGTGAGTTCGCAACCTTGAACACGACGAATCCGGTGACGCGAACAATCTCAACCAACTTTCATCGGGTGGCCGATGGCGTCATTCATTTGCGTCTGCTGGCCTACGATCCCACTGGGCGGCGCTTGGGATTTGAAACAACCAATTTCTATCCGGCTTACAGCATTCTCCGGCAGAACTCGAGGCTGCAGCAATTGCCGCTGAGTAACAATAGGGCCGCGGGCCAGAGCCCCAATGTAATCCTCCGGCAAGAAGTTGCGGGTGAAACCAAACTGCTCTTCCTGGATGCCGCGCTGCCGGCTTATATCGAGATCGAACTGGGAGTCGTGGAACCGGCTACCTTGGCTCAATACGAATCCATGCGTGGTGGTTCAGGCCAGACAGCAAAAGATTTTCTTAAGAAACGGGCCACGAAAGTTCACCTGTTTCGGCAACGCATTCCTATCCGAACCGCATCGCAATGAATCGTAACTCCGAACGCGGCATGGCTCTGGTGATCACCCTGCTTATGTTGGCAGTGGTGACAGTGATGGCCGTTGTCTTTTTAGGCATCAGCCGGCGGGAGAAGGCGTCCGTGGCTGTGACAGCGGATCAAACCGATGCCCGGTTGATGACGGAGGCCGGTTTGTCCCGCGCGCGGGCGGAAATTGCGGTTCGGATGCTCATCACGACGAATCCTTTCAGTTACGAGATGATCGTCTCCACAAATTATATCAATCCGCAGGGGTTCCGGTCCGGAGTGTCTTCGCCCACGAATGTGAGTTATGTCTATTCGGATGGCCGACCGTTGTCAGCTCAGACGCAGAATGATTGGCTGCAAAACCTGGCCAACCTCCAATACGATCCACGACCGCCCGTCTTCATTCCGACCAACAGCGCTGGAAATGTCGATTTCAGGTATTACCTCGATTTTAATCGGAACCGGCGCTTCGACACGAACGGTTGGTCGCCTGCGATGGGAAGGACTCCCGGCCAGTATGTGGACACGAATGGAGTTGAGACGAGTTCGCTTCAAAATGCGCAGTTCGAAAATTTCGTGGGTGATCCTGAATGGACTGGAGTGTTGGAACGTCCGGATCGGCCCCATTCTGAGAGCAACCGGTTCGTGGGACGTTAT
Source organism: Akkermansia muciniphila (assembly GCA_945861765.1). GTDB lineage: Bacteria > Verrucomicrobiota > Verrucomicrobiia > Limisphaerales > SIBE01 > SIBE01. Next base: position 10,215 of record CAMAWP010000070.1, on the reverse strand, counting down.
GCCTACATGGTTTTGCCCGCGGGAAAGAGCCTGGATCTAAATTTCATTCACAACAATGCCAAGGGCGTTGATCCGAACTTGCGGGCAAATAACTTCAGTCGCAGCCAGGGGGTGGGCTCTTGGGAAATCAACTTGGCTGCTTTCCTGAGGGATCTCAACACCAATGCCTGGCAAACTTATCTTTACCGAACGGCGGCTTTTGTTCCCAGCGTTGGCGATTCGTTCGACGATGCGCGCGCTTTTCTCTCGCACCGCTACTTTGATCAGACAGCTCGCCGGTATGAGTTAGCTTCCGTTGCGAACTTGTTTGGGCCCGCGAATGCGAACATCCTTCGACTCGCGGGCGTCGATAACTATTCCGACGGGCTCACTCCTCCCGACATCGCCACCCGGCCCTGGTCTGGGAGCCCGAATCCGGAAGTCTACTATGATGTCCAGGAACTGTTCGACGCGAATCGGACTTCGCCGCAGTTTCTCGCGCGGTTGGCGGCTCGAACTTTTAACTCTGTTTCGTCGTATGATCGCTACAGTGTTTATCGGTTGCTATCGCAGATGGGGACTGATTCCAAGCCGTCCGAATCCAACAAGCTTTATCAAGCTGACTTTCAACTCCGTTCCACAAAAAAGCTCCATCTCAATTACCGAAACGATCTTCCGAACGGCGAGACGAATTTTGTTTCCTGGACGGCGCTGGAGTTTTTCACCCAAGCGGCTGACCGACTATTGCGCGCCAGCCTCGCCACCAATATCAATCCGAGGCTCCCGGTGGCACTCTCGACGCATTTTATGCTCGGAGAAGTGCCAGTTCGAAATACCTGTTGCCTGACGAATATTCAGATTTATTACACTGGGCCGACCGTTGGTTTGCCCTATTACGTGACGAACAACGAATACTCCTCGACTGTCCATCGCGCGTTGCAAGTAGCGGCCAATCTCTACGACGCGACGACAACTCGGCCATTCGGCACGAACAACAATTATCCATCGGTCTTCCGTCCGGTTTTTGGCAAGACCCCAACGAATATTTTTATCGCGGGGTATGTGGAAGTGACGAACACCTTTGATCTCACCCGGAACCGTTGGCGTGATCTCAACTTACCTGTGGATAGATTGAATCTTGGCCGTGACGATAACGTCTTTGGAGTTCCTTGGGTGGTTGGCGCCAAGAAAGGCTATCCAAACTTCAACGAGTTCACTTTGCAAACGATGGCTCAGGTGAGCCGCAAACTCGAACTCCGCAAATCGAGTATCAATTCTCTCCCGAATCAAACCAATCAAATGTATGTTTTGGGCGTTTCAAATCTCTTTGGAATCGAAGCCTGGAACTCCTACACGCAAGACTTTCGACGGAGCTTCGCATTGCTCGTCACTAACCAAGTCGGTATGTCGCTGGACAACGTCGTGGACTTGAGAACCAATGTGTTTCCGTCTCCTACAGGCGTCAGCCTTCTCAATTGGAGAGTCATCACGACCAACTTGTGGGCGGGCTGGCCTAATCCAGGTTCGTTTGTAGTCCCGATCAACGAATCGATCACCTTCTTGACCAACAGTGTTTACCTCAATGAATCGGGACTGTTTACAACCAACAATTCTTTTGAGAAGAGTACACGGGTCCCTCGGTGGGTTCTCCACGTGACCAATCGCCTTCAATACATCCTCATCGACAACGATGCAAAGCCCGTTCCTCGGATCGTCGATTTCGTGAATCTCGATCGGCTGATCACGCATTTAGATATCACGCGCCAACTGATGGGCGACACGAACGCCGGTGGAGGCGGCATCTTTGGCGACCGGCAGAGGACAGGCAGTCTCGCTGACAACGATGTCTGGAACACAAATCGTGTCGTCCGGAACAATATCAACGCTCCTTCCTTTGGCGTCACGAATCAGATTGGAATATCGGCGGGAATCCCATTCGTCGGCGACGGAGTTTGGCGGAGCGCTTCCGGCGATCCGGTGGCTGGGCGAGACAAAGAGAAATCCATTCAGGCGTTCTCTGACTTCATGAGAGGTCAATCGACCAATCTTGTGATGCAAACGCCCTTCTCGCCATCGCGGACGATTTACCAAAAGAGATCGTGGCAGGTGAACGATCCGTTGGTGCATTACACCGTCGATGATCTGGCAGACCCGGCTTCTGCCGATCCAAACAACTTTAACACGCGGGCAATCTCGCTTGCCTCTCTTAACCTGGCGGCTGACTCAGGGATGGGGCGGCTGAACGAGCGTTACGATCCGTGGGGTGGCAATCCGCAGAAAACCGCCAGCGCCACGAGCTACAAGCTCACGATCAAAGATCCGGCGGTCAGCAGATCGGATGATTGGGAGTTTCCGACCAACAAATTTGCTAACTTGGGTTGGCTAGGGCGAGTTCACCGGGGAACTGCCTGGCAAACTATTTATTTGAAGTCGGAAATGGAGCCTCTGGATCGATGGCTCGCTTGGTCCGGAAGTTTTGGGACTCATCCAACCAACGACTGGAAGTTTATCGATTTGTTTACGGTTGCGCCGAATGCCAACGCTTCTCGAGGTCTGTTGTCTGTGAACCAGACCAATCTAGCCGCTTGGTCAGCGGTATTAGGCGGCGTGCATGTGCTGTCAAATTCGGTTGCGAATCCGGCCACCGTTGGGATCAAGTTCGATGATGTCTTTATACCGCCTAATTCCACTCAGTTGGTCAGCATCGTCAGAGGGATCAACCGCGCCCGGGCGTTGCAGCCGAACAGAGTTTTCCGAACTATCGGCGAGGTCCTGTCAACTCCGGAGCTGACCCTTGGCTCGCCATTTCTGAATTTTTCCACCGCGCGCCGCATTGAAAGAGGGCTGAACGATGCGGCTGTTGAGCGCATTCCGCAGCAGATTCTTTCGCTGCTGAAGACCGACGAACCGCGCATTGTGGTTTATTCATTTGGCCAATCACTCAAACCGGCCGAACGCTCGCTGGTCACATCGGGCAATTTCTACAACATCTGCACGAATTACCAGGTCACGGGCGAGTTGGTCACAAAGACTGTGTTGCGCATCGAGGATGCTCCGCAGAGGCCGCGCACCGTCGTTGAAAGTTATAACATTTTACCTTCGGAATGATTGAAATCCGGCGCTTACACACTAACTTGAAGGGCATGAAAACGAGAAGGGCGAAGCTCAGCGACAACACCTCCGCGACATCCAAATGCAACTTCCAATACTCGTTTGATGCTTTATCCGCTTTTAAGGTTTGGTCGGGTGAAAAGGGATTCTGGAACTTGGTGGATAATTAATTATGCGTTTCACAAGCCGAACCTGGTTCTTGCTCAGCTTGCTCTTTTTCGTCGCCGCTCTTTTTTTCTGGCTTCTTGGCGATGGCTATCAGGCGAAGAAAAAACACTCGCCCAACGCTCCCAAGCCTCAAGTTGAGGCCTCCACATCCACTCCCTCGTCGCGTCCGTATCCGCTCCTGACACGTTTGCCAGCGGATCTGCTGGGACAATTGCCCGCGAGCGTCGGGAACACGGGAGGCGTCACTGCTGTTCCGTCAACGCGCGTGGCCAAGCCTTCTTTTCCGCATCGCATCGGGAATACCTCCAAGACACTGAATGAGCTGGCACGATTGGATTCAGCGATTCTTTTGCGAAACGCTCTCATCGATACGGCGCGACCCCTTCAACTTGCGATCCCGGAGCATTTGCGATCGAAGAGTGAAACGGGAAGTTACGTGGTGCAATCGCGTGGACCGATCAGTGATGGATTTCGCGCTCGATTGCGCGAAGTTGACGCGACAATCGTCTCTTACATTCCGAACAACGCCTTTCTCATTCGAGTCACTTCGGACAAAGCGCGCCGTTTAGCAGCTTGGCCGGAAACACAAGCGGTTTTGCCTTTTGAGCCTTACTACAAGCTGGACGATGAGTTACTGGCCCTGGCAGTACAGCTACAGCCATTGCCTGCTGAGAAATGGTTGCGCCTTACTCTGTTTCCGGGCGAACGCGACGCGGCCTTGGAAGCTTTGAAACCGTTGGGCAGCGAGGTCATCTCCGAGGAACCTTCACCATTCGGCCCTCAACTGCTGATACGGCCTGGCTCCTCGAGTCTGGCGGCGCTGGCCCAATTGCCCGCTGTTCAAGGCATTGAACCTTATTATCAGCGCGGGCTTTTGAGTGATCGGACCCGCGTCGCTCTGGGAGTTTCTGTGGATGGTGTGACCAACGCGAATTATCTCGGCCTGACCGGCAGCAACATTTTGGTCAACCTCAACGATTCAGGAATAGACCCTACCCATCCCGATTTACTGGGCCGTGTTGCGGTTGTGGGTGCGGCGGATCTGACAGACCCCGATGGGCACGGCACGCACATGGCCGGCGTCATCGCGGGCAGTGGCGCTCAGTCTGGCACCGTCCGTATCACACCGGACGGGTCTGAGACGAACGCAAATTTCCGAGGCTTGGCTCCACGCGCTCGGCTTCTCTTTCTGCCCCTGGATTTCGCGCCGGATGTGAACGAGGTGGTTTCTGATACCTACTTGCAACGAACCGCGGCGCGCACCAACTTTGTTCGGAGGAAGACCGGCCCGATCATTTCCAATAACAGTTGGTGGAATGTCGGCGCTAACCAATACGACTCGTCGTCAGCGCGCTTTGACGCCGCTGTTCGGGATGCGTTGCCGGACCAGACTAATTCTCAGCCTATCCTTTACGTTTTTGCCGCCGGCAATTCAGGCGAGGGGAGCGACAACGGTTTGAACGGAAACCCCAATAGCATCCCGTCTCCAGCCAACGCGAAGAACGTGATTACGGTTGGTGCCAGCGAACACTTTCGCCGCATCACGAACTCGTTCGTCATCACCAACGCGGATTTGACAACGATCACGAACATTCCGTTTCTCAGCCTTTCGGATGACGAAGACGAGGTGGCCTCTTTTTCCGGCCGCGGAAATGTCGGCATCGGGACCGAAGGTCCATTTGGTCGGTTCAAACCAGATGTCATCGCGCCGGGGACTTTTGTGATCTCGACGCGTTCGAGAGGTTGGACCTTGGGCCGAGAATTCGATCCCAACTCGATCCTGTCTGGGATCTTGGGCGATTTGAACGTGCCGCTGGGTCCTAACTACCGCTATGATTCGGGCAGCAGTCTCGCTGCGGCTTCCATCTCGGGGACGTTGGCGCTGATGCAGGAATTCTTTGAGTTCAGGCTTCCGGTCAACTTGCGCCGCACCAATAGTCCGGCTTTGATGAAGGCGCTGTTGATCAATGGCGCCCGATCCCTCGGAAGCCGTTACGACCTCCAAGTGCAGAGTTCGATCAATCTTCAAGGGTGGGGGCTGGCTAATCTGACCAACTCGATACCCGCGCTCCTGACCACGCAACCTGAGACCAGTTGGCCAATCCGGTTCTTTGATCAGAGCCCGACGAATGCCGTGGCCACTGGACAGAGAAGATCGTGGGACGTCACTTTGTCCACAAACTCACAGCAGCTCCCGTTTCGCGCGACCCTGGTCTGGACAGACCCGCCCGGGAATCCGATCGCTGGGATCAAATTGGTGAACGATTTGGATTTAGTGGTCTCCAATACGGCGACTCACAAAGTCTATTACGGGAACAATATCCCAATCAGCAGTGACTTTAACGAAGGGAGCGGGACGAATTCAGCCCCGGTCACCGATGTCATCAATAACGTGGAAAACGTTTTCATCAGCGAACCGTTCGGCTCGAACTTCGTTGTTTCTGTGGTGGGCCGCCGCGTGAATGTTAACGCCGTGACCGATTATGCCCAGGCGACGGGACTGGGGAATGACGTGGTGCAGGATTACGCTTTGGTCCTGTCGATCGGCGATCTGACCTTGACGAATGAATTGAGGGTCATTCCGGTGCTGACCAATTCGTTTGCGACCTCGATCCTAGTCACCACCATGACCAACGGCGTTCCATTGCTCAATCAGCGTGTCGGCGCGCAGCCCACCGCATTGAATCTACGGCATGGTCTGGCCAGCCAATGGAATTTTTATGTCTTCACCAATATTTTCATCACGAATGATTTTTCATCGGTGACCAACGGAACGAATGTCGCCTTTGTGACGTTTCTGCCTCCCAATCTTTCCCAGGCCAGGAATCTTCAAGCCGACATTGACCTTTACGTTTCAAAAGATTCGAGGCTTCTGAACCTGGACCCATCGGTGGTGGACGCGGCCACGAAGTCGGTGACGCGCGGAGGAACCGAGTATGTCGCCCTTACCAACGCGGCGATCGGGGACATCTTTTACATCGGAGTCAAATCCGAAGATCAGCAAGCGGCCGAATACGGGCTGATCGGTATTTCGAGCGACGAGCCCTTCGACCAAAATGATAACGGCAACCGTGTTTTGCGAGGGTTCCCATTCCGAGCTATTATTCCCGATGGAACTGCGGAGAACCCCGGATCAGTGCAGGTCTTGGCGATCGGCCTCGTGCCCAATTTGATTCAACGCGTCATCGCGACCAGCGTCATCTCACACGGAAATTTGGGTGACTTAATCGGCATCTTGAGCCATGAGCGAAACTCGGCCGTCCTGAACAACCACACGTTGCTGGGCAACCTGACCGGCACGAATATCTTCATTTACGACGACAGCAGTTTCGGTTCTGTTCCGTTCAGCCAGCGGACCGATGGGCCGGGCACTTTGAATGATTTTACTGGATCAAGCGGCACTGGTGTTTGGCTGTTCAACATGGTGGACAACTCCCTGGCCGGCACGGGACGAGTGGAAAGTTTGATCATTCGAGTGCAGCCTATCATAGGCGGTGATCTGCTCTTGGCAGGCGCGGCCGGCCTCGACGGCAGTGTCGAGCCGAATGGGATCACGACTTACTTCGCGGATGTTCCGTCGGAAGCCACTAACCTGACCGTCGAAGTCTCGCGGATGACCGGCCCGCTGGATGTTTTGATTCAGCGTGAAACTCTGCCGACCGCGAGCGTATTCGATAAGAAGGTGTCGCTCACGCCGCCTGGCGGAACAGTGACATTCGGAATTGGAGACGAGCCGAACCCGTTGCGAACAGGGCGTTACTTCATCAGTCTGTTCAATTCCAACAGCGTGAGCACTGTTGATTTCCATATCAGCATTCGCCTGGATTTAAGTCTGGCCCTGGATTCGGGGCGAACCTTAAGCATGACCAACGGGCTCGCCCTCCCCGGTGAAGCGACTATTTCCTCCAGCATCACTGTTCCAGTGGACAAGGAGATAACGGATGTTCAGGTTGGCGTCCGAATCAATCACCCCCGCGCCTCGGACCTTGTCTTGCACTTGGTCAGTCCGCAGGGCACCCGGGTTCTGCTCGGCGAGAACCGCGGGGGCATTAATGCGTCCGGCTTTGGGGCAGGCTACGGAACGAACATTGCCTACACTGTTTTCACTGAGGATACGAATCGAGTGGTTGGTCTGACTCCGATTAAATTCGCCACCCCTCCCTATATTAACACCCTCGGTGGGTCAGGTGCTGCGCCGCTCTTCTTCGATGGTTTTGAGAATTCTCCACCAGCCGAATATGGCTCCAACACCGTGGTCTCCGGTTGGCAGGTGACTCGGGGAAAAATCCAGCTCCACGGTCCAGTCAACCCGCTCGGCGTTGTCGCAGGATCGGGGTCGAACTTTTTGGAATTGGATACCACGCGGAGCCCAGCCGCCGTCCTGACAAGCTTCTCCACCACCCCAGGCACTGACTATCAGCTAAGCTTTAGTTACTACCGCAATCCCGTTGCTCCCCTCGGCAGGGCTCATGCCTTGCAACTCTACTACGGTCCTCCGCAGGATAGCCGCCCGGCCACCAAGTTCATCGCCGTTCAAAACTTCGGCTGGGCATCAACGGACATCGTCTTTCGTGCGACAAGTCCACTGACGGCGCTGGAGTTGAGCGCGCTGACCTCTGCAGGTCCTTTGGTCGATACGGTTCATGTGAACGAGATTCTTCCGACCACGAACAGTTATGTGCTGCCCGAGGAAGCGCTAGACTTGCTCCGAGGCGAACGGTCCATCGGAGAATGGAAATTAGAGGTTTCGGATGATCGGCAAGGACCTCTCAGTGGCCTGTCTCCTGCATTGCTCGGCTGGCAATTGCAGCTCAAATACGCGGATCCCCGCCCGAAGGCAGTCCTCCTTCGCGATAAGGTTATTTATTCCGGCACCGTCACCAACAACCAAACGAACTATTTCATCGTCGATGTCTGCGACACAGCCCGGCTCGCTGTCAGCACTCTGACCGGACCGTTGAACCGATTGAACTTTCTCGCGGATCGCAGCGGGCTGCCGTCGGGCAGGCTGGTAACCGATGACTTCATCCCTCAAATAAATGCGCAGCCGGTCGATTCGCCGACGAACTCCGGCGTCGCTTCCCTGACGCTCGACGCCACTAGAATCCATCCCGCTCCGCTCGAGCCTGGAAAACGGCATTATCTGGCGGTGCATAATTTGGGTCTTGGCGAGACCAACAGCTACACGATCCAAGTAAGCCTTGATAACGATGAGTGCCATGTGCTCCGGCCGGTTATCCGCTTGACCAATGCGGTCCCTTACACCAACACAATCGCGGTCTCCTCCATCTTGTTGGATAACTATGTTTTCAACGTTTCGACAAATGCCGTAGCTGTCGATTTCGAACTCTTTCCGGAGAACGGCGACTTGGTTTTGGTCTTGCGTCACGACCCGCCGTCACCTGATCTCGCGATCTTCGACTACATCAGCGACAATCTGGGAGGCACGAACGAATACATTTTCGTGAAGACGAACTCGACTCCTGTTCGTTTGCTCCCCGGCGACTGGTTTCTCGGAGTCTTTAACAAAACTCCCAACCCGGTTCCTTACCGGATTCGTGCCACGGAGCTTGTCACCGCCGGACTCAACATCATTCCGCTGACGAATGACGTGCCTGTCGATTTCGAGATCAAGACCGGTTCAGCTCTAACCAACTTTTTCTTCTTCTCGGTCACAAACCAGAGTCCGCTCCTCACTTTCGATCTCTACAACCTAAATGGCTCTGCCGAGCTGCTGACCGGGTTCAATAGGCTGCCCCCCGCCGACGGATCCACTACCAACCCTGCTTCCGCGACTCAACCTCTCCAGATCGATATTCGCCCGGCGACAATTGGTGACTATTACTTGGCGGTCCGGAGTTCAGTTGGTAACACAAATGATCTTCGGTTCACCATTCGTGCCCGGCTCTCTTCTGACGCCGATTCCTCGACCAACTTTGTTTTTATCGATCCGAAGGTGTCCATCGGGTTGACCAACATTTGTTTCGGATGGAATTCTCTGGCCGGACGTGAATATCAGCTCCAAGCCAAGACCAACATTGAAGAGCGCACCTGGACGGCAATCTCGCCGCGGCTTATTTCCACCAGCGCGACGAATAGTTTCTGTATAGACTTTCCGACGAAGCTCCGATTCTTTCGCATTGTCCTTTTCCCTGCTCCGCCGCCAACGCCGCCAACACCGAGCCAATTCATCGATCCGCGCCTGAATATCGGCCGCACGAATCTTTGTCTGTCTTGGCCGTCGTTGGTGGGAACCAACTATTTCGTGGAAGCGAAGACGAACATCCAGGATTCGGCATGGTCACGCCTATCGACTCAGATCACTGCGACGAGCACGAATACGCAGTACTGTATTGATCTGCCGACACCGTATCGCTTCTTCCGGATTGCTGTGGCAGGCGGGACGACGCCGCCGCCTCCTCCGCCAACACCGAGCCAATTCATCGATCCGCGCCTCAATATCAGTCGCACGAATCTTTGTCTGTTGTGGCCGTCGTCGGTGGGAACCAATTATTTCGTGGAAGCGAAGACGAACATCCAGGATTCAACTTGGTCGCGCCTATCGACTCAGATCACAGCGACGAGCACGAATACGCAGTATTGCATTGATCTGCCGACGCCGTATCGGTTCTTCCGGATTGCTGTGGTAGGCGGGACGACGCCTCCACCTCCGCCGCCAACACCGAGCCAATTCATCGATCCGCGCCTGAATATCAGCCGCACGAATCTTTGTCTGCTGTGGCCGTCGTTGGTGGGAACCAATTATTTCGTGGAAGCGAAGACGAACATCCAGGATTCAACTTGGTCGCGCCTATCGACGCAGATCACAGCGACGAGCACGAACACGCAGTATTGCATTGATCTGCCGACACCGTATCGATTCTTCCGGATTGCTGTGGTAGGCGGGACAACGCCTCCGCCTCCGCCGCCAACACCGAGCCAATTCATCGATCCGCG
>CAMAWP010000069.1 GCA_945861765.1 Akkermansia muciniphila | reverse complement strand
TTGTGCGCGCATTGCGCCCTTGAACGGTGGGGCGAGACTCTCTCCGAGCTGTAGTCTCCGAGCCGGAAGCCGTCGAGCCCTGATATGCTCGATCGCCAGAAAAGGTCAGGGTTCGAGGGGACTCTCACCCCACCCAGGTTCATGGAGAGAATGGCTGCTGCGCCTCTTTCAGCCTTTGACGGCGGCGCAAACCCGGCTCATATTCCGGGTACCACATGATTACCAATCTCGCCGCCGCACGGTCGCTGGCCATACTAAGCCTGTTTCTTCACCCATTCCATTTGGCGAATGCAACGCCGACCATCACTGAAGTCAGCCCTGCTCCTGGTTTCGTGAACGAACTGACTTCGATCTCGATCGCGTTCAGCGAACCTGTGACTGGTGTGCGCGCCGGTGATTTCCTGGTGAACGGCGTCCCCGTGCAGACTGTTAGCGGGACGGGAGCCCGATACAACTTTTCGTTTCCGCAACCTTCCTTCGGCCCGGTCGATATTTCATGGGGCACCCTCCATACGGTTGCGGACTTGAACACTCCTCCGCAGCGCTTTGACGGTGGCGCTCTAGGTTCCACGTGGGCGTATCAATTGATCAACCTCGCGGGACCGACCGTGACGAATGTGGTCCCAGTCCCTGGCACGGTGCTGCGGCGATTGGGTGAAGTGGAAATCAGCTTTAGCCAACCGGTCGATGGCGTCGATGCGTCGGATCTTCGAGTCAATGGGCTCAGCGCCACAAACCTGGTGGGAGTGGGCGCCGGGCCTTATCGCTTCTCATTTCCTTTGGCCCGCGCGGGCGATGTAACAATCGAGTGGAGTCCGAATCACGGCATTGTAGCGGCCGAAGTGATTCCGATTTCCTTCCGTGGCTCGCCCTGGAAGTACCGGGTCGATCCCGCTCAGCCGACGCCTGACATCCTCATCAACGAGATCATGGCGGAGAACCAAACCGGAATTGCCGATGAGGAGAAGGACCCGGAGGACTGGATTGAATTGTACAATCGCGGATCGCAGCCGGTTGATCTCGGGGGTTGGTCGCTCAGCGTTGATCGCGAGGAAGAAGGTCAGTGGGTCTTTCCGCACGCCATCATTCCGCCCGGCGGATATTGGGTCATCTGGGCGTCGGGCAAAGATCGAAGGGATCCGACCACCGGCCATCGGTTCCACACCAACTTCAAGCTCAACCCGACCGGCGACACGCTTCGGCTGTTTGGGCCGGAGCTTCCACGAACACTGGTTGACGAAGTGGTCTATCCCGAGCAGTCGCCCAATTATTCGTACGGCCGGCAAACAGAAGTCGGCAAGCTGATCTGGCGCTATCTCGGGGAGGCGACGCCGGGTGGGGCGAACAACACCAGCACGATCACGGGCAAGGTGGATGACGTGCATTTCAGCGTCGAGCGCGGCTTTTTCAATGCGCCATTCTCTCTCAGCTTGGCGTGTCGAACTGCTGGAGCCGAAATCCGCTACACACTGGATGGCAGTCCGCCCACGCTGACCAACGGGATTGTTTACGTGGCGCCTATTTCTGTCGCAGCCACGCGAATCGTGAGAGCCGGCGCCTTCGCGGCAAACCAATTGCCGTCGGGGGTCCGGACGCATACCTATCTGATGAACCTCGCGAACAATCGCCGGTTGCTCCCCGTCCTCTCGCTCGTCACGGCGACGAACAATCTTTACGGTCGCAACGGCATCATGGAGTTCAATCCACGCAATACGACGAAGCACGGGGTTGCTTGGGAACGGCCCGTCTCCGTGGAGCTCGTCCGTCCAGGCGACAACGGCGGCTTCCAACTCGATGCCGGAATCCGCGTCGCTGGCGGAGATTACATTCGCGGACTCTACAATTACCGAAACGCGTCGCCGCCTGAGGGGAAGTATTCGTTCCGTCTTTATTTTCGTGGGGATTACGGTCCGGGACGGTTGAATTATCCGGTCTTTCCAAGCACCACCCTGGATTCCTTCAACACTCTCCACGTCCGGGCTGGGATGAACGATAATACGAACCCTTTGATCAAGGACGAGTTCATCCGCGCTCTCAGCCTCGATATGGGAATTCCCGCGTGCCATGGCACGTTCGTTTACCTCTTTCTGAATGGAGTTTACAAGGGGCTCTACAATCCTTGCGAACGTGTCGATGACGATTTCCTCCAAGCATACCACGGCGGAGGCGAGCTTTGGGACGTGCTGGGCCCGAGCAACCTGGTCATCCGCGGCGACGCCACCGCCTGGAATCAATTGCGCACCGTGGTGCGCAAGGACCTCACCATCGCAACGAACTACATGGCCGCGGCCGACCGAATGGACATGGTCAACTTCATTGACTACCTCCTTCCACTCATCTGGGCCGACAATGACGATTGGCCACACAACAACACGCGGGCCGCACGGGAGAAAAAGGCCGGCGCAAAGTTCCGGTTCTATCCGTGGGATGCTGAGTTCGCCTTCACATCTCACTCGGTAACTTACGATACGATTGCCACGACGCTCTCGACGTTAAGTCCACCGTGGGGCACGACCGATTATCAGGCGATGTTCAATTCGTTGAAGAAGTCGCAAGAGTTCAAACTGCTCTTCGCTGATCGCGTGCATCGCGCGTTTTTCAATGACGGGCCATTGACCGATGCGCGTATTCGCGCCCGATACAACGAGATCAAAGGGCAAGCGGCTCCGTCGATCTCAGGGTTCAGCGATGTGATCGGGACTTGGATCACCGGTCGCAGGCGGTACGTGACGAACTCGTTCGAGAAGGCAGGCTTCCTCGCGTCCTCCAACGCCCCAGTCGCGAGTCAGTTCGGCGGGCGCGTCACGGCAGGTCATCAACTCGCACTGAAAAATCTTTTCGGGTCCATTCTCTACACGACCAACGGGAACGATCCTCGAGTGATGTTCACAAGCGCGCGGAGCCAGAGCGCGCTCGTGTACAGCGCGCCCCTGACCGTCAGTGCGCCGCTGCACCTCATGGCGCGTTCGCTCAACGGCACCAACTGGAGCGCCCTCATCGATTTGGCTTTCGAGGTCACTCAGGTCGGCAGTCCGGTTCGGATCGCCGAAGTCATGTTCAATCCGCCCGGCGGCGATCCCTTCGAGTTTATCGAGCTTCAAAACACAGGCGGACTCTCGGCGGATCTGAGTGGATACAGCTTTCAGGGAATCAACTTCCGCTTTCCCACCTCTTCCCCGGTCCTCGGCCCAGGCGCGCGAATTGTGCTGGGCAACGATGCACGGTCGGCTGATTTCCAACGACGCTATCCTAATCTGGCGGTCGCTGGATGGTTCGCGGGATCATTCGATAATGCGGGTGAACGGATCGCTCTCCTGGATCCTTCGGGGCGCACCGTGACGTCGGTCGAATACAACGATGGACATCCGTGGCCCGTCCCCGCCGATGGCGGCGGGGCCTCGCTGGAGATTGTCGATGCGCAGGGCAATCCGAACGATCCGTCCAACTGGCACGCCAGCGTTCCAGGCGGAACTCCAGGTGCCGTCAATAGTTCCCCGCCGCGGGCATTGATTCGAATCAACGAATTGCAGGCAGGCTCGGCTGCCGACTGGATCGAGCTCTTCAACCCCGGTGCGGCAGCCATTCAGATCGGCGGTTGGTCCCTCACGGATAATTCGGAGCCGCGTCAGTTTGTATTCGCCACGGGCACGACAATCGATGGCGGCGGCTTCTTGAAAATTGAGTGCAAGGAAGGCTCCGCCGTCGGTAGCTCCAAGGCGCCTTTCGGCTTGAGCCGACGCGGTGAAACGATCGCGCTCTACGACGCCGTTACGAATCGCGTCGATGTCCTCCATTACGGCCCGGTGGTTGACGGGTTCACGATAGGCTTGATAGATGGCCGGCTGGCGGTGTGCGATCCAACGCCGCTCGGACCCAACGAAGCAAAAGCGCCCGGCTCATTCACAGGCGTGAAAATCAACGAGTTTCTGGCGAATCCGGACGGCGGAGATGACTGGATCGAGCTCCACAACTCGGGCGTCAGCGTGGTTGCGCTCCAAGGATGCGCGATCGTGACGAGCAACGCAATCGCGCGAATTGCTTCGCCCACATTCATCGGCGCGGGAGGATTCGTGGTCTTGCGAGCGGATGAAAACCCCGGACCGGACCACCTTGATCTCAAGCTGTCGGCCAGTGGAGGTTTGATCGCTCTGCTCGCTCCAAATGGCGACGAACTGGATCGTGTCACGTACGGTGCGCAATCGATTGGAATCACGACAGGGCGTCTGCCCGACGGCGGCGGCGCGTTTCAACAGCTCCCGTTTACACCCACACCCGGCGCGAGCAACTATCTCGCGGAAATGGGAACTCGACTCCGGATCGCGGAAGTGCTCGCTCGGTCTTCCGCGGGCCCGGACTGGGTGGAAATCGAGAATGTTTCTGGTGAAACGATTTCGCTCGCCGGAGTTTCCTTCGACGCGCAACCGATGGGAGCGTCTCTCGTTCGGTCACCATTTCGGGCCGATGCCAAGCTCAACGCGAGCGAACGGATGCTGCTCTACTTCGGTTCCGTTCCGGCAGGCTTCGTGCCAAAACCCAACTCGCATTCATTCCCAGCCCCGCTCAACGATAACAATTCCGTGCTCACTCTCCGTGATCCGCTCGACCGAATCATTGATCGTGTTGAATACGGCTTGCAGATCGCCGGCCGCTCGATCGGACTTCTCAATCAGGAGTGGGTGTTGCTTGCCGCGCCCTCTCCGGGCGGACCGAATGGGACCGCCGCTGCACTCGATCTCGGAACCGGGCTGCGCTTAAACGAATGGCTGGCCGCCAGCGCCCCAACCAACGACTTCATTGAAATCTACAATCCCGCACCCTTGCCTGTTCACTTGGGCCGCTGGATTTTGACGGACGATCCCTCGATCAGCGGATCGACGAATAACAGACTGGCTCTGCTGACATTCATCGATGCCGGGGCCTTTGTCCGCTTCCACGCGGATGGGGAGGTGGGCCGCGGACCCGACCACACGGCTTTCGGTCTCGACCGTTTTGGCGAAACGATTCGGCTCCTGAACCCTTCGGCGCAAATCGTCGATACGGTTGATTTTGCCACTCAATTGGACTTTGCTTCCGAAGGGCGCTACCCGGACGGTGCGCAGCGGATTGTCCGATTCCCCGGTTCAGCGAGTCCGGCGGCACCGAATTACCTCCGTTCGGGAGATCTGGATCACGATGGACTCGATGATGCGTGGGAAATAATCAATGGCTTGGATCCCGACTCCACGGCCGATGCCGGAGCAGATCCCGATAGCGACGGGATGTCCAATCTCCAGGAGTTCTTGAGCGGCACAAATCCGCGCGATGCCGCAAGTCTTTTCCGAGTTCAAATCTCAGCCTCATCCGCAGGCGGTCCTGCCATCCGATTCACAGCTCAACCGGGACGCACCTACAAGATTGAGTACGCGGGCGGGCTGGCAACGGCGGTCTGGACCCGTCTCTCCGATGTTCTATCCGGAGATGCAGTCCGCGAGATCACACTGACTGATCCGACGCCCATCGAGCAGCGGCCGACACGTTTTTACCGTGTCGTTGTCTCGCGGTAAGCGCGAGGTCATCAGACATTCCGAGCTGCAGCACGCGCCTCGGAATTCTTTGACTTGCGCCCTTCCAGCCAATCGTAAAGTGCAGGTAGGAGCACGAGAGTTAAGAATGTCGAACTGAGCACGCCACCGATGACCACTGTGGCCAAGGGGCGCTGCACTTCCGCGCCCGCGCCGGTGGCAATCGCCATCGGAACGAAACCAAGGCTTGCCACCAGGGCCGTCATCATGACGGGTCGGAGCCGTGTCAGAGAACCTTCAATGACAGAATCGCGGATGCTTTTGCCTTCTTCACGCAGTTGGTTGAAGTAGCTGACCAGCACCATGCCATTGAGCACTGCGACGCCGGTGAGTGCGATAAAGCCGACCGCCGCTGTGATGCTGAACGGCATCCCGCGCAGCCAAAGCGCGAACACGCCGCCCGTGACGGCCAGCGGAATGCCGGAATAAACCAGCAGCGCCTGACGCACGCTCTCGAACGCGAGAAAAATGAGCACGAAAATCAAGACGAGTGCCGCGGGCACAACCACCGCGAGCCGCGCCCGCGCCTTCTCCAGGTTTTTATACTGCCCACCAAATTCTACGATGTAGTTTTCGGGCAGCTTCACTTGCTCCTGAATGGTTCGCTCCGCAGTGCGCACATATCCTTCGATGTCGCTTGTCTTCAAATTCACCATGAGAGCAGCGCGCCGATGACCGTCATCGCGCAAGATAGGCTCCACTGTTTTCAGCGTCTCGAATTCCACAAGCTTGCCGAGCGGCACGAGACCGGCGGAGCCAACACGCACCGGAAGCTTTTTGATTTGTTCATTGTCCGCGCGGAGTTGTTCGGGCATTCGCACCACGATGTCGTAACGCCTTTCGCCATTCGCGATGAAACCCACTTCCTGGCCGGCGAGCGCGGCGTTGACAGCTTTGTTCACTTCGCTCGCTTGCAGGCCATGGCGTTGAAGCGCCTCTCGCTTCACGTTGATCTGCAACTGCGGCGTGCGGCCTTCGGTTTCGAACTCGACCTGTGCGGCACCGGGAATGCTTTCGAGAATTCCTTTGACCTGTTCGGCTAACTTTTCGAGCACATCATAATCATTGCCGAAAATTTTCACCGACAGCTCCGCCTTCGTGCCTTCGAGCATTTCATTGAAACGCATTTCGATGGGCTGTGCGAAAAGGATATTGTAGTCGGGATTAATTTTTTTCAAAACCGCGTCGATATGTTCGCGCAACTCCGTCTTATTTGTCGGACGGCCCGCCGTCTTGGGCCAGTCCTTCATCGGCTTATAGAAAATATAAACATCGCTCTCGTTTGGCGGCATCGGGTCGGAAGCGATTTGGCTTGTGCCGATACGAGTAAAGATCCGGGTGACTTCGGGAAAATCCTTCAACAGCCGATTCTCGACTTCGATATCGGTGCGCAATGATTCCTCCATGCTCATGCCCACTGGTTTGTAGAGCATCGAAGTGATGGAGCCTTCGTCGAGCTTCGGCACGAATTCCGCGCCCAGCCGAGTGAAGAGCCAGACGGAGCCGACGAAGAGCAAACCAGAGGCGATGACCACGACCCAGCGCAATCGGAAGGCAGCATTCAACGCTGGTTCGTAAATGCTTTTCACGAAGCGGATGATCGAGCCGTCGCCTTCCGGAAGGTTTCCGCGGAGCAGAAACGAACAGAGCACCGGCATCAGAGTCAACGCGAGCAGCAACGCACCCCCGAGCGCCAACATGACCGTGAGCGCCATCGGATGGAACATTTTCCCTTCAATTCCTGTCAGCGCGAGAATCGGAATGTAAACGACGGTGATGATGACCATTCCAAAGAACATCGGGGAACCGACCTGCTTGCTCGCCGCGATGACCGTGTGCATCCGTTCTTCGGCAGTGAGGGGACGACCGAACTTATGTTGCCGTTGCCCGAGTTGCCGCACGATGTTCTCCACGATGACGACTGCGCCATCAATAATGAGACCGAAGTCCACTGCGCCCAAACTCATGAGGTTTCCCGAGATGCCGAACCGCGCCATGCCAATGAGGGCGAACAAAAAGGAGAGCGGAATGGCCGCTGCCACGATGAGTGCCGCCCGGACATTACCAAGCAGCAGCAGCAGCAAGACAACGACGAGAGTCGCGCCTTCAAACAGATTCGTCTTGACCGTGCCAATGGTGCGGTCGATGAGTTCCGAACGATCGTATTGAATTTGAATTTCCACTCCTTCGGGCAGCTTTGTCTGAATTTCTCTGACGCGCTCCTTCACCCGCTCCGCGACTTCCCGGCTATTTTCTCCGGCCAGCATCATCGTGGTGCCAATGACCGTCTCATGGCCGTTAAGCGTCGCCGCTCCGGTTCGAAACTTCGTTCCTGTTTTCACCTCGGCCACGTCTTTTACCAGAATTGGCTTCACCCCCGCGCCGAACTTGAGCGGCAGATCCGCAATCTCGTCCGCGCTTCGGACCCGGCTTACAGCGCGGATTGTTAATTGCTGTCCTCCGCGGCTGATAATGCCGCCGCCCGCATTTTGGACGTTCTGCGCCACCAAGTCAGCCAACTCACTAAATGTCATCCCCACCGCTTCAAGCGCTTCAGGCCTGGGCTGAATGACGAACTGCCTTTCGTAGCCGCCACTCTCGTTAATTTCCGCGATTCCCTTCACGGTGCGGAGCATTGGCTTAATGGTGTATTGCTGGATTTCACTTAATTCCAAAAGCTGATCCAGTTCGTCCGTCGGTTTGTTCGTCGCGTCGGAACGATAGCCAACGCTGTAATAGAGAATTTCCCCCAGCCCCGTGCTGATGGGCGCGAGCTTTGGCAATGCACCGGCGGGAAGTTGCTCCAGCACACCTTGCAGCCGTTCCGCAACAAGTTGTCGGGCGCGGAAGATGTCCGAGCCATCCGCGAAGTCCAACGTGACCTGTGATAGCCCAAACTTCGTGAGGGAACGCATCTCCTCCATGCCAGGCAATCCAGCCATCTCGCGTTCGATGATTTGTGTCACCAATTTCTCCGATTCTTCGGCCGCGAGCGCGGGAACCACGGTGTTGATTTGCACTTGGACGCCCGTGATGTCGGGCACGGCGTCGATGGGCAAATGTAAAACGGACCATAGGCCAGCGGCGAGGAGGGCGACAGCTCCGAGCAACACGACGGCGCGTTGCCGCAAAGAGAATTCAAGGATGCGGTCAATCATGACGTCAAGGGTTCGAAGGTTTCTCGGACGTCACGGCTTGAACTGCCCTGAATTCCAAGCCGGTGAGCCGCTGCAATTCCTGTCCGGCTTCCAGAGCCTCGCGCCGGGTGTCGAGCAACGCCTCGACCGCTTCGAGGTATTGCTTCTGCAATTCGACGTAGGTTGCGATGGGGACTGCGCCAAGCCGGTAGTGGCGGTCAGCCAACTCCGCGGCCTTGCGAAATTCTTCCACCGATTCCGGCCGCCATTTTCCCATCTCGCCGAGTTTCGTTTGATAGGCCAGCGACTTCTCAATGATGCGCCGGTCGAGGTCCCTTTGCGTGATGTAAAGGGAAGTTTCGGCTTGTTTCTGCCGCGCTTCCGCTGTTGCGATATTGCCCTTGCCACGATTCCACAACGGCAATGGAATTGAAATACCGAGGCCGACCTGCTGCTCGCGATCACCCGCCCGCTCGCGTGAGAAATACGGCCCGATGGTAACAGACGGATAGCCGTCCTTCCGGGCGAGCGAGACCTTGAAGCCTTGCTGCTCCAATTCGACGCGCCGCATCTGCAACTCGAAATTGTTCGTCTGCGCCGACTCGAGCAAGGCGGATTGTTCTGGCGCGGCGGGGAACTCCATCCTCACCGGCTGCAACGTCATTGTTTGCGTCCACGGCGTGCCGCGCAGTTGGTGCAATTCGAGCAGCGCCGATTGCGAAGCGAGCGCGGCCTCAGTCGCTTTGCGTTGGAGTGTCAGCTCGGTTGCTTCGATGATGCGCGTTTCCAACAGCGGGGTGAGCCCTGCCGGGTCGCGCTGAACAAGCACTTCGCGCAGTTGCTGAAATCGGTAGGCGACCTCGGCCGCCGCTGTGGCCTTCGCTTGCGCGGCAAGCAGGTTGTAGGCAAGCGTGCGCGTGCGCGCGGCCAAGCCTGCCTTGAACTGGGCGAAGCCAAGTTCGGCGAGCTGCATCTGGCGGTTGGCAATTGCTTTCCGCAGCGAAATGCGACCGGGCCACTCGAACGTCTGCTGCACACTCACGGACCACGCAACGCCTTCGTCTGAAAGCCCACTGCCTCGGACCTGCTTTTGTCCCATGCTGGTCGAAACTTCAGGATTGGCCAAGGCCGCGGCAGTGCGGCGCTCGCCTGTTGCGGCCGCGATTTCGGCGCGGTAGAAGCTGAGTTCGGGATTGTGCTCCAAAACGTCCGCTACCAAAGCTTCGAGCGCGATGGCGTTCGTCGTGGTTGACACCAACTCCGGCTCCTTGCCTTCGGTGACAAGAAGAGGCATGACGGCAAAAACTGTGCTCAAACTTAATTTCCAAAACTGCTTTTGATTCTTCATAAATGGACAAAACGGGCAAATGGTTGGGATAAAAACGAGCGGGTGTGAATCACACCACGACCAAAGAAATGTCCGAGAGCGGACTACTTAGGAAGAAAAGGAAGGAGCTCGCGCGGGAAGCGCAGCGCGGAAGGAAAACTGCCAGGTGCAAACCAATTCAGGCGGAGACGGACCGGGAGCGTCGGGTTGTCTGCGGCTCAGTAGTGAAGCGTCTCGAAGGAGGTCGGAGGCGGTGATCGAGAGAGCCACAAAAATGGCCGCGTTGCGCGATTGGGCCTGGGTGCTGTCAGGAGCTGAAATACAGATCACCAATGCCTCGTGATCCGACGCGGGATGCGGAGGATGGTCTCTGTCATCATCAGCGCCATCGAGGCATAAAGCAGATTGCGATGGGCTTAGTACCTCCGAGACTAAATGCGCGTGAGTGAGCAGATGGAGCCGGGCATGGAACAGACTGACCAGATAAACTGCGAGCAACAGGCCGCTCAAGAGGCTCAATTTGTCCCTCGACGGCATTCGCCTTGCATTCGTTTTTCGTGTGTCAGTCACGGCTGTTCGTTGAAAGTTTTTCGATACTGCACTGGCGGCTGGGGTGGGACAAGCAGTTTTGTTCCGTTTCCTGGGCGGTGGTTTGGAGAAGCCGATCGCGCTCAGGTGGCTCTGCACGTCCGAGCAACGGATACGAGTTCTTTAGATGCGCGGCGCGGACGCCACCAATCTGGCGAGCGAGTTAGCCAAGTGGGCTACGGCGGCTGAGTCGGGCAATGTCACCGTGAGCTTGAATTGGCCGCGCTCATCTTTTTCCAGGCACTGATTGAGCTGGCTCTGGAAGAGTTCGCTCATCCGCCGCGACTCCTCGGTCTCGGGCTGGCCGGGTATCAGTTCACCGAGGAATGCAAAAGCCGAGCTGAGCAATTGCCCGCCGGCGACGGCAATCCGCTCGCGGTGAGCTTGCTGTTGAACGGCCGCTTCTTGCCGACCCTTTTCGCTTTCGTCGATGGGCGCCTCGGACCGCGCTCCGAGCAAGACCTCGAGCCGACGCTTCAATTCTTCCATGCCGCTTTTCAAGTCCACGGAATCGACTTTCGATTCGACGTCCAACGCAGCCAGGGCGAGTTCATGTTTGGCTGAGAGCGTGGCGAGCAAGTTTTCTTCGATTGTCTGCTCGGTCACCAAGATGAAAACCTGCACGGGCTGTTTTTGGCCCATGCGATGAGCGCGGGCGATCCGTTGTTCGAGCACTGCGGGGTTCCACGGCAGATCGACATTGATCACAGTGTTGGCGGCTTGGAGATTCAAACCGGTCGATCCGGCGTTGGTCGCAATAAAAGCTTTGCACGCAGAGTTGTTTTGGAATTCGTGGACGAGCGACTGACGTTTCTTCTGTGGAACCTGGCCGTCGAGCCGCACGAACGGGAGCCGATGCTTTTCGAGCAGCGCCTCGATCAAGTCCAGCATGGTGGTCCATTCGGAGAAGATCAGCAGCTTGCGGCCATCCTCCTGGGCCAGCTCGCCTAACAATTCATCGAGCTTTTCGAGTTTGCTGGAGTAGCCGGGAAATTGCTTGTCCACAAGACAGGTGCCATCGGCGGCCATCCGGCACATGAGAAGCGCTTTCTGCAAGCGCAGCAGGTCCATCTCGCTGATAAATTTTTTGCGAACGATTGAACTGACGATTCTCATGTGAGCCGCATGCATATCGAGTTGCTCGTCAGTGGGCGGGATGCGGACCATCTCGGTGGTTCGCGGGGGGAGTTGCTGCATGACGGATTGGCGCGTTCGCCGCAGGAGGATTGGCTTAAGCCGCTCGCGCAAGAGATCGAGGTTTTTATACCCAAGCACCTTGCCTTTTTCATCGACGAGGCGGTGACGATTGAAAAAGTGGAAGGCGGGTCCGAGGCGGCGGTCGTCGATAAATTCCACGACTGAAAAGAGATCATCCAGCCGGTTTTCCAAAGGCGTTCCAGACAGCGCCAGAGCAAACCGAGACTTTAACCCTTTAATAATGCGGCTGGTTTTCGCTTCCCAGTTTTTGATGCGCTGGCCTTCGTCCAGGATGATCAAGTCCCATTTGATCTGTTCGATGGCAAGAATGTCCCGCAGCACTTGCTCGTAGTTGCAGATCGTGAAAAAGCAGTCCGCTGCGTATTGCTGCGTTCGGTCTGGCATACTTCCGATGACAAGCTGGCACGCGCGATTGGAAAACCGTTGGATTTCAGCGCGCCATTGCGACTTGAGGGATGCCGGACAGATGACGAGCACTTTTCGAATATCTACTTCGCGCGCTAAAAGCTCGGCCACACCCACTCCCTGGATCGTTTTGCCGAGCCCCATGTCGTCGGCTAAAATTGCCCGTCCCGCGCCCGCCGCGAACGCAATGCCGTCGATCTGGTAAGGCAACAGCTCGGTTTTAAGCAACTCGGTGCGGAGAGGATGAGAGGCAGGACAGGCGCGAATCGCGGCAACTTTCGATTGGATCTGGTCCTGGAAGAGCCGTTGCTGAATGTATTCTTCGGCATCGGGATAAATCTGGACGGGATAGCCGCTGGACTCCAGTTGACGGATGCGTTGCAACAAGTCTCTGCAGTCCGTAATCGACCGGCCTTTGATATGCGAGACAATCGGCCCCGCTTTGCCGCTCAAATTGGGTGGCAGCGAGATCCGCAACTCCATCTCTTTACCATAATGCAACTGCACAGCGATGGACTTTTGCACGTAGGGCTGAAGGCGTACAGCTCCTTTGAACCGGCGCTTCAGTTTGGCCAGGGCATTGAAAATATGTTTGCACGTGCCGAGAGTGTTCTTCCGGAAATCAGGGCAGGAACAGAACGATTCCCCTCGAGCCCATCCGCGCAGCGTGAGCCGATACGTCTTGCCTGAAACCGCGCTCGTGATGGTGCAATCGCTCCAAAGACTTTCAGGCTGGGCCGGTTGGAGGATCATTTTTTCCGAGCGACCACGCTCCTCCCGCTCCGTAAGGGCTTGCTCGACGAGTTGCGCCTCGCTCAAGCTTTCCACGGCCACGCGCTCGGGCGGCGGCGCGGCCAAACCCAGCGCCATCTTGTCTTCCAGAATCAGAGAAAAGGCGGCCCCGACATGTTCGCAGACGGTGCTACAGGTATTGCATTGCCACTGCAAATAGTCACGTTCGTGAGCGGCCCGCCGGATCGTCACCACCACATCGGCAGGACCATTCCCCGTCCCGGAAGCGCTGGGGAACCTAACCTGGAAAACCTCGTCGTTCACCGTGACTTGCCGATCCAGATCGATCTCGAAACTGCCTCCGTGCTGGATCAATTTCCGTCCTTGTTCACCGAGGAGTTTGCAAGCCAGACCGTGGTTCATGTGGGAGAGACGGTCTTTGAGGGTCAGTTCGCGACTCTTCTTTACTTGTGTTTCCATCGGATGACAATAAACGAACGGCTTGAATCTTTTCAAGAGCTGCTGATAAATTCTCTGGTATGTTTGAAGAGGTTTGTGATATTAGCAAAAATCCTGTTAACCAACCCTGTTACCACGGCCCGAACGAAAGAGTGAACCATGAGCCTAAAAAAAGCAGTTCAGCCGAAAGAAACGAAAGAATTCGAGGGCTTGACGCAAACGTGGCCACCCACCTACCGAGTCAATGGCGGCTGCCTCAGAACTTCTTTGCTTTCGGCATTTTTCGTTTCTTTCGGCCATCCAGATGCCGGATCAAGGATGAAAGCTCAGAACCAGTTACTGTGGACTGAATCCGTCCGGAACCACATCGGGGCAAGACTCCATTACGACGCGCATGGATCACGCTCGTTTCAGATCAACTCGAAGAAGGGCCTCGCACCATGATCATCAGCGGCACCATCGATACAATCCTGAAGAGCAAGACCGCCGACCTCTGGTCCATTCCTCCGGAGACAACCGTCTTCGAAGCGATCAGGATTATGGCCGAAAAAAATATCGGAGCCGTGCTGGTAACCACGAATAAGAAGCTGGTCGGAATTATCTCCGAGCGGGATTACGCGCGCAAGGTGGCGCTGAAGGGAAGATCGTCCAAAGAAACGGCTGTCCACGAGATTATCTCGGCACCGGTGATAGTCGTCAGCCCGATGCATACTGTGGAGGAGTGTCTTCGAATCATGACGGAAAGCCGTGTTCGTCATCTTCCCGTTTTGCAGGATGAGACGATCATTGGTGTGGTCTCGATCGGCGACCTCGTGAACTACGTCATCTCGGCGCAAAATGCAGCCATCGAGCAGATGGAAAATTACATCGCCGGGAATTACCACTGCTAAAGTCAACCGGCTCTAAGAGCCTGTTTTAAAAATCGTAGCGGCCGAGGTAACGAGGCTCTGACCTGACGGAAGGGCGCGAAAGGTTCAAGAAATTTGAGCCTCGTTACCTCGGCTGCTACGAATGAATTGGATTTCCAAACCGGCTCTAAGGCAGATTGGTCGAGCCCATCAGGTAACGATCGCATTCGCGGGCAGCTCCGCGGCCTTCATTAAAAGCCCAGACAACCAGGCTTTGACCGCGCCGCGCATCGCCGGCCGCAAACACGCCTTGGATGTTGGTGGCGTATTTATCAAATTCGGCCTTGGCGTTCGAGCGCGGGTCGCGTTCGACACCGAGTTGTTCGAGAAGGGGTTGCTCAGGACCGAGAAAGCCCATCGCCAGCAGCACCAATTGAGCGGGGCGCACCTGCTCTGTGCCAGCGACTTCCTTAGGGGTGAATTGACCTTTCTCGTTCTTGGCCCATTCAATTTCCACGGTGTGAACAGCTTGAACCTGCCCGGAGTCATCGCTCACAAACTTCTTGGCTGTCGTCAAATAAACGCGAGGATCGCTGCCAAACAGAGCGGCGGCCTCTTCTTGACCGTAGTCCAGACGGTAAAGCTTGGGCCACTCCGGCCACGGATTATCCGAAGCACGCTCCAGTGGCGGCCTGGGTAGAATCTCCAACTGGACGAGGCTTTTGCAGCCGTGGCGCATTGCCGTCCCCACGCAGTCGGTCCCAGTGTCCCCGCCGCCAATGATCATTACGTCCTTGCCGCTCGCGGGGATGTAATTCCCGTTTTTTTGATTGTCGAGAAGGCTCTTTGTGTTGGCGTGCAGAAACTCCATGGCGAAGTGAACGCCCTTGAGCTGACGTCCTTCAATCGGAAGGTCGCGCGGTTTGGTGGCACCTGTGCAAAGCACGACCGCGTCAAAGTCTTTCAAGAGCTTCTCGGCGGGATAATTCTTCCCGACCTCGGTGTTCGTCACAAACGTGACGCCTTCTTTAGCCATTTGATCGACGCGGCGTTGGACCAGAGATTTATCCAATTTCATGTTGGGAATGCCATACATGAGCAAGCCGCCGATCCGGTCCGCGCGTTCGAAAACAGTGACGCTATGACCAGCTCGATTGAGCTGGGCGCCGGCGCAAAGTCCAGCCGGACCAGATCCAATAACCGCCACTTTTTTCCCGGTGCGAATGGCGGGCGCCTCGGGCGTGACCCAGCCTTCCGCCCATCCCTTATCGATGATCGAGCATTCGAGATTCTTGATCGTTACCGGGGGAGCATTGATGCCCAACACACACGAGCCTTCGCACGGGGCCGGACAAACCCGGCCGGTGAATTCAGGGAAATTATTCGTCTTATGGAGGCGGTCGAGCGCTTCGTGCCAAAGGCCGCGATAGGCCAGGTCATTCCACTCTGGGATCAGGTTGTTGATCGGGCAGCCGGAGGCCATTCCGCTCAGCAAATTACCCGTGTGACAAAATGGAATACCGCAGTCCATACAGCGCGAGGCTTGCTCCTGGAGTTTTTTCTCCTCCATGTGATAATGGAATTCGTTCCAGTCCTTGATCCGTTGGACGGCTGGACGGTCGAGTGGAAGCTCCCGGAGATATTCGATGAAACCAGTCGGTTTTCCCATTGTCGCTTTCTTAGTTTAAATTGTCGTTAATTCTGCAAAGTCAATTACCCCAGCTTTTCCCATTCGTCCGGATTTATTTCGGCTTGCCTCAAAATCCGTTTGGCCAACGACCAGTCGATATCGCCGCGGTGCGAATTCGGGATGCGGGTAGTTCGATTGCTCTTCTCCATGACGGCATGCTTGCCGCCCGGGAAAGGTCCAATCCGGCCCAGCGCACGGAACCGCCGAATCAACTCTCGACGGCTAATCGGTTTCGGCATACTCAGGCTGCGGATTGATGTCCACGCCATTTATCGACGGGATATCAAGGCCTCGGCGGAGCCGGATCATGATCCAATCTTCTAAAACACTCTGTAGTTCGTCCCGACATGCCTCAAGTGTTGCTCCCTCACCCCAAGCGCCCGGGCACTCAGGAATGTTGCCAAAAAAATGCCCGCTTTCCATTAACTCGTATTGAGCGCGGTGCATTGCCGTCTGGATGTACTCAATCAGCATAAGTCATAGGATTCTCAGAGGCCGAAACCAACAGTCGCCCAAGCACTCCAGCGCTTGATCTGTCTCACCGAGACGCGCGCACCGCTGGGCGCTTCTGTTAGTTGCAACACTCATATTGGACGCATTAACTGCCGCCGACACGCGACACGTCCTTGGCGTTTTCTTCAAAGGCAGCCATGATCGCCTGCTCGCCGCTCAAACCGGCTGCCGTCACACGCTTGATCGCCTGGAGCATCCGTTTGTAATCCTTCGGCATCACCTTGACGAACTTGGGGACCACCTGGTCCCACGAGGCCAGAACTGTCCGGGCGCGCTGGCTGTCGGTATATTTTAAATGGCGTTCGATCATCTGGCGGATTTCTTCAATCTCGTCCGCTTCTTCCAGTTTTTCGAGCGCGACCATCTGCTGATTGCAACGGCCATGGAAGTCACCAACCTCATCCAAAACGTAAGCAACGCCTCCCGACATTCCCGCGGCAAAGTTACGGCCCGCCGGCCCGATCACCACGACCCGTCCGCCGGTCATATATTCGCAACCGTGGTCGCCGACCGCCTCCACGACGGCGTTCACGCCGCTGTTCCTGACGCAGAACCGTTCGCCCGCCATGCCGCGAATATAGGCCTCGCCGCTCGTCGCGCCGTAGAGCGCCACGTTGCCGGTAATAATGTTGTCTTCCGGAACAAACGTGGACCCTTGTGGCGGATAGAGAATGATCTTGCCCCCGGACAACCCTTTGCCGAGGTAATCGTTCGAATCGCCTTCCAAGATCCATGTCATTCCATTCGGCATGAAAGCACCGAAGCTTTGGCCGGCGGATCCCTTGAAATGGATTTTAATCGTGTCTTCCGGCAGACCTTCCGCGCCATACCGGCGTGTGACCTCGCTGCCGAGAATGGTTCCGACGACGCGGTTAACATTCTGAATTGGAAGTTCAGCCCGCACTTTCTCCCCACGTTCCAGGGCCGGCGCGCAGAGCTTGAGCAGCACCGTGTTATCGAGCGCTTTGTCCAATCCGTGATCTTGCGGAATCTGGCAGTAGCGTCCGACGCCAGCCGGGACGTTGGGCTGAAACAGAATATTGGAGAAATCGAGCCCGCGCGCTTTCCAATGATCCACCGCCTTCTTTGCTTCGAGGCAGTCGGTGCGCCCGATCATTTCGTTGATCGTGCGGAAACCGAGCTGAGCCATCACCTCGCGAACTTCTTGCGCGATGAACTGCATGAAGTTGACCGCGTGGGCGGGATCGCCCGTGAAATTTTTACGGAGTTTCGGGTCTTGCGTCGCAACGCCGACCGGGCAGGTATTCAGATGGCAAACCCGCATCATGATGCAGCCCAGAGCGACGAGCGGAGCCGTGGCGAAACCAAATTCCTCGGCGCCCAGCATCGCCGCGATCACCACGTCGCGACCGGTTTTAAGTTGTCCGTCCGTTTCAACGGCGATGCGGCTGCGCAGATTATTCAGGACCAAGGTCTGATGCGTTTCGGCGAGACCAAGTTCCCAGGGAATCCCAGCGTGTTTAATGCTGGTTTGAGGCGACGCTCCAGTGCCGCCGTCAAATCCGCTGATGAGCACCACGTCCGCATGAGCCTTGGCCACGCCGGCCGCGATGGTCCCAACGCCTACCTCGGCCACCAGCTTGACGCTGATCCGAGCGTGGTGGTTCGAATTCTTCAGGTCATGAATCAGCTCAGCCAAGTCTTCGATCGAATAAATATCGTGGTGGGGCGGCGGCGAAATCAATCCCACGCCAGGCGTTGCGTGACGGACTTTGGCAATCCAGGGATACACCTTTCCGCCCGGCAGTTGCCCGCCCTCGCCAGGCTTTGCGCCCTGCGCCATTTTGATTTGAAGTTCCTGTGCATTGACCAGGTAGAGGCTGGTCACACCAAACCTGCCCGATGCGACTTGCTTGATGGCGCTGTTTCGCGAATCGCCATTCGCATCGCGAACGTAGCGGGAGGGATCTTCTCCCCCCTCGCCGGTATTGCTCTTGCCTCCAATGCGGTTCATGGCAATGGCCATGGATTCATGGGCTTCCTGGCTGATCGAGCCGTACGACATCGCGCCGGATTTGAAGCGTTTGAGGATGGCTTCGGCTGACTCCACTTCTTCGATGGGAATGGGGGTCGAGGCCTTGAACTCCAGCATCGAGCGGAGCGTACACATTTTCTTGGATTGGTCGTTAACCAGGCCCGAGTATTCCTTGAAGATCTTATAGTTACCTGTCCGGCAGGCTTGCTGCAATTTGTGGATGGTTTGCGGGCTGAAGAGATGAACTTCTCCATCCTGCCGCCATTGGTATTGACCGCCCACATCCAGCACATGGCCGTTGACCTGGCGATCTGGGAAAGCGCGCTGATGCCTTATCTGCACTTCCTTCGCAATCACGTCGAGCCCGACGCCTTCCACTCGAGAGGGAGTCCAAGTGAAATACTTGTCGATGACGGAGTGATGGAGCCCGATCGCTTCGAAGATCTGCGCGCCTCGGTAGCTTTGGATCGTGGAGATGCCCATCTTGGAGATCACCTTGACCACACCTTTCACTGCGGCTTTGACAAAATTCTTACAGGCTTCCTTGTGCTTGATGTCCTTGAGCAATCCCTGCCGGATCATGTCGTCAAGGGTCTCGAAGGCCAGATACGGATTGATTGCGCCGACCCCATACCCGATCAAAAGCGAGAAATGATGAACCTCTCGCGGCTCGCCTGATTCCAGAACCAACCCGACTCGCGTTCGCGTTCCTTCCCGAATCAGGTGGTGGTGCAGACCGCCGACGGCCAGCAAGGCCGGGATCGGAGCGTTCTCCTTGTTAATCCCACGATCCGACAGAATGAGAATGTTCACCCCTTCGTTGATCGCGCGGGTGGCCTGCTCGCAAAGCTCATCCATCGCCCTGGCCAATTCGCGCTCACCCTCGGCGACCTTGAATAAGATCGGCAAAGTAATCGACTTAAAGCCTGGCTGGTTGATATGCCGGAGCTTCGCGAATTCTTCGTTGGTCAGAATGGGCGACTTGAGTTCAATGAGATGACAACTTTCCGGCTGAGGTTTCAGAAGATTGCGTTCTGAACCGATGGTCGTCTCGGCGGAAGTCACAATCTCTTCGCGGATGCAATCGATGGGCGGATTGGTGACTTGGGCAAAGAGCTGTTTGAAATAATTAAAGAGCGACTGCGGTTTGTCGGACAAGATGGCCAGCGGCGTGTCCGTGCCCATCGAACCGACCGCCTCAACGCCGTCGCGAGCCATTGGTCCCATGATGATGCGGAGATCCTCGAACGTATAACCAAACGCTTGCTGACGGTTGAGGACCGTTTCGTGCGTGGGCTCCGGCAGATGCGAGGCTTCGGGCACATGAGCCAGTTCCAGCATATACCGGTCGAGCCATTGGCGGTAGGGATGCTCGGTGGCAATGTTCTGTTTCAGCTCTTCGTCCGCCACGATGCGGCCTTCCTCGGTATCGATGAGGAACATGCGGCCTGGCTGCAGGCGGCCTTTCTGAAGGATGCGATCGGGAGGAATGTCGAGCACGCCCACCTCCGAAGCCATGATCACCAGATCGTCTTTTGTGACGTAATACCGCGATGGGCGCAGCCCGTTTCGGTCGAGCACCGCGCCGATCTTGACGCCATCTGTAAAAGCGATGGAAGCCGGGCCATCCCAAGGCTCCATGAGACAGCTATGATATTCGTAAAACGCTTTCTTCTCATCGCTCATGCTCTCATGGTTCGACCACGGCTCCGGGATCATCATCATGATGGCATGAGGTAGCGAACGTCCCGACAGCACCAGCAACTCGAGGCAATTGTCGAACATGGCTGAATCGCTGCCGTCCGTATTGATGATCGGAAGAATCTTGCGGATGTCGTCACCAAAAAGGTCCGACTCGAACATAGCTTGGCGAGCGCGCATCCAATTGATGTTGCCGCGAAGCGTGTTGATCTCGCCGTTATGCGCCATGTAACGGTACGGGTGGGAGCGGGCCCAGCTTGGAAAGGTGTTTGTGCTGAAACGCGAATGAACCAACGCCAGAGCGGTTTCCATCGCGGGATCCGCCAAGTCGGGAAAGAATGGGAGAATCTGCTCGGTCAAGAGCATCCCCTTATAGATCATCGTCTTGTAGGAAAGACTGGAAACATAGAAGGAAGATCCACCTTTGACTCCGCCGTAACGAATCGCGTTCTCGGCCCGCTTGCGAATGACATAAAGCTTCCGCTCGAACGCCATGTCATCGTTGATCTTTGAGCTCCGCCCAATAAAGGCTTGGCGAACCACCGGCTCGGATGCCTTGGCGGTGTCGCCCAGCGACGAGTTGTTCGTGGGAACAGTCCGCCAGCCCAGGAAACGCTGTCCTTCTTCGACAACAATCTCCTCGAAAAGCTTTTCGCACAGCCGACGTTCACCGGCATCTGGCGGGAGGTAAATCATCCCAGCCCCGTACTCGCCTGGCGAAGGGATCTGGATCTTGGCGGCAGCACAAGCCTGCTTCAGAAACGCATGGGGCATCTGCAAAAGAATGCCAGCGCCATCGCCGGTATTAGCTTCGCACCCGCATGCCCCACGATGGTTCAGGTTGATCAGCACATTGATCGCCTGCTGCACAATTTGATGGGACTTCTGACCTTTGATGTTAACAATGAATCCCACTCCACACGCGTCGTGCTCGAATTGGGGATCGTACAGCCCCTGCTTGCGGGGCGCTTCGGTCCTTATCATGTGGCGGCCTTTCTTATCAGTTTCGCTGCTGCTCGTCATTTGGGTGCGAGATGTAATCACCTAACAATCGATTTTCGAATAAAATTTTTCTAGTATTTACTAAAATGATCGAGGTGTGCAAGGGTGCAATGAGGAAAATTTGAAGACATCAGGTTTCCATGTGGCACCAGCGAACAGCTTCATCCGCGTCCACGAGCGGTCGGGATTGAATGGTCCACATGCCTCCCGCGCCTTGACTCCCAAGGCCGAGGCCATCCTATCCGCACGGCTGGAAACGGAACAATTGAGCGCCGTGGGCTGCCAGATCCAGATAGAGACCTGGCTCCTGCAAGGAACGGCCAGGCCGAACATGGATCTCGTCGCCGAGCAAATCGCTCATTTGCCACCGATGCTCCGCCAGTCCGTCGATGTGCAAACGCACGTAACACTGGCTGCGATGGGAAGCTAAGTTGACCACCACTAAATCAAACCTAATACCGCCCGCGGATTCCTGCCACTGAACGACAACGAAGTTCTCCGAGGTCGAATTTCCGTCCCAAGCTGCCGAGGGTCTAAGCAATTCGGCTTCCCCTCGGCCGACGGACGTTTTCTGGAGGACACCCAAGATCTGGCGATAACATCTCGCGACTTCCGCCTGCGCTTCCTCGATGGCCCGCCGACCCAGATGAATGCAAGTTTGGAGTCGCGCGCCGATCAATTGGCCCTCGTGCAGCAGCCGCATGCCTGGCAGGCCAAGGAGAGCGAGCGCGGCGGCGCGATGTTCGGACAGCGCGAGCCGTGTCGCAACACGCGGTTCGTCGTGGTTTTCCAAGAAGTGGACGGAACTATGCAGATGCCGGGACGGCGCTTCGAGCAAATGCCGCTGCGCTAATCCGTGATTGCGCGCCATCAAATGGTCGTAGAAACCCTTGTCGTAAGTGTAGTCGAATCCGAGTTCTTTCAACCGTTCTTCCAAACCCCAATAAGCCTCAGCCAAAAAGAGAAAGTTCGGATAATCCTCCTTGATTCTTTCTATGGCCTGCGACCAGAACTCGCTCCTGATGCCCACGCCGTGGGATGGGATCGTCTCCCACGTTTTCTCGAAGACGTCGTTCAGAAGCAACATTGCCATATCACAACGGACGCCATCGCAAAGCTGGCTGACGGAATGTAACACTTCGATCATGGCCGCGCGCGTCTCAGCCCGCCGATAATCGAGCTGGATGGTGTCGGTCCACGGCGGAAAATAAGGGTCCTTGCCATGGGCAAACCACCGACGTCCCATGGGTATCTTTCGGTAAAAGCCGTGTGCCGATCCTTCCGGACTTTCGACAAACAATCCGGGCTGGTCCGAGATCCATGAATGGTCGAGGCCCAAATGGTTGGGAACAAAATCGAGAATTAACTTCAGTCCACGTTGATGGAGTTTTTCGCGAAACTGTTGAAGACCACTTGCTCCGCCGAAGTGGCTTGATACACGATAGTCTGCGACCGCATAAGGCGACCCTGAGACATCCTCCTTTTGCCAATCCCGAAGGACCTCGCTGTACGTGCGCAGCAAGGTTGGCTGACTTAAGGAATGGGCTCGTCCGCGTGCTCCAGTCGTCCAGATGCCCATCAGCCAGATATGAGTGAAACCGAGCTCCTGCCAATGGAGGAATTGTTCTTCCGGAATGTTGCCAAGCTCGATTTTATCTCCATTTTCTTTCGAGAGTTCATTCAACCAACAGCGAGTGTTGATTTCGTAGAGAAGCGGATAGTGTGGCATATCAATCCATTTGTCGGAGTCGCGTTCGTCGTCGCCGATCACTTTAATCAGCGCGCGCTACCAGCTTCATCCAATCGTCTTCATTGAAGCCCACCAAACCGCTGGTGTCAGTCAATGCGAAGGGCCGCTTCACGAGATTTCCGTTGGC
>CAMAWP010000068.1 GCA_945861765.1 Akkermansia muciniphila | reverse complement strand
GAAAGAAGCGAAAGAATTCGAGGGCTTGACGCAAACGCGGCCACCCACCTACCGGGTGAATGGCAGCTACCTCAGAACTTCGTTTCTTTCGGCATTTTTCGTTTCTTTCGGCCATCCAACTGCCGGATTAAGTTTGACGGGTTGCCGCCTGAAGGCGGGACTACTTGCCTATGGAGTCCCGGCTTCAGCCGGTTCTTGGTGTGATCCGCGGCCATACTGAGAATTGCTGAAAGGGAATTGCTGCCTCTTGATTCCGGTTCCTTGGTGATTATAGTCTCACTCGCAATGCTGAAATCCAATTTTGTTCTCTTTCTTTTTCGGGCCTCTTTGCTGCCACTGGCGCTGGTGACATTTAACTGCGTGTCGGCGGCCGAGCGACGCTCGGCGATCCCATCAAACCCGGTGGCTGTTGCTGCTGCCTCCGATGAAGGTGAGATCGCAATGAAAAGGTTTCAGGTGGCACCCGGATTGAAGGTCGAGCTGTTTGCCACGGAACCGCACCTCGCCAATCCCGTCGCACTCTCCATCGATGAGAAAGGCCGATTCTACGTGATTGAAACCTTTCGTCTGCACAATGGTGTCACGGATATCCGAGGCAAGGACGATTGGCTCGACGAAGACCTGGCCTGTCGCACCGTCGATGACCGGCTCGCGATGATGAAGCGCCACACCGGAGAGAAGATTTCCTCATTCGCCATTTATTCAGATCGGGTAAAGTTGATCGAGGATCGTGATGGCGATGGCAAGGCTGATCACTCGACGGTGTTCGCGGCCGGATTCAATCACACTTTGGAAGGTATTGCTGCTGGCGTGTTGACCCGGAAGGGCGACGTTTGGCTCGCGAACATCCCGAATCTTTGGTTGTTGCGCGACACAAACGGCGACGGCGTTGCTGACGTCCGCAAGTCCCTGCACTACGGCTACGGCGTTCGAATCGGCTTTTTAGGCCACGATTTGCACGGTCTGCGGTTTGGTCCAGATGGAAAGCTTTACTTCAGCATTGGTGACCGCGGTTCCCATATCGAAACGGAGGGCAAGGTCGTCGGGCATCCAGATACCGGCTGCGTCTTCCGGTGCAATCCAGATGGCTCCGACCTGGAAGTGTTCGCGTTTGGCCTGCGCAATCCTCAGGAATTGGCTTTCGATCATTACGGAAATCTTTTTACCGGCGATAACAATTCCGACGGCGGCGATCGGGCTCGCTGGGTTTACGTCGTAGAAGGCGGCGACAGCGGTTGGCGCATCGGCTATCAATTCATCAACTCCCCCAACTCCCGCGGTCCATGGAATTCAGAAAAACTTTGGTATCCGCAGTGGGATGGCCAGGCGGCCCATCTTGTCCCTCCGATAGTCAATCTCGCTGACGGTCCGTCGGGCCTGACGTACTATCCCGGCACGGGGATGTCGGATCGTTACAATGGGCATTTTTTCCTGTGCGACTTCCGAGGCGGGACCAGCAGCGGCATCCATTCCTTCGCGCTGAAACCCAAAGGAGCTTCATTCGAATTGATCGATCACGAAAAATTCCTGTGGGAATGTCTGCCAACGGATGTCGAATTCGGAGTCGAGGGCGGGATTTATTATACGGACTGGGTGCAGGGTTGGAATCAGACTGGCAAGGGACGCATCTATCGCGTGTTTGATCCTGCTGTGGTTCAGCAGTCCATTGTCAGAGAAACGAAAGCGATCCTCGCCGCAGGGATGCAAGGCCGATCCCTCTCGGAATTGGCTGGATTGCTGTCGCATCAAGATATGCGAGTGCGCCAGGAGGCACAATTTGCTTTGGCGGACGCGCGCGCTGTGGCGCCATTGGCCAAGGTGGCGAGAGGAAACTCCCATCAGTTGGCCAGGCTCCATGCGATTTGGGGACTTGGACAAATCATTTCCAATCTCAAACTTGGGACTTCAAATGCCGAAAGGACCAGAGCCACGAAACCTTTGTTAGAATTGTTGACTGACAAAGACGCCGAGGTCCGCGCCCAATCAGCCAAAGTGCTGGGCCAATGCCGCGAGCCAGGGGCCTACGAAGGATTGATCAAATTGTTGGGGGATTCTTCGGCCCGCGTCCGTTTCTTTTCCGCGACCAGCCTTGGAAAATTGGGAAGGAAGGAAGCCGTCGAACCGATCCTTTCCATGCTGAGAGAGAATGCCGATAAAGATCCCTATTTGCGCCACGCCGGCGTGATGGGTCTGACTGGGATCAATGACATCGATTCACTGCTGGCGGCGGCGAAGGATGCGTCGCCTGCCGGTCGCATGGCCGTCTTGCTGGCGATGCGGAGAATGCAGCGAGCGGAGATAGCTCAATTCCTAGATGACGCCGAGCCGCTGTTGGTCACCGAGGCGGCGCGAGCCATCAACGATGGACCGATCAACGGCGCGATGACTGAATTGGCCGCCCTCATCAACCGGACTGGGCTCTCCGAGCCGGCGCTGCGCCGGGTGCTGAACGCGAACTTCCGTCACGGCACAGTTGAAGCCGCAACTGCCCTTTCGCGCTTCGCCCAAAAGGATGCCGCCGACGGACAATTCCGAAGCGAAGCCCTGCTCGCTTTGGCCGATTGGCCCAAGCCTTCCGGCCGTGATCGCATTACTGGGGTTTGGCGTCCCCTATCTGCGACTCGAGAAGCCAAGGTCGCGCGCGACGCCCTTGAGCCTGTTGTGCCGGACATCCTCCGTACCGCGCCAGAAAATGTCCGCTTAGCCGCAATCCAAGCTATCGTTCGGTTGGAGATTACCGAGAGCGACTCCGTCTTGTTCGAATTGGTGAAGGACACGAAAGCGAAAGCAACGGTGCGCGTCGAAGCTCTCAAAGCACTCGCGGCACATAAAGATGCTCGTCTGAAGGATGCTGTTAACTTTGCCGCCAACGATAGCGAAGAAGCCTTGCGGACAGAATCAGTTCGGTTGCAATCGAGAATTCAGCCCTCCGATGCGATCGGTCAGATGGTGAACGTCTTGGAAAAGGGTTCGATAACCGAGATGCAAAATGCCTTTGAGATGTTGGGGACCATCGAGAGCGTTGCTGCCAGCGAAGTGCTGAGCGGGTATTTGGACAAGTTGCTCGCAGGCCAGATCTCCGTCGAATTGCAATTGGACCTGTTGGAGGCTGCTGCGAAGTCCTCCTCGCCAGCGATCAAGCGCAAGTTGGCGCAATATGAATCGGCACAGAACAAGAGCGATCCCTTGGCTGCTTACCGAATGACGCTCCGAGGTGGAGATGCTCAACAAGGAAGGAAACTTTTTTTCGAGCGCGCGGAAGCAGCCTGCCTCCGTTGTCACAAAGCTAATGGCGAGGGTGGTGATGTCGGGCCCGACCTGACAGGCGTTGGTTCGCGCCAGACTCGCGAATACCTCTTGGAATCTGTTCTGTTGCCGAACAAGCAAATAGCACAGGGCTTCGAAAGCTTGATCGTGACCTTGAAAGGCGGCATGGCTTACGCAGGGGTGCTCAAAAAAGAGAACGAAAAAGAACTGGTCTTAAACTCACCCGAAGATGGCGTGATCACAGTGTTGAAAGCCGAGATTACCTCGCGGAACCGCGGCGTCTCTCCGATGCCTGAAGGCATGGCGAGCATATTGTCTAAGCAGGATTTGCGGAACCTCGTGGAGTTCCTCGCAGGCTTAAAATAAATAAAATAGATCGCCTCCAATTCGCGGCACTCCAACTCGGCCGGTGTCTTCAGCCATTTTCGACAGTCGAGGTTTTATTCGTTGTGCGCCAACGCAAATTATGGTTGAGTTACTTTTGAAACAATACCACCTATGAAACGAATACTTCTTCTCGCTCTGGCTTTGGTTCCGATTGTTGCATTCAGCGCGGACAAAGACGATGGCTGGATTTCTCTCTTCGACGGCAAAAGTCTCGACGGCTGGAAGGCGAATGAAAACACAGACACGTTCAAAATCGTGGACGGCAAGATCGTTGTGCTTGGGCCGCGATCGCATCTTTTCTACGTCGGGCCTGTTCAGAACCACAACTTCAAGAACTTCGAGCTCAAGGTCGAGATCATGACTTTCCCGAAGGCGAACTCAGGCGTTTATTTCCACACCGAGTGGCTCGATATGGGTTTTCCTCGCAAGGGTCATGAAGTGCAGGTGAACAATTCACATACCGATCCCAAGCGAACTGCCGGACTCTACGGTGTGAAGGATAATTACGATGTTGTCGCCAAGGACAACGAATGGTTCACGATGCACATTATCGTCCAAGGCAAGCACGTCATCACGAAGGTTAACGACAAGGTGGTCGTGGACTACATCGAGCCTGACGATGCAAGCCAGGGCCGTGGTTCGGGCAAGCGCGTTTCCAACGGTGCGTTCGCCCTTCAGGGACACGATCCCGGGAGCCAGATTCACTACAAGAGCGTTCGAGTTAAGCCGCTTCCCGACAAGTAAGAGAGGAGGTTCCTCGGCGCAGGGTGCAAGTCGCTTGATGCGGTCGTTTGCGGGTCCGGTTCTTTTTTCTGGATCAATGATGCGGTTCGATCGGCGCTTGCATTTCGTAATTGAGGACCGCAAGGCAATAGATGGCGGCGGTTTCACTGCGAAGAATCAAGTTCCCCAAGGTGATGGGCAGGGCACCTGCTGAAATCACGGCATTTGTCTCCGCAGGAGTAAAATCACCTTCCGGCCCGACCCAAACGCAAAGAGTTTTTGGGAGCCGTTGTTGCTCGTTAAGGAAAGCCTGAAAAAAAGCCCGTGGGTGTCGGGCGTGAGTTTGCAACGTGGCAATCAATGACATCTCGAAACGTTCTGCCTGGGACAGAAAGGTCTGCGGAGAAACTGGGAGATCGATTTTGGGAAGCCAAGGAGAACCGCATTGCTTGATCGCCTCGATCGCAGTCGCCCTCCATTTCTCGACTTTCTCAGGCGCAACGTCATCTCCGACCTGGGCGACGGTGCGTCCGGAGAGAATCGGGACAATTCGATGAGCGCCCAACTCGGTGGCTTTTTGAATGATCAAGTCCATCGT
Source organism: Akkermansia muciniphila (assembly GCA_945861765.1). Lineage (GTDB taxonomy): Bacteria > Verrucomicrobiota > Verrucomicrobiia > Limisphaerales > SIBE01 > SIBE01. Next base: position 18,259 of record CAMAWP010000068.1, on the reverse strand, counting down.
CTTCCCTTTAGTGATGGCCTGCACCAAGGTCAATTCATAGGAAAGAGGAGCGTTGAATTGCTTTTGCGCCACTTTCAATGAGACGCCTTGCCGATTTGCCTGGCGCACCTCGCAAAGGAATTCGTGCCCGATGCCATCGAGGACAACGACCCGTTCCCCTTCGCGAATGCGGAGCACATTCAATGCGTGATGCGAATCGCGCTCAGTTAAGGTGAGGACTGATTCTTTCGTCTGTTCCGGCGTCAAATAAAAGCGATGCATGATAAAAAGAGAACCTCGGAAACAACATCACTCGGCGGCACGATCTCTTGGACTCATCTCCCTATCTTACCGGAAGAAATCTTTCGCCCGCTCGAAAAAGCTTTTGCTGATCGGATTCACGTTTGTGTCACAGAGATCTGCGAACTCCTGCAATTTTGAGGTTTGGGCATTGTTCAAATGCGTTGGCACTTCCACGATGGCTCGGACGTGGAGATCTCCATGTCCATAGCCTTGGATATTTCTGGCTCCCTTGCCTTTGAGACGGAAGATAGTTCCGCTCTGCGTGCCAGCCGGGATTTTGACATGAGATTTCCCTGTCAACGTGGGCACTTCTATTTCGCCGCCGAGAGCCGCATCCACAAAACGAATGGGGACTTCGCAGATAAGATCATCGCCTTCCCGCTGGAAAATTTCGTGCGGCTTGACATGCAAGACCACATATAAATCGCCGGTTGGTCCTCCGCGAAGTCCCGCCTCGCCGTTGCCCGAGGATCGAAGGCGCGCCCCTGTATCGACGCCAGCCGGGATTTTCATCTTTATCTTGGAAGTGTGTTCTCGCCGCCCAGCGCCATGGCAGGTCCGGCAAGGTCGTTCGATTACCCGGCCTGCGCCTTCGCATCGAGGGCATGTTTGAGCGATGCTGAAAATTCCTCGCGAGGTGATCACTTGGCCTTTTCCGCCGCAACTGGAGCAAGTTTTGCTCGATGAACCACTTTCGGCGCCAGTGCCCCGACAGACGTCGCAAGCGGTCAGCTTGCTGATGGAAACTTCCTTTTCGCAGCCCAGGACCGCTTCCTCGAAGCTTATTTCCATGTCGTAACGGAGGTCAGAGCCGCGTTGCGGCGCCGAGGGATCGCGCTGTCCGCCTCCAAATAAATCGTCAAAAATACTCCCCTTGGTGCCACCGCCGGTAAAAACCTCGCGAAAGATATCGAATGGATCGTGAAAACCACGTCCGCCGCCGCCGCGCATTCGTGGATCGAAAGCCGCGTGACCGTGCTGATCGTAGGCCGCTTTTTTCTGCGGGTCGCTCAGGGCTTCGTAAGCCTCTCCAAGTTCCTTGAACTTTTCTTCCGCGGCCTTGTCGCCTGGATTTTTGTCCGGATGAAACTTGATGGCCAGCTTGCGATATGCCTTTTTAAGATCTTCGGCGCCCGCGTTGCGGTCGAGGCCAAGAACCTCATAATAGTCTCGTTTCGCCATACCCTTCACGCTACGGGCTTTTTGGCGACGACTACCGTTGCGGGCCGGACCAACCGTTCCCGCAGCTTGTAACCTTTTCGCAATTGCTGGATGACAGTTCCTTCCGGCACCAGGTCCGATTCCAGTTGCGAAACGGCTTCGTGCCAATTGGGATCAAACGGCTTGTTGGCAGCGTTGATTTCTTCCAATCCGGATTCTGTCACCGCGCTTCGCATTTGGTTGTAGATCATCTCGACGCCTGTTTTAAGAGATTCGACGGTGCTGGCCTGAGGCTGGTTGGCCGCCATCAGGGCCATGTCGAAGTTATCGAGCACAGGGATGAGTTTTTCCAGGAGCGATTCGTTGGCAAATTTGATTGCGTCCTGGCGATCGCGGGCGGATCGCTTTTTGAAATTTTCGAAGTCTGCGGTCAACCTGAGCAAGCGTTCCCAATGCTCGTCTGCTTTGGCGGCTTTGACTTTCAAGTCTTCGATCTGCTCCGGAGTCAAATCAATGGGGACATTGAGCTCAGCCGATTCCGCGACCCCCAGGTCCGCAGCTTCGGCCATTGTTTTCCAATTGTCTGTCATGACCGATTTATTTTCTTCTTCACTCATGGTAATAGTCTATTTCAAGAGGTGGCAACATACACAAACGTTTCTTCAAGGGCAACAGTGTTGACGGTAAAGGCATGTATGTTAATCTTTTAAGGGTCGGCTGGGATTAGGTTGTTTTGAATTTAGGACAATGCCCTGTCGTCATTCTGAAGCGCCTTCGGCGTCCTAACTGAATTGTCGTACATGCCAGATTGCAAATGAATCATCATAAGCCACGTTTGGAAGACAGCCTTCTGACTCGCCGAGAATTCCTCGGTCGCTGTGGAATGGGGATGGGAGCGTTAAGCTTGGCCTCGCTCATGAACGCGACCGGAGTGTTTGTTCCTGAAGCCGCCGCCGGCCAGGACTCAATCTCGCCACTGGTGCCCAAGTCCTCTCACTTTCCGGGCAAGGCCAAAAGAGTGATCCATCTCTTTATGAATGGCGGGCCATCTCACGTGGACACTTTCGACCCGAAGCCCTCGTTGCAGAAATATGCAGGCAAGCCATTGCCCACGGCAAATCTCCGAACCGAACGGAAAACCGGAGCCGCATTTCCCTCTCCGTTCAAATTCGCCAAGCACGGCCAGAGCGGCATCGAAGTCAGTGAACTTTTTCCTCACGTCGCTGAGAGCATCGATGACATCGCGGTCATCCGCTCGATGCACGCGGATGTCCCCAATCACGAGCCTTCCTTGCTCTTGATGAATTGCGGCGAGGCCCGCCTCATCCGGCCCAGTTTAGGATCTTGGGTGACCTATGGATTAGGCAGCGAAAATCAAAATCTTCCCGGCTTCATTGCGATGTGTCCGGGCGGCTACCCCATTCAGGAATCGCAGAATTGGCAATCGGGCTTTCTGCCCGGCGTGTATCAAGGCACTTACATCGACACCCAATACACACGGATCGAAAAGCTCATCGAGCACATCAAGAACAATTACAGTTCGATCCCAGAGCAGCGCGCTCAGCTCGATCTTTTGCAGCAACTCAACGAGAGGCATCGGAAAAGCCGCGATCAGGATAGTCAACTCGAGGCGAGGATTCAGTCCTTCGAGCTGGCTTACCGCATGCAGATGGATGCCTCGGACGCTTTTGACGTCAGTCGCGAACCAGAGCATATCCGCAAAATGTACGGCGAAGGTACCCAAGCCCGGCAAATCCTCATCGCCCGGCGTTTGTTGGAGCGTGGGGTGCGCTTCGTCCAAGTCTGGCACGGCGCAGGCCAACCGTGGGATAACCATGACGACATAGAAATCAATCATCGCAAGTTAGCCAAGCAATGCGATCAGGCGATTGGGGCTCTGTTAAGGGATTTGAAGCACCGTGGGATGCTGGAAGACACTTTGGTTATTTGGGGTGGCGAGTTTGGCCGCACTCCGACCGTAGAGTTGCCAACCCCGGGATCAAACGCCGGCAAGATCAATGGCCGTGACCACAATCATTACGGATTTACGATGTGGATGGCTGGCGGCGGTGTGAAGGGCGGTTATGTGCATGGGGCGACCGACGAATTCGGTTTTCAAGCCGTGGAGAATAAAGTTCATGTGCATGACATCCACGCCACGATCCTTGCATTGCTCGGCTTCGACCACGAAAAGCTGACGTTCCGCAACGCTGGCCGCGATTTCCGTTTAACGGATGTTCAGGGCCATGTCGTTCAGGAATTAATTGCGTAAGCCGCTGGGAAACCCATCCCGAGTTGACCGGCTTCACCAAGAGCAACGCGCGCGCTTTGAACGTAACAAGCCCTCAGTTCATCACCTTCAAGTAAACCGCGCGAATATTCGTGCGATATCCTTCAACAGCTTTCATGAAATCCTCCGTTCGCACAAAGCCGCAGCGAATGGCGACACGATAGAGCGGGGCGGGATCATCCGGCAACAATGTCTCGCCCGCAAAGCTCCAACGCCTGAGAATACCTTCGATTCGCCTGAGCTTGCGATAGCTCTCGATCAGCAGGTCTGCATCTTCGGCCATGAGCGCATTCGACTCGCGTCCGAGTTGCAATGCTCGCAACGTGTTCGGCTCGTGCCAGCCCTGGGCAAGGCATAATGTTTGCGCAACAAATTCAGCGTCCATGAGGCCGCCGGCACCAGTTTTGATCGCTAGGTGCTGCTTGCCATTCGGGGTGCGTTCTTTCTCGATGCGTGATCGCATCTTGCTGATCTCCTGTTTCCAAGTTGGCGTGTGAGCTTCGAGTGGTTGGGCAGGCTCGCGGAAGTTGGCGAGATTGGAAGCAAGCTCCAGAAAACGCTGGCCGACGCCTGCGTTCCCAGCAACGGGCCGGACGCGCGAGAGCGCCTGGATTTCCCAAAGCTGAGCACGGTTCCGATAGTAGTCTTCGTAAGCAGCAAGAGTGTTCACGAGCAGCCCCTTTTCGCCATCGGGGCGCAATCGAGCGTCCGTCAAAAAAGCGACGCCAAATTCGGTCTTGCTGGAGAGCAAGTCCATGACTTCAGCAGCCAATCGTTGAAGCTGAGGAAGGTTTTTTTCTTTGGAGTCCGAGACGAACATGATGTCCAAGTCCGAGCCGTAATTTATTTCTGCTCCGCCCAATTTGCCCAGGCCGACGATGGCAAAGGGTGCAGTGTTGATTTTGTGTTGGCGGAACACGACTTCGACAGCGTATTGAAGGCAAGCATCCGCGAGGGTGGAGAGTTCCACCAAATTGAGTTCGAAGTCAGCGAGGCCCAATATATCTCGCAACCCAATCCGCATCAGCTCCGCCTGGTGATAACGGCGCAGCCAGAGTCGCTGGTCCTCGTCCTTAAGACCGTGGCGAAGATCGCGTAATATCTCTTCTGTTGTTTTTCGGCGTCGCAATCGTCCACTCAGCTCAAGTTCATCCACTATGTCCGGAGTGCTGATCGCGATTTCAGCCAAGAATTCCGACCGGTCAAAGAGCAGCAACAACAGTTGAAACAGGGATGGATTGCTCGTCCATGTCTCGTAAAGCAAAGCGCGCGAACCATAGGCTTTGATGAAACTATCCAGCCGAGCAAGCACGCGATCGGGATCTGACAAGATCGTGGAGCTCGTAGCTTCGCGGACAACGGGCTCGCTGCTGACTGCTGACTTCTGGCTTGTGATCTCAGGTTTCACCGGGCAAAGCGCCAGCATCTTCGTGAGGAGTTGCCCGGCGAGGTCAGAGGTTCGAGGAGAGACGTTAACGTAGCCGGGGCCCTGTACAAATTCGCGAATCAGTTGATAGGCCCGGTCTGCCTCGCGGAAGGAACGCCCCTGGAGAAGCGTTCTCCACTGGTCTTCTGCTTCATTCAAATCGGGAAGCAAGTTTCGCTGGGGAGGCTCGTCGGCTTTGACCAAAGCGCTGAATATTCTGCGGACATCTCCCGCGTGCCGTTGCCGAACCACTTCAAATTCAGACAAGTCATCAAATCCCATCAATGCAGCCAGCCTTTCACGAGCTTTGCGCTCGGTAGGAATGGTGTGTGTCTGCAAATTGTTTTCCATTTGCAGACGGTGCTCCAACTCGCGGAGGAAACAGTATGCTTGAGATAACTCTTCGGCTTCGTGATTCGGCAGGAGTTTGTATCGAACCAATTTTTTCAAAGCGGACAAGGTCTGCGAATCTTGCAGAAACGGGATCCGGCCACCGTGGAGCAGTTGCATGGTTTGCGCGATGACTTCAATCTCGCGGATGCCTCCACGTCCGAGTTTGACATTACGGTCGATCTCACCTGCCTTGACCACTTGAGATTCAATGCGCTGTTTGGTCGCCGCCACCTCATGCACGATCCATTCACCAACAGACCTCGGGTAACGAAACGTTTGGATCATTTCCAAAAACTCCGCAGACAGCGCCACGTCGCCGGCGACGTGGCGAGCTTTGATGAGCATCATTCGCTCCCAGGTCTGTCCCCACTGCGCATAGTAATTTTCATAGCTATTGAGCGAGCGAGCGAGTGGGCCGGAGTTGCCTTCCGGACGCAGGCGAAGATCAATCCGGAACAACGTGCCTTCCATGGTCAACCGACTGACTTCGGCGATAAACGCCTCAGCGAGCCGAATAAAGAATTGGTGATTACTCAGCCCCTTTCCTGTCAATTGGCCCTTGCGAGGCAGCTCTTTGAAAAGTGAACCCTCCTCGCTATAGACAAAAATGACATCAACATCCGAGCTGTAGTTCAACTCTTGCCCCCCCAGTTTGCCCAATCCCAAGACGCAAAACTCAGTGGGATACCAGCGACCTTCCGTGTCCTGATGATAAGGCTGGCCCAAGCGATCGGCGAGCTGCTGACGACAGAGCCTATAAACTCCCTCGAGACAGATATCCGCCACATTGGAAACCTCGGCCATGGTTTCGCCGACGCTGCCGAGCCGAGCCAGGTCGCGTGCAGCAATGCGCAGCATTTCACGCTGCCTAAACTCTCTCAATCTGCTGTACGCCTTAGCAAAGTCGCGCGCTTTCGACAGCGATGGCAACCAGGTTTGAACTTCCCGCTCCAAACTCTGTTTCTGTCGTGGCTTCTCCAGGAGTTCGCGGTCCACGGTAGCGGTGAACCACTCTGGGTGGGCGATTAACAACTGACTCAATGCTTGGGATCCGCTGAAGAGCGCGGCTAGAATCCGGTCCTGCTCCGCCGAAGCCCGCTTCAGAAACGCTCCCGCGCTCGTGGATCTCAACTGATCAAAATAGGCTTGCGCTCGCTGGGGATCAGCACAGGAGTCCATAGCTTTCTTCCAGGCGGCATCTTGCATGTTTCAATTAGCCATCAAATGAGCAGATGACCAGAGAAAATTACGTTGTTTCGTTTTGCTCCGACCCTCGGCGATATACAGAAAGCAGTCTCCTACGAAGTTGTCGAGCCTTGGGATTTTGGGCTGATTTTCTCCAGCATTGATTATTGAAGCGCTTCCACTAGGTTTTTCCCATGCTTGATGCCACTTCGGTTGAATTGACTCGCGAGTGCGAAGCCGTTCAGATTCCTGCGGGTAACGCGGTCACTCTCCCTGCGGGGACGCCCGTAGATATCACTCAAACCCTGGGAGGCACCTACACTGTCCAGGCCAGGGGCGGTTTGTTCCGGATCGCGAGCAAAGATGCGGATGCGCTTGGCCTTGAGGTCACTCAAACGCCTTCTGCGGAACCTGGACTCAACGGCCCAGCAGCCAGCTCGGATCCGGTCAGTGAGCAATCTGTCTGGGAAACCTTAAGGACGTGTTACGATCCGGAGATTCCGGTCAATCTTGTGGATTTAGGTTTGATCTATGACATGCACGTCGAGCTGTTGCCGTCCGGCAATAGCAAGGTGTTGGTCAAAATGACCCTGACCGCTCCGGGGTGCGGGATGGGGGCGACGATCGCAGGGGATGCGCAACAGAAATTGGTTTGCCTTCCAGGCGTCGAGGACGCTTCCGTCGAGATTGTCTGGGATCCTCCGTGGCATGCCTCGATGATTTCGCCGGCCGGCCGCGCAAGGTTGGGATTGGATTAAGTCTGGCAGATTGTTTTTGACAAACCGGGTGGCCACTCTAAATTGCCTCCCGCTGAATGGGGTCGTAGCTCAGTTGGTAGAGCACCACAATGGCATTGTGGGGGTCAGGGGTTCGAATCCCCTCGGCTCCACCATTCGCGTCAGCAACTTTTTACGGGTTTGCTCTTGCAACTACGCTTTCGCCCGCATTGTTTTCCAGGCGTCCAGGCAACGTCGGGCGGTTTCGATTTCCGAGAACCTGCTTCCTTCCTGCTCAAGCAGATAAAACTCCACCCCGCCGACGGATTCGACTGCCGCAATGATTTCTTTCCAAGGCGTAACGCCTTCGGCAAAGAGAACTCGGTAGCCCTTTTCCTCGGCTCGATTGCCAGGAGCCCAATCCTTGAGGTGGACGCTCTTGACTCGGCCCGGATTCGCTTTGATCCAAGCGACCGGGTCTGCACCGGCTTCAATGCAAGTGCCGACATCGAACTGCAGGACAAATTCCTTCGGTGTGTTAGCCGCGATGACGTCCATGATGCGCTGGCCGCCGTCCAGAGGCGCCCATTCGGTTTGGTGGTTATGGAATCCTGCGGTTAGTCCGTGTGGTTTGAGTTGGTGAACGGCGGCTGTGAGTTGCTCGCAGAGCTTCTTCCAGCCCTCTAGCCCCTTTGTGCCATTGGGAGCACTGGAGAGCACGACCTGCCTTGCTCCGAGAATTTGATTGAGTTCGATAGCCTTGGCCATCGTGTCCCCCGGCGTAAAGGACTCGATATGATTGTGCGTCGAGTAACACCGAACACCGAGATCGTCCAATTGAGAGCGGACATCTTTCGCGTACGGGAGTGACCAGTTGAAATAGGGCGCATAAAACTCAACAACCTCGTAACCGATCTTTGCGACCGTCTTGAGCGTGTTCGGGAGGTCGCGCATCAGTTCGGTTCGAACCGAGTAGAGTTCGAGACCGATGGGATATTTTCTTCCTTCCTTCGGCGTCTCTGTCGGCGGAGCGGCGGCGAAAGCATTGTTCCGGTTGGACTGCGCAAGAATCATTGCGGGAACAGTTCCAGAGAGTGCCAGAAAGTTTCGACGAGAGATGGGATCGACAATGTTTTTGTTTTTGGCCATGGACCCAATGGTAATCGCCAAAGGAAAATCGCAACAAGAAGGAAATCGGATTTTCGTCCAAGTCGCGCTCGACCGACTTCCTCAGACCACCCGAGCCCAAGAGAGCCAAGGCTTTGTTGTCTTCCTTTCCTGCTGCGACGCCGGAGAAGGTTTGAGGTGAGGTTCCTTTGTCACGCCGGCTCGGCAATGGCGGTTGCTCCGGGTCTTTGTCCTCACTGGGGAGACCGAGAGATCAGTTTCAATTTGCCTTCCGGAGCGATTCGAATTTCCTTTGCTCCCTTTGGAATCTCTGTCGTGACAGTTTTTCCTCCTGGCCAGCGAACCCAAATCCTGGTGGGTTCTTCAGGCGTCCCCAGCACCGGCACAGGGCTGTCTTGTGACCAGTAGCCGCCCCCGCCGTGGATTTCACGGGCTGGTCCCATCCGTTGTCCAAACACCAGGCGCACGGTGGCTCCGACGCCATCCGGATTGTTTTCCGGACCTTGGAGCCGGACGCGCAAGCCTGCCTTCGCCCTGGTATTACGGTAGAGTTTCGTTGCCGCGCCGTTTTGCGCTACGGCCAGATCGATTCGTCCATCGTTGTCATAATCGCCCAGCGCGCAGCCGCGCTGCTCTCCGTAAATCGTGACGCCGGTTTCTTGGCCCGGCATGGGTTTCAATCCACCTTTCCCATCTCCTCTCAACCAGAGTCCGCGGCCCGCGTCACAGCGATTATCTTCGGGTCGGACTGCAAAAAAATTTTGGCTTAGGAACAAGTCTTCGTGCCCGTCTCCATCCACATCCGCGACAGCGACGCCCATGGCCGGTGCCAACTGCGCCTCGATGGGCATGGTCACGGCTTCGAATCTGTCTCCTCGATTCAGAAAAATCATCGATGCGAGGGTGTTAGCTTGAACCTCCTGGGCTCTGGCCATTCGTTCACCGAGAATCTCCGCAACACTCGCGCGGGCGTAGTCTTTGTGGGAGGGGAATCGCTCGATGACCCACGGCAAGATTGCTCCGATTAGTTGCATATCGCGCCATGGCACGGTCTTCTGCAATACCGGATCATCATACGCCTCGATCAGAGGAACCTGCCCATCTCTGGCGAAATCTCCATAGTACAAACGCAACGGACCATTCGCGGCTCGATTGAAAGAACTGTTCAATCCCCAATTCCCGACAACGATGTCCAGCTTTCCATCGCCATCGAGATCGCCTGTGGTCACTCCGTTCCACCAGCCTGTGAGTTGGCTGAGAGTTGAGGGTTGAGAGTTGCGAGCGGACTGGTCAGCCCAGTGCAGCGGTGGATTCCATTCCGTGAACTCTCCTCGCTGGTTACGAAAAATCCGCACCGGACCCCACTCGCACGCCAGCACCAAATCCGCCTGGCCATCGCCATCAAGGTCACTAAAAACCGCGCCGCTGACCAATCCAACGTTTTCGAGAATTCCGTTGTTCTCCAGATCCGGAACAAGTTTTCCACCCTCATTGCGAAAGAGTCGGGACGCCGCTGTTTCGGGATAGCGGCGGGGAAGCACACGTCCGCCGACAAATAAATCCAAATCACCGTCGCCATCAATGTCCGCCACTGCCAATGGTCCGGTGCTGGATGAAACACCCGGCAAGCTGGGCCCTTCTGTGACAGCACCAGCGGCAAGGTCGTAGCGCAGCACCGACGGAAGGCTGGTTGAATTCGTCTCATAATTTGCAAGGCCAACAAGCAATGAAGGCCGTCCTCCTACCGCCCGCCATCCTACAATGCCCGTCAAATCATCGGGCAGGCTTTGGTTGATGTTGGGCAATTGGATGCGGCTGAATCCACCTTTACCATCATTGTGATAAGCCGCCAAGCTCCCGCCTTTTCCGCTGCCAACGATCAACTCATCATTGCCGTCATTATCGAGATCAAACCAAGCTACTCCCGGACCCAATTGGCTCAGATGTTTAGGCAATAGCGGCTGCCTCGAAAAATCATCGAACGGTTCCTCCGCATGACGATGGGAGATCAAGCCGCTGACATCTTGAAATATCGGTGTGGCTGGCGAAGGGTTGCTGGGAATGCTGTCTTGCGCGCCGGCTTCGTCCACTTCGTAGAGAGTGTTGGGCTTTACTCCGACGATGGAGCTACGTTTCCCACTGCGCCAACTTACTTCCAGCCTCAAGGAGTTGGTCGAGGAGCCGGCGGCGAAGACCCTCACAGGATCGTCACCCGAAAGATACCGACCGCCACAAATGATTTCCTGGCTTTGAGGGACCGGGCCATCCAAAAGAGTGATCTTGCCGCCGATTCCTTGAGTGTTCGGCGGACGTCCTTTCAAACGAACTGCGACTCGTGAAGCGGGAGAATCATTCCGGTAAATGAGGGGTGGGGCATCCAGGCAATTGACGACGACGTCTGAGTCGCCGTCGTTGTCGAGGTCCCCGAGGCCCATGCCATGCGAGACGTTGCGAGAGTCAAACCCCCACGTTTGGCTGGCATCAGAGAACGATAAATTGCCTTGGTTTCGAAACGCGGCATTAGGCGTATCGAGACGTGGATATTTCAGAAGGAGTTTCGCCCTTGCCTGCACAGGCAGGGAGTCTGAAAGACGATTGATAGCCCCCACATCGCGATCGTTCACATCATGGAGGTGACCATTGGAGATCAATACGTCTTCAAAACCATCCAGATCAACGTCGATAAAAATGGGCGTCCACGACCAGTCGGATGAGGCCAAACCGCTGTGAAAAGCAATCTCCGCGTAGGTCCCGTCGCCGCGATTCCAGAACAGCGTATTGCGACCGACTTCTTCGCGTTTATCGATCGCGCCGACGACGCGCGCTTGCGGGGACATCGCGCTGGACTGATTCAATCGACGCACCCGTTCGAGGCTCAGCATTTCCACCGCGAAGAAATCAAGGTTCCCATCTCGATCAATGTCCGCAAAATCCACTCCCATCGAGGCAAAGCTCATGGTGCGCAAACCCAGAGGCTGCGCGGCTCGAAAATTTCCGCGCCCATCATTGAGCCAAAGACGATCTGGAGTTTGAAAGTCGTTACAGACATAGATATCGGGCAAGCCATCCCCATTGATGTCGCGGATCTGGACCGCGAGCCCGAAGTCGGGCGGGGAGGGCATTGGCTGGCCGTTCTCGTCGCGGAATCGTTGCTTCCAATCCACAGGAGTAAATTTGCCGCTCCCATCGTTCAGGTAAAGAACGTCTGGCTCTCCCAGCTCAACGATCCGCCCATTGATAATGGTGAGACGCTTGGCGTAGCGACCAGTGACTACCGGCTTTCCATTGACGACCCGATGCGCATAAGCTCCGCCGTCGCGCAGGATAGCCTCCATTCCGAAGTAGCAGACATAAAGATCCAAGTCCCCATCACCATCGATATCAGCCAGAGCTTGCGTGGTAGAACCTCCCTTCGAGATGAGGCCGGCCGCCGCGGTAGTATTCGTGAAGCGGCCATCGCCGAGATTTAGAAAGCAAGCATTGGGTCCTTGAAACGAAGTCACCAAAAGGTCGAGCCGCCCATCGCCATTGATGTCAGCGAAGGTGGCACCGTTGGACGATTGGTTCGTGCAGGCGACTCCAGCCTGCTGCGTGACGTCCTCAAATTTCCAGTGGCCCAAATTCCGATAGAGAACGTTCGGGCCTTGCTTGTTGCAAAAATACATGTCGCACCAGCCATCTCCATCAAAATCACCGAGCGCCACGCCAGCACCGTTCATCAGATTTTGCCGCTCGATATAGCGATCGGCAGCAAGGGTGTTCGTCCAACGAATTCCGGCGCTTTCGTTGGAGAGTAATGTGAATCCAGCTTTTCCACTGGCCGACACCTTTAGATGAGCGCTGCGATGGCCCTCGCCAGATTCCCACTTCAAAATGTCGGCAGCGACGCTGGAGCGTGTAATCAGGCTTAACAACAACACCCAGACCACGGTCTCAATGTTGTTCATGGAAGCGAAACTAAAATGCTGAGAAGACAAAAAGCAAGGCTGTCATCCGCCAGAATCCGTTCGGCGTGAGTCGAGTTCATGGCTGTTTTCCCGACCCAGCTTTGGCCTTCGCGATATCGTCCAAGCTTTCCTTGGCGACCGTATCGTCGGGATTGAGTCGAAGCGCCTGCTTAAAGTGAACCTCCGCTTGTGCCAGGTCTCCGTGGCCCAAGAGAACCAGGCCCAGGTTGCCATGCGCTTTATAGTGGTTGGGATCGAGTCGGAGCACATTCTCGAACTCGCCTTTGGCCGCCAATAATTTGTTCTGCTGTCGGTAAATGATTCCTAGCAAATAGTGCGTCTCTGGATCGGTGATGACGATGGCCGCTGCGGTGTGCAGATGCTGCAAGGCTTCCGCAGTTTTGCCGAGCGTGAGCAAAGCCTTGGCGATCTTGTTATGGGCTTTAAAATCGTTGCGATCCTGTTGAAGTAAGTAGTTGTTGTAGGCCATCACGTCTTCCACGATTTTGTATTGATAGCTTGCGGTCAACGTCTTCAAATCGTTCGTGTGGCGCGGCAAAACCTGAAACCACAACTCTCCCATTTCATCGGTGGATTGCAGACCGTAACGGACGCGCTTGGGCGGCCGGCTCGGGTTGCGTTCATTCGCATCGGAATTGTCGTAAGAAAACTCCATGGTCAGACGTGTGCCTCTCGGCAGAAAGACCGGATTGATATAACGGTAATCGCCTTGCCAATTGAAATCCCAGCGTTTGATCAGCAGGAGCCACTTCTTTGTTCCGTCCGGCAGCGTGGCATACCCGCGCAATTCCTTCCCGAGGTAATGGGCATGCGGCAAAATCCCAAGGATCTGCACATCGACCGGCAGGACGTACGAATCTTGGATGGTGTAATCCTTTTTTCCAGCGGGAATATCGATGGCGTAGGAGCTCAAGCCGATCTTGAACGGCGTGTTCGTGGGCGGCTTCTCGGCAAAGTGAAAGGCGATGGCGGGTTGAATTAGTTCCGGTTTGCCAGCCGGTTGCATGTGCATTTGCAACACAAGATCGCTTCCTTTTTCCAACCGCCAAGCCAGGCCCTCGATTCCGCGGGACGGAACTTTCCCCGGTTGCCAGCTTAGAAAATAGCCGTCCGGACTGAACGCGTTCTCGGGGGTGTGGATTCCTCCGAAACCCGGCTCCGAATCTTTTTCATCGAGCTGCCGTGACTCCGGCGTTCGGTCAAAGCGAATGAAGGCGTGATGCACGATTTTGGAATTACCGGGTTGAAATTCGACCGCTTTGACATAGCGGCTCGCCTCCAAGGGAATCGGAATCACAAAGTTCCGATAAACATCCTTGCCCTCTGCCTTCAGCGTGTAAGGCTCACCCAATTTCACCATCAGGTCCGGTTCTCCAAGCCGCCAGCCTTCCACCCATTTTGGAAGTTCCGGCAAATCTTTGGCCTCGCCTTCTGTTGCGCCCTCACGGATCCACTGAGCAATAGCTCCAATCTCCTGGCCGCTGAGAAGCCTTGCGTCAGCAAAGTCTCCGTAGCCAGGCTCAGGCAGCCAAGGTGGCATGACACCCTTCGCCGTGACCTCGCCAATCTGTTGCGCCCGCTTCTTGACATCCGCGTAGCTTAACAAATCAAAAGGCGCCGATTGCCCAGGACGATGACAGCTCGCGCATTGCTTGAAGACGATGGGAGCGATGTGCTTATTGAAGGTCAGCGTTCCCTTGGGATGCGGCACGTACTTTGGCGCCGGATTTGCAGATCGGGAATCTCTCCTCAAGGCCAGACCCAAAAGGAAAGCGAGACCAAAAAGAGACAATGCAACTCTTAGCTTGGCTGAGTTCTTCATGGCGCTTGCCTGAGATGGGAACCGACGGCTGACGCGGTTCGGTTAGTTGCAATGATCATTCGATGAGTTCTACCGGCCGATTATCTCTTTGCTGCATCAATCGGTCAACGATCTCCTGCTGCACGCTTCCGGCTCGGTCGATCAAAACTCGCGAGCCGACCTGATTCAAGTTGGTTTTGCTCAATTTATTCCAAAATTCCAGAGCCTTGGTTTGGGCCGACTCCCGATGCTCTGGTTCACCGACGTAATCAAAGGCAATGTCAGCGTAACCTGGCAAAGTTTTCAACGAACGATATCCCATGTAGCGAACTGCGGAATAAGGATCGTTCAGCAACTGAGCCAAGAAAGGGGCCAGCCAGTTTTCGCCTGATGTCTTCTGAGCGGTGTCCCAACCCATGTTCCACGCCACCAGAGCTCGCTGGGCGGCATCGCCACGTAGAAGCCACAGGAGCGCAGCCGAGACTGATTGGTCGTTTGCACTTAATTGGGTCGGCGGATGTCCGTACCATTCGGACAGATGTTTCCCCGTCCATTGCAATGTCTGGTCCAGATGGCACAAATTGCAGGCGTTGGGTCGTCCGGCCTCGACACTGCTCTTGAGGCTCGGGCTTTCGATGTAGTGGCTTCGAACCGCCTTCAGCAGGCCATACGTATTGAATGGCATATGGCAGTTGTAACATTGGCTGCCGCTGGATTCAGCTCGATGATGCGTGTGCTGCTCGATCTTTTCGCGAAACGAATTGTGGCATTGGAGACACGCTTGGTTACTGTCCATCCCAGAGGCTAATTGATCATTGGGTTTGCTCTTGTGCATGGAATGGCAGGAAAGGCAGGACAACTCACCTTTCGCATGGCAGGCGGACTCGATCAGCCCGTTGTATTCCCGACCCGTCACGCGGATCATTCCGTCTGGCCAGTAAATTGTATTCAAAAACTCCCGGTCCTGCTTCAACTGTTCTGGAAGCCAAGGTTGAGAAGCGAACCGAGTGGGCCGAATCAAGGGCGTATCCTTCTCCAAATCATCACCGGGCCTATAATGAAATCCATTCGCCAACCAGTCCTTATGGTTGATGGTCCACTTCATGCCGTGACACTGGCCGCAAACCTGTGAAGAAGCTTTGGCCGGCTGCCGGGAGGGGTTGACTATGGTGGGGTCAGGCTTGCCGCCTCGGTGGAGTTCGTAGCGGTGGAGAGGATCGCGATTCGCGCGAACATGTTCCTCAGCCGGCCCGTGACACGATTCACAAGCGATGCCTAACTCGGCGACACGGCTTGAAAAGAGCCCGCTCTCAGCGCTCTTACGCGGTTGGCCGGCAGTCGCGTGGCACATGATGCAATTCAAATTCCAAATCTGAAATGGCGAAGCGGCGTTCGGATCTCGAATGAAAGTGTCCCTCCGCGGAACCCACCGCTGATCTTCGATCAGCCACGCAAACGGAAAGGCAAATTGCACATTTCCGTCCCGGCTGCTGGAAACCCAGCACGCTTGGAAATGATGCGACCCGGTGAGCATTCCAATTTGTTTCCGAGTGCGAGGAGGGTTGGAAACTTCAGGCGGCGGAGTTTTCGAAGCTCCTGTTAAAAAGTCGCGCTGCGCCCGGACACGGTCATGGGTCCAATCAGGGTCAACCATCTCTGCCCAGAATGCGTTGCCGATTCGTTCCAAATGAAACTTTTCTCCATCGATCTGGAGAGTGACGTTGTCAAACGAACCTTTGACAGATTCCGGAGTCGCGACCTGTGTCATGGTCCGATGAAAACTGTTGTGCCAACTGGTATATTGATCGAGGTGGCAAGCCTTGCATCTATCCGAGGAAACGTAACCGTCGGAGCCACCTTCGCGAGGTAGCTTCGCGGACAATTGCTCCTTGGAAACGACGTGTTCAAGCAAACGGTTGTGCCAAACTCTAGCACTCGCCAGCGTCAGGAAGAAACATCCTATTGCAACAGCCCATATCCATCTCCGAAAAAACCGAAGTTTAACAAGCCAAGGTAAGAGGCCCAACGTGACCAGCAGGAGAAAGAAAAGCCATTCCATGTGACAAATGACTCAACTCAGAGGAAGGAGCATTTCGCAGCCAACTCCTGCAGAGGTCCGCGGCGGCTATCGAACTCGACTGGAGGTCCGTGCCTGCAACCACGCAACGTCAGGGTTGTTGGGCGTCTCTTTGTAAAAACCGTTGTGGGCATACGATGATAAACAGCCACAATACAGATTATGATATTTGGTTTGCTCGTCCAACCACTTATGAGCTTCAACATGACCGTCCGCATAACTGACGCTGGCGGCTCCGTTGTGGTAATTCGCGGGAAATGAAACAAGTTGGGCTGATTCATTCCGGCGATCCAAATCGACTATAAAATATCCGTCATCAACACTGTCTGGATGCTCGTCCATAATCACCCAAAGGCTCACCGGTGGCGGCGCTGTGATATCTCCGGTTTTTCTGTAAATCCTCCACCCTTGGCCCATGGGAAGATCTCCGTCTTTGGCTGAGTTACCTATGGCGTGGTTCATCGCAAAACTCCGAACTCGGGCGTAGGGTCGCCCCCAGAGGCGGACGAAGCTTTTGTCACTCGGACACTTGTAAGTCCCAACTGAGCGAACGTAAGGGCCCAGCACCGCATAGCGTGGATCCAGGAGATACTGGATATTCGTATTGTCCGGTGTGCTCGCGTTATAGTCCAAATAGCCGCTCACCCAACCCCCGAGCGTATTATCCAGGTTCGGACTTAGGCGGTTCTCGTGATCCTCTGCATACATCGACCAAGCCAGGGTTAATTGGCGGGCATTGTTGAGACACAGAATGGCGTGAGCCTTACTCTTAGATTTCGCCAGAGCTGGCAAAAGAAGCCCCGCCAAAATGGCTATGATCGCGACAACGACCAGGAGTTCGATCAGAGTAAATCCCCAGCCACAAAGCCTTGTTCGAGGGTTTCTTTTCAGCGAGACAGTTTTGGATGTATTCACAGGCGCGGGATTCACCATCGCAATCCACGCGCACTTTACCCACCCACTGATCACTGTCAAGGTTGTCTCAAAACACGAAACGCCCGGAGCAGCGCCCGGAAGTTGTTCTGAAATCGAGCGGCAGGAGGCTGATGTCTGTCGTCAACCCTGGGATGGAGGCTTTTCAATCGGGTGAACTATCTGAGTGCTCCTCCTCCAAATATCTTCGAGACTGTTTTAAGAGTAGCAGCCGACGTGAGGAGGCTCTGACTTCTTGCTCTTTGCGGGCTGGAAAACAGCGATATTTGAGCCTCGTTACCTCCACCCTCCGCAGTACTGCTACGGAGGACGGGTCGGCTGCTACAATGATTCGACGGGTGTTCAATCCATCACTTCAAAATGCCTGGAGCAGGCAGACTCGGTTGATTGCGCTCCGTGAACAAGCCGACCACCAGGTCCAGCGCGGCCTGGGTTTGCGTCAGTTGCAACCCTCTCAACGCTTCGTCGCGGATTTCGACCCGCTTCCAGAATAGCCGTTGCCAGCCAGCCAAGAAGGCAAATGGATTCATCCGATCCGAAAGAACTGCAAACCCTCGCTTGCTCCACGCGGCGGCCTCGGATTCAATGCCGTCGTTCCAAAAGAAAGGTTATGTAAACCAGAACCAATTACGGATTCGCGAGCATCGGCCGCTGTGCCTGACGAAACCAGAAGCCTCAAGGCAAAGACGGCGCTAGAAGTACGCCCCGCACTCTGGCCTGCCGAATGCGTTGTTTCCAATGCACTCCGGGTGCCCGTTGCTGAGCCGGATGAGTTGTGAGATTTGGACTTTCGCGTCACAGGAAAAGCGCGGATAGTCTGTCATTATGAACGAAAGCAAGCTGCTGGAGCGAATTACCTATAACCCGAAGATATTTGGCGGCAAAGCCATCATTCGGGG
>CAMAWP010000067.1 GCA_945861765.1 Akkermansia muciniphila | reverse complement strand
CTGCCCAAGTTACCCGCACCAATGTTGTCTCTAGGAAAAGCCAACAGAAACCGATTGAAGAACCCACGCCGAGGTCGTGACTGACAAGCAGTTACGCCGGACAATGTGCTGGGAATTTACTGTCCGGCAATGGGGGAAGATGAGTCAGAACACTGGCGCCAGTTTCGTGTTCCGACAGAAGCACGCGGGATTCAGGGAGAGAACTCCTCGGACTTCGCGCGCGCATGGCGCCTCTGAACCCACCCCTACCCCTCCCAGGAGGGGAGCTTTGTTTCATCCGTTCCCCTCCTGGGAGGGGCAGGGGTGGGTGGATTGATAGGCAGAGTTCGATGAGTTCGTTTCCACTGATCCATGGGGATTCGCTGCAGCAACGAGCAGCGCTGGACCAAGGGCCGCGCCTTGTTAGGCCCGACCTCTTGCCAAACGAAATGTTCTCGATATGAACGGGTCAAAAGTCTTGCGAGACCTTGGGCAAGGTCGCATCCTTTGAAATACACTCATGAACATCTACATTGCTTTCCTCCGGGCTTTGATGGTTTTAGCCGCATTCGCATTGCCTCTCGTTTCCGTCGCGGCCACGGTTTCATCCAAGCCTGCGCGCGGCGACCAGGTCCTCGCCGAGTATTTCAAAGCCGAGACAGCGGCATTGTCCAATCGCGCGCTGGCCGACATCAAAACCCTCGACGATTGGAAAGCTAAGAAAGAGGAGTACCGCCAGCAGTTGTTCGAGATGCTGAGCTTGTCTCCCCTGCCCGATCGAACGGACTTGAATCCTGTTGTCACACGCAAGATCGAACACGAACTGTTCAGCGTCGAGAACTTGCATTTCCAATCCATGCCGGGTCTCTACGTGACAGCGAATCTTTACCTGCCAAAGAAATTGGACAAGCCGGCCCCGACGATTCTTTACCTCTGCGGCCATGCGCGCGTGGCGACAAACGGCGTCAGCTACGGGAACAAAACTGCCTACGAGCATCACGCGACTTGGTTCGCTCGTAACGGATACGTTTGTCTCGTCATCGATACAATCGAGCTCGGAGAGATCGAGGGGATTCACCATGGCACCTATCGCGAAGGAATGTGGTGGTGGAACTCGCGCGGCTACAGCCCTGCCGGAGTCGAGGCTTGGAATAGCATCCGCGCGCTCGACTATTTGCAATCGCGACCCGAGGTCGATCCCAACCGACTGGGAGCGACCGGCCGTTCTGGCGGCGGCGCCTATAGCTGGTGGGTGACCGCTCTGGACGATCGCATCAAAGCCTCCGCTCCGGTTGCAGGGATCACAGACCTGCAGAACCACGTCGTGGATGGCGCGGTGGAAGGCCACTGTGATTGCATGTTCATGGTAAATACGTATCGGTGGGATTACTCAATGGTCGCTGCAATGGCCGCACCCAGACCCTTGTTAATCTGCAACTCGGATAAGGACTCGATCTTTCCCTTGGACGGCGTCGTCCGAATCCACGCCAAAGTCGCCAAAATCTATAAGCTTTACGGTGCCACCAACGCGCTCGGTCTGCTGATCACAGAGGGCCCACATAAAGACACGCAGGATTTGCAAGTGCCCGTTTTCCGCTGGTTCAATCGGCACCTCAAAGGCGAAGACCCAATCATCGAAATGGCCGCCAAACATCTTTTTAAGCCGCAAGACTTAAAGGTATTCGAAAAGATCCCATCGGACGAACGGACCAGCAAAATTCACGAAACCTTCGTCCCACTTGCTCCGAAGCCTGCCGTGCCGACCTCTCTTTCCGGTTGGGCAGCCCAACGCAACGCCTGGAAAACCGCGCTGACGGAAAAGGTCTTTCGTGGCTGGCCCAAGGAACCGATTCCACTGGCTCTCAAGCAGCTTGTTTCGGTGGACGAGGACACTCTTCGCATCGAGGCCTATGAATACACCAGCCAGACGAACGTTGGTCTGACTCTATATATCCTGAAAAGCTCCGGAAAGGAGCAACCCGAGAGCCTGGTCCTCAATGTCATGGATGAAAGTGATTGGGCAGACTGGGCCGGTATTCTGCGCTCGAGCTTCGCCAGTTTGACGAAACAGGAAATCGACCAACTCACATCTTCCGCGGCCAGTTCCAATCTCGGAAGGCCGACAAACCTTTTCTCGGCATTCAAGGAAGAGTTGAAAGTAAATCGTGTTGCGTTTGCCTGGGTGGCGCCGCGCGGGATCGGGCCGACTGCTTGGGATCAAACGGAACGAAAGAAGATCCAAATTCGCCGACGCTTCATGCTCCTCGGCGAGACTCTCGACAGCATGCGAGTGTGGGATATTCGGCGCGCCATTCAAGCAGCGCGCTCCATGGAAGGAATGAAAGATATTCCAATCGAGTTGAGGGGGAAAGGCGAGATGGGTGTCAATTGTCTTTACGCTTCGCTGTTCGAATCCAACCTCAGCCGTCTTGCCTTATTTCAACTGCCGAACTCTCATCGCGAAGGCCCCGATTACTTGAACATTCTCCGCATCTTGGATATTCCGCAAGCCGCCGCCCTTGCCGCCGAACACGCCACCGTTCATCTGCATCAGTCGGATGATCGCGGTTGGGACTTCCCCCGCGCTGTCGCGGCCAATCTGGGATGGCAGGGGCACTTTGAAATCTTTCTCCCGCCCCGCTCGAACTAATCATCCGCCGACATCGCATGAGATTGGGTCTGCGGCAGCAAGGACGGTTCTAACGCGATGCGCCCAATCCCACCCTTGAGAGGGTGGGCTATTCTCGAATCTCCTCTCCGGGAGATGTGAGTCGGAAGCCTCGTCGGTTACAAAAGCACGCGGCCGGAAAATGTCTAAACTCCAGGTAACGCTCAGGAGTGAGTCTTCCAACCCGGACACGGAAATGGTTCCACCGAAAACAGCGGGGAACCTCTTTTGCGACTCAATTGCTTTTTCCAGATTGAACGGGAGGGGCCGTCAATTTCGCTTGGCGGACACCTCGGCCAGATTGAGCAGTTCCATCGTGCGATCGCCCAACGCCAGGGCGTAGATCCGAAGCCGTGTCAGCCGTTTCACGAAGTCGGGGCTGATCGCCATGCTGGCAAAAATCGGAATCACTGCATGCGATTTCCACTCGGGAAAATATTCCGGGAGTTCCTTCAGCATCTCCACGAAGTCCTCGATGTACTTTAGCCGGGGTGTCGCCTTGGTTTCCACGACGATCAGCTTCCCCTGACCGGCCAGGATCATGTCGAACTCGCGGAACCGGGCGGAGTCTCGAGCATGGCGTTTCTCCACGCGCTGCGCGGAAAACTGAAGTTCTGTGATGCCGAAAACCTCGCGGGCCAGCCGCGGAATGTTTGGGGCCACGATGTCCTCGGCAAACCGGCCGAAGCGTTCGGCGATGTGCGCCATTTCCAGAGTGTGCTGGCGCGCCTCGCGGTCGAATTGGTCCATTCGCGCTTTGTGTTCCGCGGAGCCGCGGTCCATCCGGTCCATCCACGCTTTGTGTTCCGCAGAGCCGCGGTCCATCCGGTCCATCCATGCTTTGTGTTCGAGAGAATTGCGTTCGGAGCGGGTCATAAATTGCGCGAAAATCTTCTCCAACGAATCCACTCGTTCTTCGACGGCTTCCATATCGCGTATCCTACTGCCTGATTTCCACTTGGCAAACGTTTCTCCCGTGGAGAACCGTTTTGGCGGGCCTGCCAACGCCGAAGCGCCAGAAGCGATCCTTTGAAATCACTCTCCGGTAATTCTTGAAGTCACGGTCGAACGGCCCAGGTGTGGAATTGGTCGTCCCCGTTCAATGCCACGATGCGTTGCCTTCGCTCTGAGACTTCGCTGACACTGAGGATTGTCTTCCGATGCAATCTCCATTATCAAAGGCATGTGTTCCGACAATTCAAGAAACGAGAAAACATTTCGCTTCCATCGCGACCCTCTTCAGTCCTCAAACCAATTGCTCTTATGTTCAAACCTATCCTCCCATTGTTCCTTCTCTGTGCGCCGCTGGTGCTGCGTGCCGCTGACGACTCCAAACTAGGCGCGGACTCGATGCCTCAGGAAGGAGTGCCTCGCGGTCGGATCGAGCACTTCGCGTTCGCTAATTCCACAAACTTCGTCGGCACCCAGCGCGATTGCTGGCTTTACATTCCCGCTCAGTACGACGGAACGCGGCCGGCTGCCTTGATGGTTTTTCAGGATGGGCACGCCTACGTGGGCACCAACGGCGAGATGCGTGCTCCCATCGTGCTCGACAATCTCATTCATCGGGGCGAAATGCCGGTAACGATTGGCTTGTTCATCAATCCCGGTCATCGCGGTGACGGTGCGCCCAAAGCGGACGGATGGGGCGACCGCAACAATCGCAGTGTCGAATACGATTCCCTCGGAAATGCCTACGCGCGATTCCTCATCGACGAGCTGATTCCTCACATCACCAAAACTTACGAGCTCAATCTTTCGAATGATCCAAACCTCCACGCCATTTGCGGTATGAGCTCGGGCGGCATCTGCGCCTTCACGGCGGGATGGGAGCGGCCCGGGTATTTTCGAAAGATCCTTTCGCACATCGGCAGCTTTACCAACATCCGAGGCGGCCATGTCTATCCCGCGCTCATTCGCAAGACGGAGCGCAAGCCACTCCGCATCTTTCTGCAAGACGGTGCCAATGATCTGAACAACCGTGCTGGCGATTGGCCGCTCGCGAATCAACAAATGGCCTCGGCGCTTCGTTTCTCGGGTTATGATTATCGCTTCGAATTTGGCGATGGCGCGCACAACGGCAAACACGGCGGCGTCATTCTGCCCGAATCATTGCGATGGCTTTGGCGTGCCGAAAGTCCGTCTCCAGCGCCGTTGACGAAATTCAACCTGGGCGGCGACGAAGCGCTCTCGAAAATTCTGCCGAACGAAGGTGGCTGGGAAATGATCGGTCAAGGGTACGGCTTCACCGATGCCGCGTGCAGCGACGCCGAGGGTAATTTCTATTTCAGTGACTTGCCGAAAGGCGTTCTCTATCGCGTCGGTCTTGACGGCAAAGTTTCACCGTGGCTCTCAAGCGGACTCAAGATTAGCGGCATGAAGTTTGGTCAGGACGGACGCCTTTACGCGGCGACTCAAGGAACCTTGGGTGGGCCGAAGGATGAAAAGAAGCGAATCGTCGCCATTGACCCGGCGTCGAAACAGATTACCGATATTGCCACGGACGTGCAGCCGAACGATCTGATCGTGTCGAAAGCTGGCTGGATTTACTTCACTGACACAGGCGCTGGGCAAGTCATCAGGGTGGCAACCTCCGCGAAAGCGACGGACCGTCCACGCGTGGCTGTGGGTGGCATCAATAAAC
Organism: Akkermansia muciniphila; assembly: GCA_945861765.1. GTDB lineage: Bacteria > Verrucomicrobiota > Verrucomicrobiia > Limisphaerales > SIBE01 > SIBE01. The sequence goes on along the minus strand of CAMAWP010000067.1, from coordinate 18,040 downwards.
CCAACGGCATCTCCCTTTCAGCAGACCAGCAATCGCTGATTGTGTCGGAATATGGCGGCACGAATGTTTGGGCCTACGCCGTCGCGGCGGACGGCGGCTTGCAATGGGGCGAGCGCTACATGGAGCTTCGCACGCCGGTGGGCCGCCGAGACAGCGGTGGCGATGGAATGACAACCGACAGCCAGAGCCGTTACTACGTCACCAGCCACGCGGGGATTCAGATGTTTGATTCGACAGGCCGGATGGGCGGAGTCATCAGCAAGCCGAGCGACAAAGCCTGCGTGAGCGTCGGGTTTGGCGGACCGAGCCTCGAATGGCTTTACGCCTGCGCCAGCGACAAAGTTTGGAGGCGAAAGACGTTGGCCAAAGGCGCGATCTTCGTCGGACGCTAAGCCAGAAGGCGCGGGCCGACATCGCAAATCTCTTTGCGAATTCAATGATGCCGATTGCGTTTGGCTCTGGCTTGTGCTTAAAAGAGAACTATGAACCGCCGAAAATTCCTTCACGTCGGTGCTGCCGGGCTCGCCCTGTCAGCGCTTCCCAGCTACGCCGCGGACTTCGCCGATCAAAAGAAGCGCGTCGGTCTGATCGGGACCGGTTGGTACGGCAAAGCCGATCTGCTCCGTTTGATTCAAATCGCACCGGTCGAAGTCGTTTCGCTTTGTGATGTGGACAAGCGGATGCTCAGTGACGCTGCGGACCTCGTGGCATCGCGCCAAATTTCGAAAAAGAAGCCGCGCACTTATGCCGATTATCGCGAAATGCTCAAGGAGAAGGATCTCGATATCGTGCTGATCGCCACGCCCGACCACTGGCATGCGCTAGCGATGATCGCGGCGGCTGAAGCGGGGGCCGACCTTTACGTGCAGAAACCCATCAGTGTGGACATCATCGAAGGGCAAGCGATGCTCGCTGCGGCGCGCAAGCACAAGCGCGTGGTGCAGGTGGGGACGCAACGGCGGAGCACGCCGCATTTGATCGAAGCCCGCGATCGCGTCATTAAAGAAGGTAAGCTGGGCAAGATAGCGCACGTTGAGATCTGCTGCTATTACCACATGCGCGCCCGAGAGAATCCACCCGACACGACTCCGCCCGAAAATCTCGATTACGAAATGTGGACCGGACCCGCACCAATGCGTCCTTACAACAAGCTCGTTCATCCGCGGAGCTGGCGAGCGTTCACGGAATATGGCAATGGCATTATCGGCGACATGTGCATTCATATGCTCGACATGGTTCGGTGGATGATGGACCTCGGTTGGCCGAAGACTGTTAGTTCTTCCGGCGGCATTCTTGTGGACAAGAACAGCAAAGCGAACATTTCCGACACGCAGACTGCCTCGTTTAACTTCGGCGACGTGGAGGTTGTCTGGACGCACCGCACCTGGGGTGATGCGCCTGATCCGAAATATCCGTGGGCGGCAATCTTCTATGGCGACAAAGGCACGCTCAAGGCGGGCGTGGACGGATACGATTTCTATCCTCAGGGAAAGAGTGAATCGACGATGAAGAGTAAGCCCCTGTTCGAGTACGAGAAATATCCTGAGGACAAGACGGAAAAGGACCTCGAGCGGCACGTGGCCTCCGCCATTCGCGTTCACATGAAAGACCTTCTGGGCAACATCGCGACGCGAGGCAAACCGGTGGCCGACATTGAACAAGGCTACATTTCGACAACCTCGTGCATCCTCGCTAATTTGTCGATGCAGCTTGGCCGAAGCCTAGCTTGGGATCCATCGACGGGCCGCATCATTGGAGACGACGAAGCGAACCGTCTGTTGCGCCGCCCGTATCGCGCCCCGTGGATTCATCCCGAACCGGCGAAGGTTTGATTTGTCCGGCGCGGTGGAGTCCCCGGGCCTCGAATGCGAACGACATCGAGACGGGGCGAACAATCGCTAACGAAATTCGTATTAATTGTAATGGCCACCGAGACAACGCAGACTCATCTGAAGCAGCGCGGCCAGGCATCGACTCCTCCATTCGAGCCTTACATTTCTGCCAGCGCCACGATGGCCGAGTTTACTCCTCGCGCCGTGATTATCGGGGCAATTCTGGGAATGGTTTTCGGCGCTTCATCACTTTATTTAGTCCTTAAGGTTGGGCTTACCGTCAGCGCTTCCATCCCGGTTGCGGTCATCTCGATCACCCTTTTTCGATTGCTGTCCAAGCTGGGTATCAAGGACGCAACGATTCTGGAAAACAACATTGTTCAGACCGCCGGTTCCGCTGGCGAATCCATCGCCTTCGGCCTGGGGGTCACGATGCCAGCCATCCTTATCCTGGGGTTCGACCTCGAAGTGACGCGCGTCCTTTTGGTGGCTCTGCTAGGCGGGTTGCTTGGTGTGTTGATGATGATCCCGCTGCGTCGCGCTTTAATCGTTCAGCAGCACGGCTCGCTAAAATATCCGGAGGGAACGGCGTGCGCGGCAGTTTTGAAAGCAGGCGCTTCTCAGGAGCCGATCCGAGCAGCGTCGGATTCTCCCAAAGAGACGAAACTGAGGGAGGCAGTCGGGGGGACAAGCGCAGGCACGATCTTCGGTGGCTTCGGCATAGGCCTTCTGTACAAATGTCTGATGGTCGCGTTCAAAGGATGGAAAGATGTGCCGGAAAAGGTTTTTGGCGTCCCGTTTAAAGCAGGTTCCATCTCGGCCGAAATCTCGCCTGAACTTCTTGGCGTCGGTTATATCATTGGACCGCGCATTGCCTCGATCATGGGTGCCGGAGGAGTGCTGGCTTATCTGGTGTTAATTCCGATGATCAAGTTTTTTGGCGAAGGCATGGGTGTCGCTCTAGCGCCGGGAACGATTCCCATCAGCGAGATGGGACCGAACCAAATTCGCGGTGCCTACATTCTTTACATCGGGGCGGGAGCTGTCGCGGCAGGCGGAATCATCAGCGTTTTTACCTCACTTCCGACGATCTGGCACGGTCTGAAGGCTGGCCTCCATGACTTGGGAGGAGCGGGGAGGGTGCGTGGCACCGTGCTTCGCACCGAACGCGACCTGTCTATGAAAGTTGTGTTGATTGGCATTCTCGCCTTGGTGGTGGTGATCATGTTCGCCCCGAAGCTCCACATGAATTTTCTGGGTGCCCTGTTGATCATCGTTTTTGGCTTTTTGTTCGTGACCGTTTCCTCGCGGCTCACGGGTGAGATCGGCTCGTCGTCAAATCCGATCTCGGGAATGACGGTGGCCACGCTTCTGTTGACATGCCTGATTTTTCTGATTGTTGGCTGGACGGGCGGAGTCTATTACGTCACTGCATTATCGGTCGGTGGCATTGTTTGCATTGCTGCCTCGAACGGTGGAACGACTTCGCAAGATCTCAAGACCGGCTTCCTGGTGGGTGCGACGCCTAGATCACAGCAGATTTCTTTGCTCATCGGAGTGGTCGCGTCAGCCTTGATCTTAGGGCCGATTCTTTTGAGGTTGAATGACGCGGCGACGGTCTATGTGCCCATCGAGAAAGTCGCGCCCGGCCTGCGCACCAGCGCGTCCGCTTTGACCGAGACGGACAAACTTCATGGTCCACAGGGGAAGGCCGATTTGAAAACTTATAAAGTTTGGCATAAGACGAGCGCCACAAACGGTCCGGCTGGAAAATATTTAGTGGATGAGGATGGCGAGGCTGTCTATCTGGTTGACCCCGGTATCAACGGCACTTTCACGACCCGGCCGGATGGGAGCGAGGTGCGAAAGTTCGATGCGCCCAAAGCGACACTCATGTCCTATATCATCAAAGGCATTCTCGATCGCCAGTTGCCATGGGGCCTTGTTTTGTTCGGAGTCATGATCGCGATCGTCCTCGAAATGTCGGGTATTCCTTCGCTCGCCTTTGCCGTGGGAGTTTATTTGCCGCTGGCGGTATCGAGCACTGTTTTTATGGGCGGGCTGATTCGGTGGCTGGTGGACCGCAAGCGTCGGCACGAGTTGCGCGACGAGGACCTCACAGAGGAACAACTCGTGGCGGAAGGCGATAAGAGTCCAGGGGTTCTGATGGCATCAGGGTACATTGCCGGTGGAGCTATCGCCGGGATCGTCATTGCCTTCATGGCTGGTGTTTTTGATCAAGTGGACGTTTTCTTCACGAACTGGGCCAAAGCTCATAATCCTTTCTTCGAAGGAGCTCACGCCGATCTTCTCTCATTGATTCCATTCGCGCTGCTGGTTCTTCTGCTTTATTTGGTGGGTCGCGAAAAACTCTTCGCGAGCAAAAGATAGCTGATCGGAAGCTAACCGCATCGATGGGACGGGTGGCCAATTCCGGCACCAAGGTAAGGTTCACGGACTTCATTCACTTCGCCCCTTGAGCCTGTTCCCGGTGCCTCGTCGAGATACAAACGGGCTGCCTTCGAGGTAAAAGCGAAGCGGCGAGTCCGCGGCCTTGGTAATTCCAATCCTCGTTGCTCTAACGATGGGCCATCGAGTTTCCCGGAAACGGTTCACTTCCGGGTTTGAGCCAATAAACAATGGCGAATCCGCATCGCACAAACTCACTCCGTCCAAGTCTCGATCGATGGCCATCGCTTGACATACCTTGGCGGGGCCATTGGAGAGCTCGTGGATGTGCTTCACGGAACGGCTTCTCCTCATCAGCTCTTCGCCCAACGCGGGCTCAATCGCCCGAATGAGCACGGCCTCGGCAGTGCCAGTCGGACGGCAAACAGCGTTGACGCAAAAATGATAGCCATAAATCAGATAGACGTAAGCGCGGCCGGGTGAACCCCACATCACTCGATTTCGCGAAGTCTCGCCAGCAGACGCATGGGATGCCGGATCGCTCGTCAAATACGCTTCCGTCTCCACGATAGGCCCGCCGCAGGGCCCGTCTGGCGTGTTACGGATCAGCCAATGTCCGAGCAAGGCGGGAGCGATGATCTCGGCGGAAGGTTCGAAAAAAGATTGAGCAAGCGGAGTCCACATAATCGTCAGATACACAAAGCTCTATTCGAACCGGGTCGGATCGTGCTAACGTTTTGATAAGAGCGGCGCGGACGATTCGCGCCCATTATTATGAGAAAGATTATTATGAGCAAATTTATCTTCGCTTCCTTGGTCCTGGCCGGTTTCCTGGGCGGGTGCGCCACCTCGAACACTCCTGATGTGGTCACTCATTATGATCGCTTCACCGGGTTCAGAACGGACATCATTCCGGATAATTTGTTGGAAGTCACCGGAGATGTTCGGGAGGTGGTCTGGTTGAATGCTTCGCGGGTCTTCAAAGATCAGCAGGATTTCGACTACTATTTAGAAGTCCACTACGAAGCCCGGGCTGAAACGGGCTTAATCAATATCGCTCCCGGCACCTCATTGGTCCTGGTCGCGGATAGTAAAGAAATAAAGCTCAAAGGGAGCGGCAGCCTGAATACTCACAAGAGCCGGGGCGAGCTGGTTAGTGAGGATGCCCTCTACAACGTGAGCGCGGATGAGCTGAGGGCGATTGCCAATGCTCAAAAGGTTAAAGTCAAAATCATAGGACGCAACGGACTCGTCGAGCGAGACTTCACGCCGACTAACTTTCAGAAATTTAAGAAGTTCGTCACAAACTACGTTGATGGCGGAAGTTAGTTTTTCCGCGCGATCACCGCTACCAGGCAATCCCGGGATACTTTTTTTGAAGCGTTGGTTTTAACTTGGGATAGCGAGCCGCTTTGAATTCAGGCCAGTTGAGAGTCGGCTCGATGCGCTTCCCGTCCGGCGAACAAAGCCAAATTTTGATCGGCAGCTTGCCTTCGCAAATATGTGGATGCTCCTTGAGGGCGAAGCATTCGTGAAGCTTGACCTGTAGCTCGGGCGGATTGGGTTTGCCATCCTTGTCCCGGGCGGATTCGGGGTAAAGTAACTTAGTCTTGCGCCCGTCATGCCACGGAATGATCGAGGGCACCAGCTCGTCAAGCCAGGCGAGTTGTTCCTTGGCCAAGTGCGCAAAAAAGGAGTCGCGCAGATGAGTTGCCTGCGCTTCCTTCGCCAGGCTTAGGCCAGCGAACGCCCTCGCGAGGATGCCCGTCACGCTCAGTTCGTCCAAAGGAGGGAACTCCAGCTCAGGCGAAACGGCTGCGACCAGATTCACGCGGACGATAAACTGCTTGATCTCGTGGTTGAATAGCGGCAGCTCGAACCATCCGTTCCGGTGCGCTTCAGCCAGGCAGCGCCCCGCCGATTCGGCAACCAGATTGCGTTGATGTTCTTGATGAATGACAAGATCGCGGAACCGAACCATTTTAACCGCCGCCACCCTCTTGTGGGTTCGATCAAACACATGTTCGATCTGGGCCGTCAGGTGCTGAGGGAACATCTCTGCGATCCATTCCTGTTTTACAGCGGTGGCGAGCCCTAGCAGCGTTATGTCACCCGAGCTGCGTCCATGCACCTCGCGAACTGTCGCCGCGACGAGCAACGGCGCCTTCTGGACAACGCTCTCGCGCATCAATGTGCCATGACGGCCTTCTGTTAAATCGCACTCCAATGTTCCCTGGTCGCGACGAATACAAAGTTGATCGATGAAGCCAGCCAGCAAGCTCCGGAGGAGGCCCTCGTCCCGCGTTGGATTTCGGGCTTTGGATTCTGGCTGCTGCGTCTGATGGGTCGCGTGCCGGGGAAGGCTGGCCTCCTGGCGTTCTTGATCGAACTCTGGGTTGCCATCTTTCGAGCCGAGCCGACCTAGCAATTTTTGCTGCCGACAAATATCCAGGATCTGTTGGTTCGTCAGTTCCACCTGGTGCGCCGTTTGAGCATGAATGCCGTAACGCCGACATGGCTCGACACTGAAGTTATTCTGCTGGGCGAAACGGAAGGCTTGAATCATGGTGAAAAAATCTGACTCATTGCTCGCCTCGAAGTGTTCCCGAGCCTCTGCGATATCGCTGTCATCTCGACGGAGTCGCATCAACATGTCGCGGCCACTCACCAGTGCGGCGCACAAAGCCGCGGCAGGCACGCAGTTGTATTTTGCAGCCTCGATGAGCATTCGGGAATAGCGGGGATGCATCGGCAGCCGCAACATTTGACGGCCGATAGGAGTGAGATCCGAAAGCTCCGTCGCGCCCGCTGGCCGATTTTCCAAGGCACCGAGCACTTTCAGCAAATTCTCAGCCCGTTCCACAGCCGCGGCATCGGGCTTGTCAAGCCAGTCGAACTCCGAGGCCCTGCGAACGTTCAACGAGTGCAGCAGCAGGACGATCTCCGCCAGATCGCTTCTCTGGATTTCGGGAGTGTTCCGCTCAGGCCTGTTCAAATGGCCGCTCTCGGTCCACAGCCTATAGCACGTGCCGGGCGCGGTGCGGCCGGCACGGCCTTTCCGTTGCTCGGCCGATGCTCGGCTGATCTCTTCAAGAAACAAAGTATTGATTCCGCGCTCGGCGTCGTAGCGCGCCACGCGGGCTAACCCGCTGTCCACGACGTGACGAATCCCATCGATCGTGATGGAGGTCTCGGCCACGTTGGTGGCGACAACCACCTTGCGACGCGTGTTCGGCGCAAAGGCGCGATCTTGATCCTCGGGCGGCAATTCGCCGTGCAACGGAATTAACGCCAGAGGTTCGTTCGTGCGCGCAGCGCGCAGGGCGTTGATGGTCGCATTGATTTCGCCCATTCCGGGCATGAAGACAAGGACGTCGCCAGATTCTCCGGAATTAACGATTCGCTCGACCGCATCCGCCGCCTGCTCTGTCGCGGGGCTTTCATCGTGGTGATCCCGGTATTGAACTTCCACAGGAAAGCTTTGTCCCTCTGAGATGAGCATTGGACAATCCCCCAGATAGGCTGCCACCGGCTTTGCATCGAGAGTGGCGGACATGACGGTCATCCTAAGATCGGGTCGGCTTGTTTGCTGGAGTCGCTTGACCAGAGCCAATGCCACATCGCTCATCAAATTGCGTTCGTGAAACTCATCAAACAGCACCACGCCCACTTCCGACAACGTGCGGTCGTCCTGGAGCCATCGGAGTAAAATGCCTTCGGTGACATAGCAGATCTTTGTCCCTAAACTGGTTCGGTCCTCGAAACGAATTTGATAGCCTACCTCAGCACCCAACGGACATTTGCGTTCCCATGCCACGCGCGCCGCGACCGTTCGAGCTGCCACGCGGCGTGGCTGTAAAATAACAATCTTCTTTTCCCCAGCGAATCCAGCCTCAAAGAGCATTTGTGGGACTTGCGTCGTTTTGCCCGAACCTGTGGGGGCCACCAAAACCAGGCGATTGGTCGCCCTGAGCGCATCGATGATCTCGGAGTGGATTTTCCAAATGGGCAGCGATGTTTGCACGAACATTTTGGGCCAAGCTATGGCCTACGTGGCTTTGGTCATTGCCTGGTCAAGTGCTCGATAGCGGGAGCGAGAGGAGAAATGAAACTTAGCGATCTTCGCGGAGAAGTTTTCTCGGGCTCGAAATCATCGTGACCTTACCCGACGAAGCGCAAGATCAGAGTGACGAGCGTGACAATCGTCATCAAACCAGCCGGCATGAACTTCCTTCCTTTGGCAAAGCGCATGCCAAAGAACATCAACAGGACCACGAGCAGCACGCTGACCATCCAGGGAATGAGGAATTGGCAAAGGGCCAACATCGCGGCAAAAGCCGCCGACATAATCAGCGAGGCTTTGCTTCCGGCTTTGAGGAAGCCGATCAGGCCGCCCACGATGAGCAACGCGATGTAAATCGATAGAGTCAAACTCGAATTGTTAAACATAACTGCGGCAAACCTTCATTCAATCGCTCATCACATCCAAGGATAAAATTTCTCCAGGTTCGCATTCGGCTAAAACTTCGAAAGGCCGGCAACAAATCTCGCAATCGGTTGTGAATCGCTGTGATGGCACGCTGGTATCGATGACCAAGTCGAAGGATTGGCCGCAGAACGGACAGTGGATTGGTTCAGCGATTTGCAAAACTGGAATCATTTCGCAGCATTCGATCGGCCTGGCGATAGCGGCGCCAGCGTATCAAGCTTTCAACTTTTTCAAATCCTCGGCCAGGAATTGCGCGACGTCTTTGAACTTTGGGATGTTGTCCGGGTTCACGCTCATCAAGGTCTCGTGCGCTGCCAGGCACGTTTCCGAGATTTCTTCGCGAGTGGGATGGACTTCCGCTTCAGGCAGGGATTCGAAAGCGGCTGAGTCCGGCTGGCAGCCGTGGACGGTTTCAAAAAGATGGGAGACTCCGAGGTTATCCAGTAGATCAGTCACCCGTTCGTTGGGATTATGCAATTGGAGAGACACACGGCTGTCTGGCTGCTGCCCATCTTTGAGTTTTAGAACAATTCCAGCTAACACTCCCAGAAACGTGCTGTCCATCGTCACGCACTCGCACAATTCGAGAACGAACGTCATAAAGCCGCGCTGATTCAGTTCATTGATCAACATTTTGAAGTTCACGCTCGATGCAAAATTCGCGCGCCCGGTCAACTTAACGTAGGCCACCTGATCCACTACCGAAACGAGCATCCTGGATGGAGTCTTGCCCATTGTTTCTCCTTTAAGTTGCGACGTGGACATAAGCGGGGTATCGGGTCAGAAAAGAATCAACGGAAAACCGCAACGACGAATCAAAAAACCGAGTGCATGCATTCGACTCATTAGCCTAGGGTAATCGGCCTTGTGCCGTTCCGCTAACAATTTTTACGAGCGCTTGCTGCAAAACCATGGCTTCGTCCAGCGTGCTGAAGATGAGCTGCTGATTGCATTCCAGAAGCACTTCCATGGCTTGAATCAGCTCAGCCAAAGTGTAACGCTTGGCATGCGCCAACGCCTTAAACAGGACGTAAGCATTCATACTCAGTGGATTGAAGCGTCTATCCTCAGGCATCGCGTCGGTGGGGACTTTCTCGAGTTGTGCTTTGAATCTGTTGTAATCAACGTCGGCTTTGATCCAACCTTCGCGGAGCATTTCCTTAAGAAAGATCATCACGCGGACTTTCGAGATCAAACCGTAGAGCAAGCCAATTGCGGATTTTTGACGGTCCGTCCGCATCCCCCACAACTCCTCGTCCAAAGTCCGGAGCAATTGCGGAAGGTCGCGCGCACCCAAAGCATCGCCAAGCGCGAAAGCGCGGCTCTGTTTGTTGCGTGTGACAATGGCGTCCACGTCTTCGATGTTAATCTCCGGCCGCTCGCCAATATACAAGAGCACCTTCTCCACTTCGTTGGTAAGCTGCCGCGCGTTCGGGCCCACGGAAACAACAAGCCTGGCCAGCGCCTCATGAGAAATCTGCTTCTTGAACGTCTGAATCTGACGACGTGCCGCTGCTTCGGCTTCAGAAGTCCAATTGCGATCGTCAAGGGACCACGCGACAAAGGATTCCACGGTGCCCAGCTTATCGAGAGCCTTGTAGAATGTTTTTCGCTTATCGACTTTGCCGGCTGTGATCAGCAAGCGAACGTTGTCGGAAGGAAACCTCTTCAGCGCCTCCGTGAGATCCAGCAGATCCTCGGTGACTACCTGGGCGCTGGCCGTCCGTTCATCCCCCAAAAAATTGCAGTCGCGGAACCAGATTGCTTTCCCGCTTCCGAAAAACGGCAATGTTTGCAATGCTTCGCGCAATTTCGCCAACGCGGTGAGAGCCTCTCCACTGTGGGAAACATTGGCGTCGATGATTTCGTGATCCAGTCCGCCCCACTCCGTGCACCATTGCTGGTAAATCTGACGGGCGCGCTGTTTCACCGCGAATTCGTCCTCGCCCCAGACCAGGACGATCGGTTTCAACGAATCGGCACCCATCCCTGCTACTCCGTTTCGCCACCGTTTTCGTTAATGCGATCCAAAATTTCTGACATGTCTTCGACCTGTTCAAAGAGCGCGGCAGAGACGTAGATCGGGCGTTTTTGCGCCGCGGCAATCGCGAGGCAATCGCTGGGGCGAGCATCGATTTCAACGATCTTACGTCCCAGTTCGTTTTGTTGTTGTAGAATGAGGCGGGCGAAGTAAGTCGAGTTTTTCAGATCAGTGATGACCACCCGTTCCACTGAGATATTAAATCCTTGGAGGATGTTGGCGATGAGATCGTGGGTCAAGGGCCGCTCTTTCGGTGTGTCGCGGAGGAACATGCCGATGATCGCGCCCATATTATGCTCCACTTGAATGACGAAAACCTTGTCGTCGTTCCCAACAAATATTGCGCAGCCGCTATTGGCCGGAAGAATTCCGCGGATCGCAATGGGCACTACGTCTCTGTTCATACTCGCCAGCTTAAGTGTCAGAACCGAAAAAACAAGCCCTGTATCGACATCCAATCTTGAGAATATCCGTTGCACCAAAAGGTGGTTCCAGTCATAGATCAGTCATTGAACTTTCAGCTAAAAATCGTCGCCTTCGAAGACTTGGTTGCCTGGCGCAAGACCCTCCGGGCCGAGCGCAAACGCTTGGTTGTAACCAATGGATGCTTCGATCTCTTGCACGTGGGGCATATCACTTATCTTGAGGCAGCCAGGAACCAAGGCGATGCTTTGCTTGTGGGAGTTAACAGTGATGTGGCGGTTCGCGCTTTAAAAGGGCCCAAGCGTCCCCTCAATAACGAGCAGGACCGCGCCGCGATTGTGGCTGCCCTGCATTGCGTCGATGCCGTGTGCATTTTTTCCGATCTCCGAGCGACTGGTTTTCTCTCAGTTGCCGAGCCCGACATTTACGTGAAGGGAGGGGATTACACCTTGGAAACCTTGGATCAAGCAGAGCGCTCGGCGGTGGAAAGCGGCGGTGGCCGCATTGCTATCATCCCCTTCGTGGCGGGGAGATCCACCACAAGCCTCGTTGAAAAAATCTCAGCACTCTCGCTACCTTCCCTCGACTGTTGATTTCACGCCGCCGATCCGGCGTGAGTTGTCACTTGCCCAAGTAATAAGCATCGACCTTGCCCGCGACATCTCTGTAGCCAATATCCACCTCGTAGATTTGTTTGAACTGCTCGATGGCTTCGTCCTTTTTGCCCATCTTTTCGAGGACCGATCCAAGAAAATAAATGAGCTCCTTCTTCTCGTCGTCAAACAGGACCTTCTCTTTAATTGCATTTTGGAAGGTACGGGCGGCCATGTCGTGCATATCGCGGCGGGCAAAGCACTGGCCTAAGTAGTTTAAAGCGGCGATCCGCCGGTGCTGATTCTTCTGAGCTCGCTGAAATTCCTGAATTGCTTGGCTGATCCTGCCCGCCTCAAAATAAACTTGGCCCAGTTCAAAACAGATTTGTAAATCATTGGGATACTTCTCTGCGCGTCGTTGGGCCTCGGCAAGCTGAAATACCGCGCGCTCCTCAGTCAGGCGCGCAGCCTTCTCGGCGTGTTGCGGGTCGGTTGGGTCAAGCTGCGCGAAGGCATGATCGAACCTCTTGAGTGTTGTCTCGATAATGGCTCTCTCCAGCGAAGGATCAGTGCCCCCTTCCGTCGCGATCATTTGATCATAATAGCTCAAGGCCCGGTCAAAATCCTTCTTCTGCACATACAGTTCAGCAATCGTTCTCTTCACCTTCAAATTATCCGGCTCAGCGGCCAGTCGTTCTTCATACTCCTCAATCAATCGGGTCGCCACATCTTCCGACTTAACGTGCCGACCCTCTTGTTCCAACGAGACCGCCTCGGACTTATCTTTGAGAATATCCCGGTAAGAGCCTTTGCCATCGGCCAGCGCGCCATAGCCACCTTCGCTCATGGTTCTCTTCGCTGAAAAATTCTTCAGCGCCTTCGCGATTGAACTGTCGTTCGGATTGGCCCGCAAAAGCTCGGTGTAAATCGCTTCAGCGCGCGCGATTTGGCCGGCGAGCGCCAACCCTTCTCCAAGTCGCAGCGCTATCTCTTTGTCCTTGGGAGAGTTCTTGAAGGCGATCTCCAGGGAGAGGACCGCAGTTCGCGGCAAGTCAGCCGCCAGGGCGGCCTCGGCGAGCACTTTGTGCGCTTGTGCATTGTTCGGGTCGCTATTAAGAATTTGTTCGGCTAGGTTGATCGCCTCCAAGGGATTGTTCCGCAAGAGAAGCTGTCCTTTCGCGAGTAGGGGAGAGTTGCCAGTGCTGCCTAAAACTCGTCTGAAAAAGCTTGTTCCTGTTCCTGCTTTTTTGAATTGAGTTGCCCGAAGAGCTTCGCGGCACTCGTAAAAGGCTGGCTCCTTCTGCAAAACCTGGTTGAAGAGGGCGATAGCGTAGTCCAAGTTCTGCCGCTGCATGGCAGAAGCTCCTTTTTCATAGAACTCCCGCTCGGCACGGGGGATTTCATTGACGCTTTTTTCTGGCATAGCAGATCTTTAATACATAGCAACCGCCTAGATCAGACAAACTTACTTCTCATCTGTTTCAACTCCGGAGTGAGCCTGTCCCGACCCTCCAGCTTACTTCCTGCTCGACAGCGGTGATAGGAATTTACGGCCACAACCGGCCTTTGTAAACTCACGCTGAAGGTGGACTCAGCTTTGTACATCTTCCATCGCCGTGCTGTCGATCTTGATTAGCTCTCCATCATTCCAACTTATCGGCTTGTTATTGAAATTTTTTGTTTGCGTCATCCGATTCCGACTCCTATACATATACGAACGTGACCGTACCAACTTTTAGTTAACTTCAGGTTAGACTTCGTTGTCACGCTGTGCCCGCTCGCAAGGAGGGAGCGGGCTCTTTTTTTGCCTCTCGCGGTCGGCCGCCGTAGAAGGCACGTTGTAGAGCCTCGGAATTGCCTTTCAGGAGCCCGCCGATTGACCGGAAGGGCGGACGATGATTCAAGCCATGGTTTGTTTTTCGGGAGCTTCGCCATTGCCTCGAGCGCGCGCTTCAGGTAGTCCTCAACAATGCACCGAATTCTAATCATGGCCTTTGGGCTCGCCGCCGCCGCGTCTCTCCCTGCAGCGGAACCACAGATCGAAACGCTCGCGCTCGGAGCGTCCGCGCCTGATTTCAAACTTCCCGGCGTGGACGGAAAAAAAATACACGCTGAACGACTTTAAGAAGTCGTCCTTCCTCGTCATAGTCTTCACCTGCACTCATTGCCCCACCGCGCAGTATTACGAGGATCGCCTGAAAAAAATCGTGAGCGACTACCAAAAGAGAAGCGTCGCCGTCGTCGCCATTAATCCCAACGACCCAAAATCCGTCCTCCTCAGCGAGCTTGGCTACACCGACCTCGGTGATTCCCTCGCCGACATGAAGATCCGCTCGAAGCACAAAAAATTTAACTTTCCATTCCTCTTCGATGGCGACACGGAAAAAGTTTCCCGCGCCTACGGACCCGTCGCCACCCCGCACGCCTTCGTCTTCGATCAGAAACGCAAACTCCGATACGTCGGGCGCATCGACGACGACGAACGCGGCGACAACATCCGTGTCCACGATCTGCGCAACGCCCTTGATTCCCTGCTAGCGGGCCGCGACATCGAGGTCAAGCAGACCAAATCGTTCGGTTGCTCCGTGAAATGGGCTGGCAAAGCCGACACCGTGAAGCATTACATGGAGAAGCTCGCCGCCGAACCGGTCAGCGTGGAGTCGGTGGATGCGGAAGGATTGAGGGCACTCCGCAAAAACGATTCCGGCAAAGTCCGGCTCGTCACCTTTTGGGCCACCTGGTGCGGCCCGTGCATCACCGAGTTTCCGGAATTCGTCACGATCAACCGCATGTATCGCCAACGCCCGTTCGAGATGATCACCGTCGCGGCGAATTATCCCGATGAACACAAGGAAGTTCTCGCTTTTCTGCAAAAAAAACAGTCTTCGGGTAAAAACCTCATCTATCGGTGATAGGGACAAATACAAACTCATGGAAGCCTACGACGCCAAGTGGAGCGGGGCCTTGCCCTTCACGATGCTGATCGGCTCGAAAGGTGAAACGCTCTTTCAGCGCGAGGGGGAAATTGATCCACTGGAGTTGAAGCGCATTATCATAAGGGCGCTCCCCGGCTATCGATAGTGGCCACCCTTCCTACATAAATCACAATCGTCCTGCTCGAAGGGTTGGAAGTTAGACCGTCGCTCCCTTCGCCCATGTCTGAAGACAAAATTGTCTCCCTTGACGAAAACGGAGGGGGCGACAAAGTGTTAGAAGCTATTTACTTTGACGGCTGGCATTTCGGGGCGTTCCCGGGATACGCCTGCAGAGGGAACCGCTGGGTTGAGTAGATCCCAACCTGGATAATTAGGTGTCAGCAATAAACTAAAAGCCGTGATGGCGTGTTTCCAGTGGTCTTTCGTGGCGTGCCAGTCGTCGCCTCGGCTAAACAGATTCAAACCCAGGACTGTAACCGTGTCGCGGCCTTTCGAGAAGCGCTCGACTGCTATGGATCCGAGTCCGGGTTGAGCCCAATGCGATAGCTTCTTTTCGAAGTTAAAGGCGGGGCCGGAGATTATACCCCACTGGCAATTCAGCCCGAACACTATGAGCAGAGAACCGTCATTGATCATCTGGACGTATCTATCCTTATTCGCTTGAGAACGGAAAAGCGCAATTTTTGTTCGGGCCCCGGCACCTGAGTATATTGGGACGGCGAGGGAGAATCCTGCATTACCAAGGTTCGAGCCGCTTGATGACATGAAAAGGATCTCGCCTGGATCGGTTTCAATTTTTTCGTCGTAGCTGTCAAGAATGGAAATTGGATCAAGCCCACCCCAGAGATAACTTATGGAGCCTCCCGGTAGCGGCGCGCTGTAAGGCCCGGTATTCGGACCGCCTACTCCCAGTCGCACGACTTTTTCATAGAGGGCTTGGGCTTCAACGATGTCATTGAATCTTCCCCTGCCTTCCGAATCAGCGAGAAAGTAGAGGATGTTGTGAAGTGGCGGGATGCCGTGGCGTTTCCCAGTTTACACTGATACCAGCTATGGATAACGCTTAGGCTAAGGGTTGCCCGTGGGATTGAAGGGCAATGCCAGGGGCGAGCAAGATTTCTGGGCTTATAGCGACTTCAGGTATTCAAGCAAGTCATCCGGCCTACTGTGTATCCGCACCCCAAACTGCTCATCGAATTTCAACACCTTGCTCCGGAGGAGGTGTTCCATCGGGCCGTCACAAAAATACGCTTCACTCGAAGGGATTCCGGCGCTGGCGTGTAGAAAATCAAAAATGTCGTTGGGACGGAGCTTGCCACCACGAAACACTTGGGCGGCGCACATTCCGGCAACTATCTCGCAGCAGGGGATGCGGCCATAGTCCTGAGAATCGATCATCGCTTGCGCGATTTTGAGGATACCTGCACGAATCTCCTCGGTCGGAGTCCCGCCGATGTGCGCCTCCACGTTGGCAAGGACTTGGGCCACGTAGTCCTGAACGACATCGCTTCTACACTTTCTTGAGAGCTCCCAGAACGGCTTCGGGCTGACCTTTTGCTGAACCGGCAACTCTGTCCATTTCGAGAAGAAGCTCCTCTTTTCAAGATGTGGAAGAAATCCCTGAACCGTGAGCTTCTGGCAGTCATTGACCGTCATTTCCCATCGCAGGTCGATGCTGACGTTGTCCCAAATCACAGAAATGTCGGGCGACCACCACGCGTCCCTGATCTGCTCCTCGCCAAACCACATGCCGACTTTGGAGACAGAACTGGTGTTGACTCGGACATCTTGTCCGTCGCGAGCCATCGAGCTGCAGCATTGCTGTGCAAAGGATTCCTCGAACCGCATCACGGAGATGCCATGGCTGAAAATGTCCATCAGGTTGGCCGTGGCTGCGCGGGAGCGGGGGTCGAGTTGCTTCATCAACTCTTCAAAAACCGGGGTGCTGAGGGGACACGGCACAGCCTGCCGCAGTGCCAGTCGATTCAAGCAAACCAGGATTTGCTCATACACGGGCAGCGCCTTTGCGCTTTGGAGCCAGACGTGCCGCAAGTTGATCCAGTGGCACACATCGAGATAGACGACCTTTTTCTTCGCCACCTGGGATTGCAGGGATTTTAGTTTGCCGTCGAGGTGCGTTGCCGCAGGGGGTCTGTCGCCGACGGAATGCCGCGCGACGGACTCTCGAACAGTCTTCACATACCTCGCCGTCTTCAGGGGATTGGCATTGTCAGGCGCTTGTGGGATGGCGAAACGCCCGTCATACACCGAAAGCCCGCTCTCGGAGTTTGTCGGTGAAGTTGATCCATCTTCAAAAAGCTCCTCCACGGACTTCTCTGCCATGAATTCCGCTTTCGCTTTTTAAAAATCAAGAACCTCAATCCCGTGGCAATACTCCAGCATCTCCTCAAGCAACTCTTGAATGCGGAACGTATTTGCGAACTCGAAGAAATCGCGCTGTTCGTTCTTCCGATCCAGCAGAAGCTGGCGGATTAAACCGCGCCGGCCCATGCAACCACGCATTGTTCTTCGATTCGGGCATAGGCTCACCACGATTCCGACAGTTTCTCCACTACGTCTTTCCGCGCCAGCACGCGGGAGCAGAGTTCCCAGCGGTTCTTGTCGGGGTCGATGGTTCCCTTGTAGCGGAGCTCGAAGACGTCGCGGGCCTTCTGACGGAGATGGATGTATTCATCCATCATCTCTTCCAACCGTTCCTCGCTGTCGATCCAGTCGTCCTCGATCGTGTCGGGCAGGCCGCCAAAGATGTCGAACTTGTCTTTGAGGCGCCGGGAGAGCACCGAATACACCTTCTCGTCCTGAGTGTCGTGATAGACGAGGTTGAGCATGTCCACGGAACGGCGGGCCTGGCCGAAGCGTTTGATGCGGCCGAGGCGTTGTTCAAGCCGTGATGGATTCCACGGGAGGTCCACGTTGATGAGCGTGCCGAGCGTTTGCAGGTTCAAGCCTTCGCACGCGGCGTCCGTGGCGACGACGAGCCGCACACTGCGCTTCTTGACCGCCTTCTTGATCTCCTCGCGCTCGATGGACGCGAACGCATCGCCCCGGAACATGCCGCTCTTGCCGGTGCCGGCATAGACGGCCACCGGCTCGGCCGGGAGCGTCTTCGCCAGCTCGGAGGCGATCCAGTGTGCGGTGTCGTAATACTGGCTGAAGATGATGCACCCATGTTCCAACCACGTTTTGCCCTCGGTGCGGTGCTCGGTCAGGAAGTAGCGCACGGCGGCAAGTTTCGGATCGTGAGCTTCGGGCCGCGACAACTCCTCGACGATGGCGCGGAGGTGGCCGGCCTCGGT
>CAMAWP010000066.1 GCA_945861765.1 Akkermansia muciniphila | reverse complement strand
CCACGGGCAGGTCACTCGTATTCCAGGGCGTCAGGATGTCTGAGCCGGTTGATACGATCAGTTGGCTTTCGATTTTTCAGCGAGCGCGTCGGACTTTTGCCGACGCAGGAAATAAATGCAACTGCTCACGAGGCAAACCACTCCCAGGATCGAGACAAAGTAAGTAAAACCTTTGAAGAAGCCTAGTCGGGAGACATTACCTTGGGCGAGATCCTTGAACAACTGGACGCCAACCGATCCCGTATATCCGATCGAATCCGCCACGTAGATCGCGAACACTGCTGTTCCGACCACTCGGGTCGAAGCCATCAGCCGATCGAACAACACAGAGCCATACGGAACGTAAGCCAGGTATGACCCAAGTCCAACGCAAGTCATCCACCAGAAGCCATCGATCATCTTTGCTTCCAGGAGCAATGTGCTGATTCCCATCAGCGTCATTCCGCCAATCATGATGGTGAACGCGCCGATTAATCCGCGCCGATTGTCTTTGATCAAATTGAGGAGCGCCATCGCTCCAATGACACCGAACATGACAATGGTCTCGGCTTTCGTGATGATGGCTTTGTTCTTCTCGTAGGGATATCCAAGCCCGTCGAACAGTTCCACCTGGTAGTTGTCACGGAAGTCCCGATACGCTGTCAAAAAGAAATAGGAGAGGCAGAGCAACACCAAGCCCAACAAGAAATGCCTGATGAAAGCCAGCCGGTCTGAGCCGTCCATAGGCTTTCGTTGCACCCGCTCCGCGACATCGGCTTCACTGGGCCTCGGCAACTGGTTGAGCATCCACACGGACAGGAGAAATAAAGGCAGGAAGTGCAATCCAGTGATCGCAGGCATCCATCCCTCGCCCACCTGACCGAGCAATCCAGCGATCGCTGGTCCGATGAGAGGAATTTCCCTCCACCAATCCGCAACCATCCCATTCATCATGGCGCGCGCGAAGTCTTTGACAATTCCGCTGGCTAGAATGTAAGAGCAACTTAAGCCCGCGAGGAGCAGCTCCGATGTGCGCCTTCCTTCCAAGTACCAAACCACCAACCCCCAAACCATTCCGAGGGGCAGCCCATTCAGAAAAATCGCCACGACCTTGAGGTTGTCCGGCACGATGCCATAAAGAACCAGGGCCGCTTCCCCCCACAGGATGAGAAAAACCAGGGCAAAGACGCGCCGAGATGGAGTGATTTCCGAGCAGACCTTGATCCCGATATATTTTGAGAGGGCATAACCGAGAATCTGGCTGATCACGATTGCCGTCTTAAGTTGAACCATCGAATTGAAGAAGACTGCCCCTTCGAATTTCGCGGCCGCGAACGGCTTGCGAAAAGCGTACATGCAAAAATAAGTGCAGAAGGCCGCGAAGATTGCATAGCTGACGAAAACCGCGCTGGGAGCCCTTTCCAGGAACAGTGTCAGCCGACCTGGCTTATGCTGCTCAGCGCTCATGGCAGTCAGCGATGATTCTGAATATGAAAAAGCGGGTTTTGGGATGACACACGGTTTACATCGCCAAAACCCGCCGACCCTTCGACTTGAAGGAGATTATTGACGCAAGCGGTAGAATTTACCCTGGCCTGCGATAGCCACTGTTTGTGGACTGGCTCCAGGAGCATCGCTCCACGGACCGGCGATGTCATTCGCGGATTGGAGAGTTCCGATTCCAGCCCAAGCAATCACCACGTTGGCTCCCTGCCGGGTAACCCCAAGAGGACCGACCTGCGGACCTGAGCTAACGCTGTACAATCCGAAGTCGTCGATTCCCCACCACCAGCTTCCGGTTCCGGCCTGGACAAAGCGGAAACGAACCTTCGCTTGATTGTCAGCGGCAGATAAGGGAAAGCGTTCGTAACGCCGTGATTCGACTTTATCATCGTCGATTCGGCCACTGATATAAGAGCCGAGCGATCCGATTGGCTTGGCCAAGACAAAGTCCGCGTACTTGCCGGCGGCAACTCGCGCGCCCGTCGCTGGGTCGATGACCTTGGCGATATCGCCTGCGGTTGTCGTCAGAGTGGCCGTTGCATCAATCACGCCGTTGGTGCGGATAATATCACCGCCCGCTGCTGTCTTGCCAGCATCGATCATGTAAATGACCGGCAGCCAATTATTGCCGCTGTCAACTGTGTATTCCATCACCCCGATACTATCTTGGTTTTGAACGTAACTACTCTTGAAGGCGACCCACACACTACTCCGGCCCCGTAGATCATATTCGGGGCTGAGTAACACCTGGATCTGGTTGCCTCCACGGTTGTCGGATTCAGCGTAAATGCTCTTTCCAGTGACGACGTTCGTGTCGTCTCGACCGCCGCCAAACGCCACCAAGGTCGCGGAAGGAACCACGAGCCAGTCTTTGTAAGTGTCAGACTTCGGGTCTGCGGGATTGAGCCCTGCAGTCACAAGGTCCGTTTGATTTGTCGCTGTCCAGCCGGGCGGCAAACCGAAATCCGCTGTCGATTCAAAAGTCTCCAGCGCGATCGGCGCGATCGGCGCGCTGATTGTGAAAGTCGTCGGCGAGGAAAAGTCAGATTTGATTCCGCTGCTATCCTGATACTGCATCGTGATGTAATAGGCCTGGCCCGGGAACAGTCGCGCCGTCGGCACCGCAATAGCTGTCGCTCCGTTGGTGCTGGTCACCGAGACGAGAACGTTGCTCAGGCCCGTGGTCGAGCTGAACGCTGAACTTCCGGATACCTGGAGGACCGTCACCGCGTTCACGTCCTTCGGCTGAATTCCGGCAAAGGCAGAACCTGTGAAGGTTAGGCTCGAGTTGAAGAGGGTGAGCGACGCCGGAGATGTGATCGCGGGAGCGTCTGGCTTGGTCCGGCTCGGGGTTTCGGGCCCTACGGAATAAAGTCCGAAATCGTCCACTCCCCAGAACCAACTCGCGGTGCCGGCTTGAGTAAAGCGGAAGCGCACTTTGGCTTGGTTGTCAGCCGCCGCCAAACGAAAACGTTCGAGGCGTTTGGACTCGTTCGGGTCATCGTTAATTCGACCGCTCACAAACGGCCCCAGGGCGTCGATGGGCTTTGCCTGAATGAAATCAGCGTATTTACCGGCAGCGACGCGATCACCCGTTGCTGGATCGAGCAATTTCGCCACATCACCGTAAGTCGTGGTCAAAGTTTTTACGGCATCAACGGAGCCATCTGACTTAACGGAGACGTCGGCAAGGTCGATCATGTAGAGGATGGAAAGCCAGTTGGCTCCGCCATCCACCGAGTACTCCAATCCACCGAAGCTGTCTTGATTTTGCTCGTAGTTGCTCTTGAACATCAGCCAGATGTTGCTTTTTCCAGCCAGATTGAAATCTGGAGTCGTCAGATATTGAATCTGATTACCGGTCCGCACATCGGATTCAGCGTAAATGCTGTTACCACTCACGATATTCGTATTCGTTATACGCGCAGCTCCAAAGCCTGTGAGATGATCGAACGAGACGACCGACCAATTTAAGTAGGTGTCTGATCGGAGATCGGCCGGATCTTCACCCACGCCTGCACCGTCGGTTTGATTTTCAACTGTCCAGCCCTTGGGCACCGTTCCTTCTGCGGTGGACTCGAAATTCTCCAGTGTTATCGGAGTTGGGACGGTACTGGTGACTGTAAAGGTAACGGGAGCAGCAAAGTCCGAACCCGCTCCAGTTTGATCCTTATATTGCACTGTCGCGTAGTACGTTTTGCCTGGATTGATACGTCCCAGCAAGATACTGAGAGAAGTCAGGTTTTTGGCGGATGTATAGCTTTCCAGAACGCTGGCGAGTCCTTTATCCGCGGAGAACGAGGAAGAATCAGAGATTTGCCACACACTCAGTCCGTGTGTCTGGTTGGGAGCCGTGCCTTTGAAGGGCGATCCCGCAAAATTGGCGCTTCCAAAAAAGCTAACGGATGGCGATCCGCCAATGGTCGGCTGTGTGGGCTTGCTTTGCGTGATGGAATAAAGTCCAAAATTGTCGATTCCGAAATACCAGCTCCCAGTGCCCGCTTGAGCAAAGCGGAATCGCACCTTGGCTTGGCTGTCCGCCTGGGGCAATCTGAACAACTCAATTCGTTTGGACTCCACGCCATCGTCGTTTATGCGGGCGCTAATGAACGGCGCGAGAGTGGACCATTTGTTTGAGGTCACTCCGATGAAAGCTCCGTATTTACGGCCAATATCTTCTCCGGTCGCCGGGTTAATGAGTGCCGCAGTGTCAGTGTTGGGCCTCTCCAGCGTCGCGAATGCATCAATGCTGCCATCCGCGGCGCGAGCGATGTCCGAGCCATCGATCATGTAAATAATGGGCAACCAAGTCTTGCCTTCATCAATCGAATATTCGACAGATCCGATGCTGTCCTGGTTTTGTTCGTAAATACTGTTGTAAAACACAAAGACATTCGACTTGCCGGTGAGGTTGAAATCCGGTGAGAAGAGGTATTGCACCTGGCTTCCACCTCGAACATCGGATTCAGCGTAGAGAAATTTGTTTTCGATGAGATTGGTCACCGCGACGCCGTTGAGGGTCTGGTTTGGCGCCACGGACACTCGTCGCGGTACTTCCCATGCGTTGCTTTCGATCCGGGCTCTAGAAATTACGACCCAATTCAAATAGGAATCGGACTTGGGGTCGTCCAGATCTTCCCCGGCATTGAGTGAGTCGGTGAAATTCTGAACGGACCAGCCGGTTGGCAGTTTCCCTTCCTCCACCGTATCGAACGTCTCCCTGACTATGGGAGCAGGCAGAGTAATCTGCACCTGAGCGCGGAGAGTTAAGGTAGTGGCCATCAGGGCCAATGGAAGGAGTCGGAGTTTTGTTCTAAGTTTCATGGTATTCAAGCAGCGCTGTGCGGTCAAACCGGAGGTAGGAAACATCGTGAGCCTTGTGATCCGTCAATTGAAGCAGAGATGTCGAATCTCGATTGAATGTGCATGGTTCGGGCTGGTTTGATGTTCGTTTGAGCTTTTATGCCTGCAAACTCTGGCCAAGGCCAGTGAAAAATTCATGACGCTTGTGACGAGATAGCTCTTTGCGCGACGATCAGGTTACGAATCAGCAGCTCCCGATTGTTCGCATGCTGATCATCCGATTCCTCGTCCGATTCCTGACGCGTCGTCATTATCTCAGTTCATATTTTGGCCCAGGACACTACCTGTTCGACCTATGTATGTAGTCCCGGCTTTAGCCGGTCGGCGCGTGAAAACCGACTAAAGCCGAGACTACATACCTGCCAAAATGAGCAGGCCAAGCGCCCATGGCGCGTGGCAGGGCCGATGAACTGCGTTGCCGTACCCTTAGGTCGCACCCCAAAAGGCGATGCTTACAGCTCGATGCGGCAAAAGCGTCCGGAGGGAAGTTCATGGTTTCCCGCTGTTTTCAATGGAATAGGTCAACAGCAGATGAAGGCCTCTTTTTCATTCCGCCGGGCTGACTGGAGTTTGGACCTATTGGCGGCCTTCGTCTCCCGGAGGGAGATTCGAGAATAGCCCGGCAGTTGACTGCCGGGTTCGCATGAGCGATTGCATAAGTCCCGCAGGGACGGCCGAATCCCCCAATGTCCTACGTCAGCTCCTACTGTCTGTTCACGACAAAGGATCGCCCGAGAATAGTTCAACCGTCCCTTCGGGACTTTGACTATTGACTACCTAATCCCACCCTTCAAAGGGTGGGCTATTCTCGGATCTCCTCTCCGGGAGATGTGAGTCGCAAACCTCATGGGCTACAACAGCACGCGGCCGGAAAATGTCCAAACTCCAGGCACCCTCCGGAGTGAGTCTTCCAGCCCGGACACGGAAATGGTTCCACTGAAAACAGCGGGGAACCCGACATCTCGACCTAAGCCACTCAACTATAGCAGGATCAGAGACAATCCTTTCGGTAATTTCACGACGATCGTCCCTGCAATTTTATCGTGCCACGCCTGTTTGTCCTTGTCCCATCCGGCCCAAAAGAAGCCGAGGAACAACACCACCGCAGAAAAAAAACTGGACAAGCTTCGGACGAGAGCGACAGCAAAGTTAATAGGCTGGCCATCCACCCGAATGATTTTAATACCGACCACGATGCCTCCGATAGTTGTTCCCTTCCACGTCCACATCGCCACATGGTAAGCAGCCCAAAAGAACAGGAACAAAGGGCCGACGAACGCCGTTAGAGTCCCCAGCAAAACCAGATCCAACAAAGTCGCCCCAAACCGAATCCAAAAGCCCGCCCTTCGAAGGGTGACCAAATCCGCTGATACGGGAATCGTCGGGGGAGGTTCCTGAAAAGTGGCTGATGAAATTCCAGTCAGAGCGGCCGAAGTCGTGGTGACAAGAGGAGGTTCTTGCTCCCGACGGAATCTGGTGAAAGCCGCGACCAAGACTGCTCCGAGCCCCCAAACCGTGGCAACACCCCAGACCAAAAACCCAAGGAGAGGAACGGTATAAAGGAGATAAAATAGGACGAATCCAATGAGCAAGGCCACGGCAGGTTGCTGCAGGCCGGCCAGATTGAACTGCCTGGCCAGTTGCTCTCCGGTAGATCGGTATATCGCCACTTTCCCAAACACGAGAGCGGCTAGGATCGAGAATAGCAAAATAGGAATGACCAAGATTCCAGCCACGGAAATTGCGAGGAGAAACATCAAAGGCCCGATGAGGACCAAAGCCAAAGCTCCCGCGAAGAATGAGCCAGCCGGTGTGGTCTCGAGCGCAACGACACAGGCTTGAAGGGGTCGAGGAAAAAGAGCAGCCAAAAGGAAATAAAATACTAAGAGCATGCTGACGACGATCCACACCCAATGGACGCTCGGAGGGAACGGCCGCGCTAACAGGAACCCGTTGTGGAACCAATCGCCGATCCACTTTACGTTCAGAAGTTTATTTCCGAGAACGAATTCCCGTCGAGCGCCATTGATCGTACCCCCTGACCCCAGATCGATTTTTCCTCCTACCACTACTGCATCGTCTTCAACCGTCCCTCCGCTAGCTATATGGGCCGCTCCCAACACGACGACCATGTCTCGCTCGACTTTGCCGGAAATGTCAGCCGAGCCGAAGATGACAACTAGGTTCCCTTCCACAGTTCCGGCGACCGTCGCGTTGCCTCCAATAACAACCATATCGCTGCAAACCTCGTTACGTCGGAGCGTCACATCTTGTCCAAAACTGACAATTTCTCTCCGGTAAACGCGGGGTGCCTCACGTTCCAGCGGTGTGGGCGCGGTGACAGCGCTGTCTTGCTGAATGGTTTGAGGCGGCCGGTTGGTTGAATTGGGGATGGAATTCTCCTGGGCATGAATGAGCTCACTCAACTCAGAGACCAAAGCGAGAGCTAGAATCGTTGACGTTACTATTTGTTTCATTGAGAGTTTTCCTTAACGCTTGTTGACCGCCGCTCGGAAACAGATGGTCCCTATTCCGACGCATGTCAGGTACATCAGAAACACGAACGCGAACATCCCGAGGAGCCAAGGTTGTCCAATCGATCGGCCAGCAATGAGTAGCGCGTTCCCCAGCGTGCCCAATACGGCACCAGCCGAAGCAAAAGCATCCCACCATCGGATCACTGTCTGCGGAAGCTCCTGGGTTTCCCACTGAGCCGCAGCCCAATGACTACCGTAGGAGACGATCGCGATAAGGGTAAACAACACAGTGGCAGAGGTGATTTTCAGGGACAGCGGCCAAGCCCACCACGTTCTTCTCCACGCGGGCGCATGCGCTTGGCCCTCGATCCTCGCCATCACATGAGGAATTAAAGTGTGCGGGGCTTCCAATTCTGGAAGTGTCTCCAGCTCGCGCTGAATCAGATGCTCAAGTTGTCGGATCGTATCGTTTTCCATAGGGCAAATCGCTTATGTCATTTCGTGCGACAGGAGATGGCGGGTTTGTCGCCATCCATCTGCTTGCTTCACGTTTTCACGCGAAGGCGGGTCCCCCGCTCGTGGTTTGAAATCGCTCCAAGGATCTTCATTCGCCATGTTCAACTTCAGTTTTTGGCGCAAGTTTTCACGGCCTCTAAAAATATCCGTCTTCACCTTGCTCAAGGAGATGTTCAGTTTCGCCGCAATGTCCTCGTAGCTTAAATTCTCGAAATGGAAGAGAACCAGCGGAACTCTCTGGGTGCTTGGCAACTTTTGCAGAGCTTGTTCCAAGAGCCGCCGATGGTCAGCGTCATCCAACTGTTCGTTCATGGTATTCGGCGCGGGAATCTCGACTGTAAAATCGTCGCCATCTTCTCCAGAAAACATCTCCGAAAAAAAGCGCCAGCGTGACCGGTACCTGGACAAATGATTGAGACACAGGTTTGTTGTCACCGTCTTCAGCCATCCTCCAACCGTCGGGCTTTGGCTGAGTTCGTCATATCGCTCATAAGCCTTCAGGAACACTTCCTGAGAAACGTCCTCCGCCTCGGCTTGATTTCCAAGCAGTCGCGCGGCAGTCGTGAATACCATATTCTGGTAAGCCCTCATGAATGCCTCAAAATTGTTTGGGTCTGTCATGTTTTGTCTCGGTCCGGATCAGGCTCATTATGCTCCAAGGACACTGAGGTCGCTGAAAAAGTTGCACGAATAATACATTGAACCTCCCTCGACCGTCCTGGATCCGAGGCGAGACTGCATGTGATGCGGAGCACTTTGCCAGAAAGCCGAAGGACGAAAAACTGAAAACAGGCATTCACAAAAATAATTTCTTTGTTAAAGTTTGATTCGGTACGGATTCTGCATCCCACATAACTTGTTGACAAATTTTACGAGGGTTCTACCTTATTTCGAGAAGTGATTTTGATTCGGGTAGCGGTACGTTTCTTCAGCGGGGTCCCCCACCCCCACCTCCTTGGCGTCTGCTGCCCGAATCGTTTTTAAAAACTTTTGACTTCACCGTTGACTTGCGGAGACGGTTTTTTTACTTTCACGAGCCCCTTGTGGGGGTGTAGCTCAAGTGGTTAGAGCGCTGCCCTGTCACGGCAGAGGTTACGGGTTCGAGCCCCGCCACTCCCGCCATTCTACTCGTTCTTGTTAGGTGGCATCTGTAACGAAGTCCTTGGGCAACAGATCCACCTAGGTTGCTGCGCCTATTTAGTGCCAGCTCCTATCCCCAATCCTCAGCGGCGAAAAGCTATCTTCCTCTGGAGCTGGAACACGTCCAATAATTGGACATTGACTCGATAGCCTGTCCTAAAATAGGACAGCCTGTTATGCCATTGCCGCACGATCTTGCCCACCTTAACGCACGCTGGGGTTTTAATTGTCAGAAAATCCGTAGTTACTTTTCGCCATCTTTGAGATAGTATCGGCCCGTAGCGACCGGGAGCGAGATCCGACGTTCTGCCATCGATATGAACCCCTCTGAGGATAACGACTGGAACCCCCAAGGGGAGGACTTCGATTCCGTGAAGAAGGCCAAGGCCAAACTGATCATGGATTTTGGACTGAACCGACCAGGGCCTGAACGGGTAACCATTGAGGTTCTGAGGCAGCTTATCAAAGACAAGCCGGACCGGATGTGCCAAACAGCCCGCAGGTGGTTGCACAACCATCATCCCGAGAGCTAGCCCGCTGCGCGCTCTCGCAGAGGTGCTCGATCAGGTCAGAGATGCGCGGCGGGGGCGGCTTACCGGAGCGCAGGTTTGCCCTCGCTCCAGTGTAGCCGGTGAAACTGAAACCGAGGAAGCTTTCCCGCATCAAGATCGAGTTCCAAGCGGAGATAACCGCCATCCTTCAATAACTGAATGCCAGCCAGCGCCGGGCAAAGGTGAACTTTGAAAGGTTTCCAATGACGAGCCTCATTCAGAGCCGCGCTCATTCGTCGAATTGAATTTCCGAACGGATGCAGCGTTGGCATCCCGGAAAGGAAACGGCTATTGAGCATATAGAATTCGGAATGCAAATGACCGATCACCGTAGCATGGATCTGATGGATTCGGGATTGGACGCATGGGGTGCGCAAGAGAAACGGGAGTGCCGTCGGATCATGACAAAACAGGATGACACGCTGATCAGGCTTCAAACACGCGAATGCTTCACTGATCAAAGCGACATGGCCAGCGCGCAACTCTTCCCAAACAGCGCGCTCTTCCGGCAAGGCTTCCGGCTCATAAACCGGGAATGCCAAAAGAGAGGAAGTGACTCCGAGTAGAAGGTAATTTCCGAGCTCGATCTTCCAGAAAGCACCCACCTTCAACTCGTCGATCACACGGTGCCAACTCGCCAGCCGCATGCCGCCCTGACCTCCAAACAAACTTAGCTTTCCAAGCTCATGATCGCCGATCGTCAAGAGGAGGGTATCCCCGAACTTTTGGCGTAACTTCCTCAGACATTCCTCGGCGCTTTGATAGGACGCATCATCGCTCAGGCCAATGAACGCAGAGTCACACGAGTAATCTCCATTTGCCAAGACGTAATCTGCCGGCTGCGATTCCTCCACGAATCGGTCCAGCAAATAATTATGGGCAAACGGATCTCTTCGCCAAATGAAATGCCGGTATGCCCTGACAGCGAGCCGCAACGCCGGATTGGGAATGCAGTCGGATTCCCGCCAGCCGCGTTCCTTTTCGGCAGCCGCAGCATAGTGAATATCGCTCAAGATGAGAATGGATCGAGAATCACCCACGGCCAATGGTGTTGACGTCCGTTTGCTCCGCGCAAGCTAAAATCCGAAATCCAAAGGACAAAATCGAACCCTTGACCGGCAGCTCCCACGTTTGGTCTCACCGACCGCGTTTTCAGCAACCTGCGGAGCCCACGGAGAGTGCCGAGATCGCCCGACACCCTCGGGATGCTCCGGGTGAGGCGAAACCAACGAATCATACGTATAGGTATTATTTTTGTTGCCAACCGGCTTTCCGTGTAGAATAGTTTAGCGCCAAAGCAACGGAGACTGGTCAGTTTCTGCTTCTTTATTGCGTTTTACAGGCGAAGCCATGAATTGTTTTTTAGCAACATTAGGGTGTTGGCGAGCCGCTTCGGCGATTCTGCTGGCAACTTTCGGTTTCCTCATGACGGGCGCCGGTGCCGAGAAAAACCAATCCGGACCTCCAAAAGCTCAGAACACGAACAGTTGGCCCATGTTTCGTGGCAGTCCGGGCTTGCTCGGGGTCTCTGCGACGCGTTTGCCCGAATCGTTGACGTTGCTCTGGAACTTTAAGACGGATGGGCCGGTCAAGTCCTCCGCAGCGATTGAGAACGGGCGCGTTTTTATTGGATCCGATGACGGCAAGATTTACGCGATTGATCTTGAGACGGGTCAAAAAGTTTGGGCCTTCAAGACTGGTGGACCCGTTGAATCCTCGCCGTTGGTTTTGAACGGCAAAGTCTTCGTCGGCTCGACCGACGCGAATCTTTACGCGCTGGATGCTGCCTCTGGCAAGCAGCTATGGAAATATGAAACCGGTGAAAAGATTTTAGGCGCGCCAAATTGGGTTAAAAGCCCGACCAATAGTTCCACATGGATTCTATTGGGCAGCTATGATTTCAAGCTTCACTGCGTTGACTCGGAAACCGGCAAAGCGGCCTGGACATACGAAACCGGCAATTATATCAACGGCTCGCCCGCGGTTTCTGACGGCAAGACGATGTTCGGCGGCTGTGATGCCCTGCTGCATGTGGTTTCGCTGGCGAACGGAGAGAAGCTCAAAGAGATTGAAGCGGGCGCTTACATTGCCGGTTCAGGCGCGGTGGCTGACGGGCGCGTTTACATCGGCCAGTACGAAAACGAATTCCTTTGCATTGACATCCCGGAAGCAAAAATCGTCTGGCGCTACAAGGACAGGGCGTTTCCGTATTTTTCTTCGCCGGCACTTGCGGCTGACCGGGTGGTATTTGGTGGGCGGGACAAGCGCCTTCATTGCGTCAAAAAAGCAGATGGCCAAGCGATCTGGACTTTCACTGCTGGAGGGAAAGTGGACAGCTCGCCGGTCATTTGCGAAGACAAAGTGGTGGTGGGCTCGGACGATGGCCGTTTGTATGTCGTTTCTCTCACTAACGGAAAGGAGCTTTGGAAATACGAGATTGGCCAGGCATTGGCCGGTTCGCCGGCTGTGGCCGGTGGCCGCATTGTTATTGGGTCCGATGATGGAAAAATCTATGCGTTCGGAGCGAAATCTCCGCGCAAGTGACGACGAGCAGCGTTAATAGTTCATGAGCACGACCATTCCTCAGCAAGTTCCTCCCGCGTCAGCCCAGCCGGAGAAAGAAACGACGGTCGGCAACTATTTCGTCTCCAACTATCCGCCATTTTCATTCTGGAAGTCGGAGCAGGTTGACCAGGCCTATGCGGCCTTGCGACGACCGCCCCGACCAGGAACTGACCTGGGCATTTATCTGCATATTCCGTTTTGCCGGAAGCGCTGCCACTTCTGCTATTTCCGCGTTTATACGGACAAAGATTCAACCGCTATCAAGGCATACATTGATGCAGCTCTCAAAGAACTCAGCTTATATGCGGCCGAATCTTTCATCGGCGGTCGAAAACCAAGCTTTGTTTATTTTGGCGGCGGCACGCCTTCCTACCTTTCGGTGGACCAACTCCGGCATCTTACCGATGGGATGAAAGCCATCTTGCCATGGGATCAAGTGGAAGAGGTGACATTCGAGTGCGAGCCTGGGACTTTGACGGATCACAAACTAAAAGCGATTCGCGAAATGGGAGTGACACGACTGAGTTTGGGAGTCGAAAATTTTGACGATCATATCCTGGAAATTAATGGTCGCGCCCATCACAGCAAAGAAATCGCGCGCGCTTTCAAATATGCGCGAGAACTGGATTTTCCTCAGATCAACATCGATCTGATTGCTGGGATGGTCGAAGAAACCGAAGGGAACTGGCGGGAATGCATCCGCAAAACGATCGAGATGCAGCCCGACAGCGTCACCATCTATCAGATGGAAATCCCCTACAACACGACCATTTACAAACAAATGAAAGCGGAGGGAAAACTCGCCGCTCCCGTGGCCGATTGGGAAACCAAACGCCATTGGGTCGCTGGCGCGTTCGCAGAGCTGGAGAAAGCCGGCTACACGGTGGGCAGCGCCTACACGGCGGTGAAAGATAAACAGAAGACCCGCTTCCTTTATCGCGACCGTTTATGGGCCGGCGCTGATTTGTTGGCCCTGGGCGTCGCTTCATTCGGGCATATCGGAGGCACTCACTTTCAAAACCACCACGATTTCGAGCCTTACGTGAATGCGCTGACCGATGGCAAACTACCCATTTACCGGGCGTTGACACCGACGCCCGACGAGCGATTGATCCGCGAGTTTGTTTTGCAATTGAAACTGGGGCAGATCAGCACCTCGTATTTCGAACAGAAGTTCGGCATCGATATCAGGAAGAGATTCGCCGTTCCATTGCGGACTTTGGAGGACTGGGGTTTCTTGACGATGCATGGAGACACAGTGAAGTTAAATCGCGAAGGGCTTCTGCAAGTGGATCGGTTGCTCCACGAGTTTTTCCTGCCCCAACACAAGAATGCCCGATACGCCTAAGCTCAACTCCGAGTTGGACGATCCAAATATGCCGACGTCTGTTTTCATGGCACAGCCGCAGCCCGGCCTTAAGGTCAGTCCGTTTGCCTATCCGCTGGACGAATTTTATGCGCAGGCAGGCAGGACCTTGCCCTCCATCCAGCCAATCGCAGGAGATCAAATGCCGGAGCCTTATCGGTCGCTGCTCGTTCACAGCAACGACATGACACCAACTCTGGAGAAATTCCATCGGCAGAAAGTTTATCTCAACGTGCTAGGACGGCACCAACGGGATGACTTCTATTTTCGAGAGGTGATATTGCTGCTTGATGAGACCGAGGAGCCGGCTGAATTTGGAGCCATCAAGATCAACCTGGCGCTTTTTCCATCTGGGGCTCGCCGGGCAATTCTAGAAGAGCGGTTGCCCTTAGGCCACATTCTCGATCAACATCAAATCATCCACTCCAGTCGGCCAAAGGCTTTTTTTCACGTTGAAGCCGATTCCTTTATTATGACTGCCTTGCAGTTGCCGGATTCGCGTCAGTTGTATGGTCGTCGGAATTCACTGATGGACCCGGTGCAGAGATCATTGGCTGAAATCGTCGAGATTTTGCCGCCGACACCGCACCCGGCCCGATCGCAACGTTAGCTTTTCGGAGAGAATATTTCCATGGAAGATTCAACTCTATATGACGCTATCGTCATGGGTGGCGGCCCGGCGGGCGCAGCAGCAGCCGCTGTTCTGGCCGAGAAAGGCCACCGCGTCCTGGTCCTCGAACGAGAACAATTCCCACGCTATCATATTGGCGAATCGCTTTTGCCATTCACGTTTCACCCGCTGCAACGCCTGGGCTTGATTGAAAAGATGCGGCAGTCGGCATTTATCAAGAAGTACAGCGTCCAATTCGTTTCGCCCTCCGGCAAGGCCTCTCAACCATTTTATTTCTTCAATCGATACGCCCAGGACGTCGCGCAAACCTGGCAGGTCTTGCGATCCGAATTTGATTTGCTGATGCTCAACAACGCCCGCGAAAAGGGAGCCATCGTCAAAGAAGAAACCGCGGTCAAAGAATTAATCCGAAAAGGTGAACGCGTGGTGGGCGTGCGCGCCCAAAGCAAGTCAGGCGAGATCTCTCACTATTTTGCCCCCATCACTTTGGACTGCACCGGACGCGAGGCGTTCACCGCAGTCCGCAACCGCTGGCGAGTCGGGGATCCGAAGCTCAACAAAGTGGCAGTTTGGACCTATTATCAAGGTGCCAAACGCGACGAGGGCATCGATGCCGGGGGCACTACCGTGGCGTTCGTGCCCGAGAAAGGATGGTTTTGGTACATCCCATTGCACAACGACATCGTGAGTGTCGGCGTCGTGGCTGAGGGAAAGTATCTCAGCCGTGACGGCGTCCGCGAACCAGAGAAAATCTTCAAGCGGGAAATTGGTCAAAATGCGTGGATTCAGGATCACCTCGCCGCTGGTGTTCAAACCGGCCCCTATTACATCACGGGCGAATATTCATTCCACTCCCGCCATTGCGCGTCAGAAGGCTTGGTGCTGGCGGGGGACGCTTTTTGTTTTCTTGACCCGGTCTTTTCCTCCGGGCTCATGCTCGCGCTCAAAAGCGGCGTTCTGGCCGCTGATACCGTTCACGAAGCGATTCTCGCTGAGGATTTCTCGCCTGCTCGCTTTTCTGAATATGGTGCAACCCTCCGCCAAGGCATCGAGAACATGCGCAAACTGGTTTACGCATTTTATGATCCGAACTTTAGCTTCCGCGACTTGACGGACAAATATCCGGATTTGGCCGGAGCTATTACCGACTGTTTGTCGGGCGATGTGAACAAAGATTTTTCACAATTGTTCAATGCGGTCGCGGAATTCGCCGAGGTCCCCGAGCCGTTGCCATACGGGCAGCCGCTTATGCCGATGAAACCGGAACTCGAATGTGCTGGAATCTGACGAGCGAGGTGTGATACGTGACATGCGAATGACTGGTGCTCGTTACCGATCACGCATCGCGCATCACCGATGAGGCGACCATGAACATCGTCCACATCACACCGGGCGCGGGAGGCATGTATTGCGGTGGTTGCTTCCGAGATAACGCGCTGGTGGGAGCCCTCCGCAAGCTGGGACATTCGACTTTGATGGTGCCTCTTTACCTCCCGCTTACTTTGGACGAAGAGGACAACAGCACTGGCACGCCAATCTTCTTCGGCGGGATCAATGTGTATCTCGAGCAGATCTTTCCGCTCTTCCGCAACTCACCCAAATGGCTGCATCGCTTGCTCAATTCATCGATTCTCTTGAAATTGGCCTCCGGCTCCGCGGCCAAGACTCGACCGCAAGATGTGGGAGAACTCACGCTCTCGATGGCGCGCGGCGAGGAAGGAAATCAGGCGCGAGAGCTCACCGAGTTGATTGCCTGGCTTAAGGGCAATGAGAAGCCTGACATCGTCTGCCTCTCCAATGCGTTGCTGATCGGTTTGGCTCGACGGATTAGAGAGGAATTGCAATCGCCAATTGTCTGTCTGTTGACCGGTGAAGATAATTTTCTCGATTCACTCCCTCCCGCCGTTCGCCAGCCGACGTGGTCCACTCTGTCAGAGCGCGCGGCCGAAGTGGACCTCTTTGTCGCTCCGAGCATTTACTATCGCGACTTGATGGCGCGACGCCTGGGTCTTCCGGCCGATCGCATGCGAGTCGTTCACAATGGCATTACCCTCGAAGGCTACCATCCCGCGACGGCATCTCCTCATCCGCCGGTCCTCGGTTACTTTGCGCGGATGTGCCGGGAAAAGGGCTTGGACACGCTGGCCGAAGCTTACATCGCCATTAGGCAAAAGGGTCTCGTCAAAAATCTGAAGCTGCGACTCGGTGGAGGGATGGGGCCCTCGGATAAGCCTTTAGTCGATTCGCTGCAAAAGCGTTTTGATAAACTGGGCTTGAGCGGGGATGTGGAGTTTTGCCCGAATCTGGATCGCAACGCCAAACAGGACTTCTTCCGGTCGCTGTCGGTCCTGTCCGTGCCAGCCCTTTACGGAGAGGCCTTCGGGTTGTATGTCCTGGAAGCGTGGGCCGCCGGCGTTCCGGTGGTTCAACCGCGTCACGCGGCCTTTCCAGAGTTGATTGAATCGACCGGTGGAGGGCTGATAAGCGAACCGAACCCGGCCGCTTTGGCCACGGCTATCGAGCAACTTCTGCTTCGGCCAGACCAGGGGCGCGCCCTCGGCGAAGCGGGGCGAAGCGCGGTTTTGCAACGGTTTGGCATCGAACACATGGCTGAAAACATGATGAATGTATATCGGGAATTCGAAACCCGCGGAGCATCCTCCGTTTCTTCAGCAAGGCCGCCCAAACTCTCAATCTGAGCAATGCCATACGAATTCAAAGTGACACGACGGGTCGAGTTTTCCGAAACCGACATGGCCGGGATCATGCACTACTCGAATTATTTCCGTTTCATGGAAACAGCCGAGCATGCTTTTTATCGCGCGCTCGGTTTTTCTGTCGTGTCGCAGAACATCGACCCACCGATAGGCTTTCCTCGGGTTCACGCCGAGTGTGACTTCAAGAAACCTCTTCGCTTTGAAGATCTCGTTGAAATACACCTCCTGGTTCGCGAGAAGAAAAGCAAATCGATCACCTACAGCTTTCGCTTTGGGAAGGTCAGCGCGGCGGCGGTGGAAAACGTGGCGCAGGGTATCGTGACTGTGGTTTGTGTCACTCGCAATAGCAACGGCGATATGTCGGCGGTCCCCATTCCAGCCGCGATCGCGGACAAGATTGAAGTCGCG
This sequence comes from Akkermansia muciniphila, assembly GCA_945861765.1. Taxonomy (GTDB): domain Bacteria; phylum Verrucomicrobiota; class Verrucomicrobiia; order Limisphaerales; family SIBE01; genus SIBE01. Next base: position 6,399 of record CAMAWP010000066.1, on the reverse strand, counting down.
CCGCGGGAGATAGTCGGGTGAGCCTGGGCGCGCCAGCCCGAGAGAAAACGGCAACCCTAAGACGGACCTGGTTGCGGGGCATTTCACGACGTCGGTTTCACAGGTTAGAGTCGATAGTCAGGTCGCGATTCTCAGTCTGGGCCAATCCAAAGTGATAATCCATTTGAAGTAAAGTGACGCCAGGACTAAGGTCACGAAGATTATGATTACAGATAATTCGAGCCAGCCCGGCCTAACATGGCTTTTGTTTTCACTGCTCACCGTTGTTTCATGGGGCGTTTACGGCATCTTTCTCCATACAGGCCAGTTGGCAATGGGCGATCCCGTCAACGGCCGCTACAAAGCATTTTTGTTTGTCGGCATAGCTTACTTCTTGACCGCAGTGCTGGCGCCGCTCGGGTTGCTGATCGCCAAAGGCGCGTCGTGGGCCTACCCCGCCAAAGGGATGTGGTGGTCTCTGATCGCAGGAATCGTCGGTGCTATCGGAGCCTTTGGCGTGTTGCTGGCCTTCGGCGCGAAGGGAACTCCAGCCGTTGTCATGTCGATCGTGTTTGCCGGCGCACCGGTGGTCAACGCGCTTTACTCGATCTGGCTTCATCCGCCTGCGGGTGGCCTGGGTTCTATCAGACCGCAATTCTTTCTCGGCATTGTGCTGGCTGCGGTGGGCGGGTGCCTCGTGACATTCTATAAGCCCAATCCTCCCGCCGCCAAACCCAAGGCGGCCGCCTCGCAGCCAGCCTCGCCTCCCGCCTCGACCAAGGCGGCCAATCTCTAGATAGACCGATGGCCGCCGATAACCACGCTCCTCGGTCGGCCCTGGTTTCGAAACAGCTTACGCAACTGCGCGCATTGCTGGCGGCAGTGCTTCCGGCAAACCAGTTTTACCTCCGAAAGTTCGCGTCGCTCGGACTCGACTCTTCGATTGCGAGTCTGGATGATTTTTTCCAGCGCTTCCCATTTACATTCAAACAGGAATTGGTCGAAGATCAACTGGCGCATCCACCTTACGGCACCAATCTCACGTTTCCTATCGGACATTATACACGTTGTCATCAGACGAGCGGCACGACCGGAAGTCCGTTGCGATGGCTCGACACGCCAGCGAGCTGGAGCTGGATGGTTGAAAACTGGAAGGAAGTTTACCGCGCTGCTGGTGCGACGCATTCGGATCGAATCTTCTTTGCTTTCTCCTTCGGGCCATTCATCGGTTTTTGGCTTGCGTTCGAGGCTGCGTCACAAATCGGCTCTCTTTGCTTGCCAGGCGGCGGCATGAGCAGCGCGGCACGCTTACGCTCCATTCTCGATCACGGTGTCACAATCTTATGTTGTACGCCGACCTACGCTCTTCGCCTGGCCGAGGTCGCCCTTGACGAAAAAATCGAGCTGACTGCCGGGCAGGTGAAAACAATCATCGTTGCGGGTGAACCTGGCGGGAGCGTTCCCGCTATCAGAGCGCGCCTGGAACAACTCTGGCCGGGAGCGCGGGTCTTCGATCATCACGGCATGACTGAGGTAGGTCCCGTGACCTACGAATGTCCGGCTCGGCCCGGTGTGCTGCACGTGATCGAATCAGCTTATCTGGCCGAAGTGATCGATCCATCAACCGGACAGGCTGCTGCTCCTGGCACCACTGGCGAGCTGATATTAACGACTTTGGGCCGCACCGGATCTCCTCTCTTGCGTTACCACACGGGTGACCTCGTCAAAGCCGCTCTCATCGCTGAACCTTGCCCCTGCGGCCGCTGTGAACTGGCTTTGGAAGGCGGGATCTTGGGCCGGGTCGATGACATGGTCGTCGTGCGCGGAGTCAACATTTTCCCCAGCGCACTCGATGAGATCATCCGCCAGTTCGGCGACATCGCTGAATACCAGGTCCAGATCAGCGTGGCGGAGGCTTTGGCGGAATTAAGCGTTACGATTGAATCCGCAAATCAAGCTGAGGATCCGGCGAAACTGGCCGCTCGGTTGGAAAAGGCCTTCTTCAGCGCCTTTACTCTGCGCGTGCCTGTGTCCGTGGCTAAACCTGGGACACTGCCTCGCTTCGAGGCGAAAGCGAAGCGCTGGGTGAAGAAATAGGGTCGGCTTCCTACGGAATCTGCCATGCCGCTCCAAGACGACTCGACTGCACCACAGTGCGGTCTTTATCTCCGCTTGATTGGAATCTCCGAGAGGTAACCAGCGCTCGAGGTTCTGGCGCAGCAGAGGCGAGAACCCATCTGGTTAATGGTTCCTTTAAGAGAAATCGCCCGCGAAGAAAACCCTGCAAAAAGTTCTTTTCCTGCTATCGTGCAGCACTGATGCCGACAGGAAAGATAACTCTGAACTTAATTAACGTTGCCAAACGGTTTGATCCTCTGGACGGCAGCGAGTCCGTTGACGTGCTAAAAGCGATCACCTGCCAGATCAATGAGCGTGAATCAGTGGCGATCGTTGGGCCATCCGGGTCGGGAAAAAGCACGTTGCTCAATATCATGGGGACTTTGGACCGGCCCAGCAGCGGACACGTCACGTTGGATGGTCAGGATCTGAGCCACCTGGACGATGTTCAACTCGCGGCGGTCCGCAACAGCCGAATCGGATTTGTTTTTCAGTCGCATCATCTCCTGCCCCAATGCACCGTCTTGGAAAATGTGCTCGTGCCCACACTTGCGTCCAAGGACAAGGCCCTCCGTGAAAGCGGGGAATCCAGAGCGCGCCGCCTCCTTGATCGCGTGGGTCTCGGTCCTCGGCTCTCTCATCGCCCGGGGCAGCTTTCGGGCGGCGAACGGCAACGCGTCGCAGTGGTTCGCGCCCTCATCAACGGGCCGAAGTTACTCTTGGCGGACGAACCAACCGGCGCTTTGGACCGGGCCGCCGCGGAGAACCTCGGCCAACTCCTGGTGGAATTAAATCAAGAGGAAGGCGTCACAATGGTCATCGTGACGCACGCGCTCGATTTGGCGCGGCGTATGGATCGAGTGCTCGAATTGAGAGACGGTAGCCTGCGAGCGTATCGAGCCGATAACACCGAGCGCACATGACGAATTGGACATTAATCCTCCGCAGCTTGCGATTCCATGCGCGGTCTCATGTGGGGGCCCTCCTGGGCGCCGCAGTGGGTAGCGCGGTTCTCATCGGCGCACTGGCAGTCGGTGATTCCGTGCGGGGAAGCCTGCGTGGCATTGCTCTGGCACGATTGGGCCAGACTCAGCTAGCGATGGCTTCCAACGATCGCTTTTTTCGCAGCCAATTGGCTGCTGATCTGGATCCGGATCTCGATGCGTTAGTTGTGCCATGCCTGCAATTCCTCGGGACTGCGAGTGCAGCCGATGCCTCAGCGCGCGCAAACCGCGTGCAGGTCCTCGGAGTGGATGAACATTTCTGGACTCTGAATCACGCCCCTGTTTCATTCAAGAATCCGTCCGCAGGCGAGGTCGTTGTCAACGCGCGCCTGGCCGAACAACTGAAGGCGAAAGTCGGTGACACTATTCTCCTGCGCGTTCCCAAGCCAAGCCAACTCTCCCGAGACGCGCCTTTGTCGCCGCAAGAGGATTACTCGCTGGCGTTGCGGGTTGCCATCTCCGCCATCGCTTCGACAGACGCATTTGGCGATTTCAGCCTCCAGGCCAATCAAGTCGCGCCCTTCAACGCGTTTGTCTCGTTGCCATGGTTGCAGACGCAGCTAAAGCTGCCGGGGAGGGCGAACCTGCTTTTGGTTGGAAGAAGCGACCTCGCCATTCCTCTCATCGCCAGCACGGCATTGCATCGGAACTGGCAGTTAGCCGACGCCGAGTTAGAGCTGCGTGAATTACCCAACGGCGGAGGGAGCGAACTCCGGACCAGCCGTGTGTTTTTGGATCTACCGGTTGCACAGGCAGCGCTCCAAGCCTCGACAAACGCTCAGGGCATTTTGACTTATCTCGTGAATGAGCTGCGCGTGGGTGAGCGCACCACGCCCTATTCGATGGTCACTGCGATGGGTTCGCCCATCGTTCCTCCCGACATGCGGGATGATGAGATGATCATCAATCAGTGGGTGGCCGATGATCTTCAGGCCAAGGTGGGAGACGAGTTGCAGTTAACTTACTTTGTCGTCGGCACGATGCGAAAGCTTGACGAGCAGAAAGCTCGTTTCCGAATTCGCGCTGTGCTGCCGATGAACGGACCAGCCGCGGACCGCACGTTGATGCCCGATTTTCCAGGTCTGACAGATGCGCAAAATTGCCGTGATTGGGACACCGGATTTGCGATCAAGACCGATAAGATTCGTGAGAAAGATGAAAAATATTGGGCTGAGTATCGAGGCACACCGAAGGCCTTCATCACGTTGGCTGCGGGGCAAAAGTTTTGGAGCAACCGATTCGGTGACCTGACCGCAGTCCGCTATGCTCACGGGACGACGAAGGAGCAATTGATGAACTCTCTGCGCGATTCACTTGATCCAGCTTCGTTCGGCCTCACGTTCCAACACGTCCGCGCTCAATCCTTGGCTGCCAGTTCGCAATCCCAAGATTTCGGGCAGTTGTTCCTCGGCTTCAGTTTCTTTTTGATTGCAGCCGCTCTGTTGTTGATGGCTTTGATGTTTCAATTCGGCATCGAGCAACGGGCCGGCGAAGTCGGCACCTTGCTGGCAATCGGGTTCACACCAATGCAGGTGCGCCGATTGTTTCTGTTCGAAGGAGGCTTGCTGGCGCTCGGCGGCGGACTCCTCGGTCTCTTGGGAGGAATTTGGTACGCCAAAGCAATGCTCCTGGGCCTTTCGACCATTTGGAAGGAAGCCGTCGGACCGTCAGCCTTACACTATCACGCGAGTTCGACCACTCTAGCTATTGGAGCGGTGGCCAGCATCTCGATCGCTTGGCTCACCATTTGGCTGGCCTTGCGAAAACAGGCCCGGCAACCGGCAACAGATTTGTTAGCCGATGGGGCTGGATTGGAATCGAAGATTCCGGCAACGAAGCCAGGCCAGCCGGGTCGCGACCTGTGGATTGGAATGGTTGCGGGCATTTTTGCGATGTTGATCCTCGGCTCGGCTAGCTTTCTGAAATCGATGGAAGCCGGGGCCTTTTTTGGTGCGGGAGCACTGCTTCTTTTATCTGGACTGGGCTTCATGGCAGCGCTGTTGTCATCGCTCGCCTATTCAGACAGCGCTTCGAAAATGAGCCTGGTCGGCATGGGCATTCGGAATAGCACGCGGCGACGCAAGCGAAGTTTGGCCACGCTTGGTTTGCTCGCCTGCGGCAGTTTTCTAATCATGGCAATCGGCGTTTTCCGCCTCGATGCAAATGGGGATGCGAGCAAGCGTTCGTCGGGAACAGGCGGTTTCGCATTAATTGGGGAAACTGCCTTGCCGGTCGCGCATGATTTGAATAGCGAGGAGGGTCGGCTCGCTTTCGGCCTTGATAATGCGCCGCTCCGCAACATGCAGGCCGTCCCGCTGCGCGTTCGTGAGGGTGAGGATGCGAGCTGCTTGAATTTGAATCGCGCTCAAAAACCGAGACTGCTCGGCATCAGGCCGGAATTGCTGGATCAGCGGAACGCCTTCACGTTCGCTAAAATCGCAGCCGCCAGCTCTAAGGATCATCCCTGGCTCTTGCTGAACCGAGGGCAAGGTGACGCCGAAGTTCCCGCCATTGGAGATCAAGCGTCCATCCAATGGGCTCTCGGGAAAAATGTCGGCGACACATTGGACTACATCGACGAGCGCGGCAGAGCATTCAAGATCCGACTGGTCGCCTCGGTGGCCAATTCCATTCTGCAAGGCCACCTGCTGATTTCAGAGAAGGACTTTATCGAGCGGTTCCCGACCGAGAGCGGCTATCGAATGTTTCTGATCGATGCTCCGTCGAAAGACGTGGACGCAATCTCGACTGCGTTGTCGCGCGGTTTGCAGGATGTTGGATTGGAACTTACTCCGCCAGCACGTCGGCTTGCTGCCTTTAATGCGGTGCAAAACACTTACTTGAGCACCTTTCAAGTGCTCGGTGGCTTGGGCTTGTTGCTGGGCAGCGTGGGCCTCGGCGTCGTGGTGCTTCGGAACGTGTTGGAACGGCGGGGCGAGCTGGCGTTGCTCTTGGCGGTCGGGTTCCGCCCGAGTTCCTTGAAATGGCTTGTCATGAGCGAGCACGGTGCGCTGCTTGTGATGGGCTTGGGCGTGGGTGTCGTTGCCGCTGGCGTGGCAGTTCTGCCTGCGCTGCGTTCTCCTGGTGGGGAATTGCCTTTCCTTTCTTTGGCCTTAACGCTGGGAGCGGTGCTGTTGAGCGGCGCTATCTGGACGTGGCTGGCCACCTGGCTTGCGCTGCGAGGAAAGTTGTTGGACGCTTTGAGAAGTGACTGACATGAAGCGGCTGAGCGGTTCGTGACCCGTGATATTTTGGCTGAAATGAATATGAAGGAACTAATTTTTGTTGTTCTGACAGG
>CAMAWP010000065.1 GCA_945861765.1 Akkermansia muciniphila | reverse complement strand
AAATGAAAATTAATTCTCTTGCAAACGTTAGCCACCGGCTCGCTCTCTTTGGTTTTATGTTGGGGCTGAGCTTTGTCCCCAATACCGCGCTGGCAGATTCCGTGGTTATCGACTGGAACAAGGTTGCCTTGCAGGCGGTAAGGACCAATTCCGTCAAACAGCCGACCGTTGCTTCGCGCGCTTATGCCATTGTCCACACATGTATGTATGATGCTTGGGCGGCTTACGACTCCGTCGCAGCCGGCACTCAGCTCGGCACATCGCTCCGCCGCCCCGCAATTGAGCGAACACTCGATAACAAGAACAAGGCGATCAGCTTTGCTGCCTATCGCGCCCTTATGGACCTTTTTCATGATGCGCCCTCGGTCGCGATGTTTAATGCCCTAATGACCTCGTTAGGATATGATTCCAATGACCTATCCGTGAACACTGGCACGCCGAGTGGCATTGGCAATGTCACCTCAAAGGCCGTTCTCGACTTCCGTTATTATGATGGTTCGAATCAGCATGGCGAAAAGAATGGTGGAGCGCCCTACTCTGATTACACAGGCTACACTCCGGTGAACACGCCCGACTTCGTATTTAATCCGAATAACTGGCAACCCCTCCGGCTCCCGACAGGTCTCCCCTCCCCGAATGACTTTGCGGTTCAAGTATGCGTCACGCCACAGTGGACGCATGTCAAACCGTTCGCGATGACTTCTGGTTCGCAATTTCGTCCCAAGCCGCCGGAGCAGTACGGCAAGAAAGGGTATGAACGCCAAGCCCAAGATATCATCGATCTGATGGCGGGCCTCGATGACCGGAGGAAATCGATTGTTGACTATTGGGCTGACAATCCGCCGAAGGCGCTTCCTCCTGGCCATTGGCTGGAATTTGTCCAAGCGGTTTCACATCGGGAAGCGTACGGCGTCGATGACGATGCCAAGCTGTTTTTCGCAGTCGCCAACGCTACGTTTGACGCTGGCATCGCTGTCTGGGATGCCAAGATATTTTATGATTACGTTCGGCCAGTAACCGCAATCCGATATTTCTTCGCCGGAAAGCAGATCCTCACTTGGGCTGGCCCGCATCAAGGGACGCAAATGATTGATGGCGCAAACTTCAGGCCCTATCAGCGCCCTGCAGCTCTCACACCGCCTTTTCCCGAATACCCTTCCGGCCATAGCGCCTTTAGTGCCGCCTCGGCTGAAGTGCTGAAATCGTACACTGGCAGTGATGCCTTTGTTGCTGCTGGCACTGTGTTGGCTGGCGCGATTCGCGTTGAGGCCTACGATCCCGCAATTCCAGGGACGTTCCGCGTACCAGCGACGGATATCACTCTTCCTTGGACCACTTTCTCTCAGGCGGCCGATGAGGCAGGAATGTCGCGACGTTACGGTGGCATTCACTTTGAGGAAGGTGACTTGGAATCGAGGAAAATTGGCCGAAAGGTTGGAGCTCAAGTCTGGAAGAAAGCGCGGACATATTTCGAACCAGGGAAGAAGGATAAGGGCGAGAAGGATTGATTATCGTAATTTAGCGGTTCCCCGCTGTTTTCAGTGGAACCATTTCCGTGTCCGGGCTGGAAAAGCTCACCCCGGAGGGGTGCCTGGAGTTTGGACATTTTCCGGCCGTGTGCTGTTGTAGCCGATGAGGTTTGCGACTCACATCTCCCGGAGAGGAGATTCGAGAATAGCCCACCCTTTCAAGGGTGGGATTAGGTAGTAAATAGCCAATGTCCCGAAGGGACGGTTGAACTCTTCTCGGGCGATCCTTTGTCCCGAACAGACAGCGAGAATAGGAGATGATGTAGGACATTGGGGGGATTCGGCCGTCCCTTCGGGACTTACGCAATCGCTCATGCGAACCCGGCAGTCAACTGCCGGGCTATTCTCGAATCTCCCTCCGGGAGACAAAGGCAGCCAATAGGTCCAAACTCCAGTCAGCCCGGTGGGATGAAAAAAAGGTCTTCATCCGCTGTTGACCTATTCTACTGAAAACAGCGGGGAACCAATTTAGCTCTTACGACAAAGGACTTGATATTGAGCACCGAACGGCCATTTAGCCACCATCGGTTCAATCCCCCGAAACCAACTCAGCATCTTCGGGAAAATAAAGATAAAGTCCGTTCGCAACACTTCAAATCCGCCCTTCCGTAGCAAGGCGCGGCTCTCTGGCGGCGTCAGCGTGATGGCGTCGCGATCAAATGGAATCCGGCTCATGACGTACCGTGTTCCCGGGTTCCACGGGTTGTTTTCCCAAAACGCAAAAAATCCTCCGGGCCGGAGCGAGCGATAGACGTAATCGACGGCTCCGGCGCGTTCCTTCAACGGAATATGGTGGAACACTCCGTTGCAGAACGCCAGATCCGTGGCTTGGTTTGGCTCGTAATGGTTGAACAGAAAGAAGGTCGATCGTGGTGAGCCGTGGACAAGCCGCGCCTCTTCCAAAGACTTGGCTGAAATGTCCACACCGACGAGCGAAGAGATCTTCATCAGATCAAAAAGGAATGGTGTCGAGGACCCCGTGCCACATCCAAAATCGAGCACAGACGCGGGCTGCACAGCGATTTCCCTGAGAACATCCGACAGCCACGCAATTCGGCCTTTGGCAAAGAAGCTCTTATCCTCGCCGCTCACCGACAATCCCTGAGCGAGCGCTTCATCGTAGGCCGCTGCATATTCGTCGAAAGCAGGCCCTTGCCGCGGCGAGTTGGAACTCATTGTCGTCGTATATCCAGAATACTGACGAAGAAGCTCGACAGCACGGTTTGAAATCCCAAGGCCGTCAGCGTGGCTCCCGGAATGACAAAACGCATTGTATGCGCGTAATCGAGCCGTCCAAAATCAGCGAGACGCCATTGGTTGATTGCGATCAACAATAGAACAATCCCGAACAGTAAGGCGAGGACCCCGGCGGTCAGACCACGTTCAAGATTCACGACCCGGAGAAACCGAGCCAGACGCGGGTCTTCCGGCAAGAGCCTTTCGTTGACCGCAAAAGTCTTGGTAAAAATGGCAAACATGATGGACTGATATCCACAGATCGCCGCCAGACTTGCGAAGAGCAGTGTGTGCGCGTCAAACGTGACTCCTCTGAACGCCACGCCGGGCAAAGCCAAGGCGTAACCGATTACCCCAAGCATGATAAGAAAAGCGCCGGGAACGAAAAAGAGCCAACGTGGACTGCATACCAGAAAGAACCGCAGAGTTCGCCAGCCGTCGCGAATCGTTTTCATGTGCGGCGCATGGGATTTTCGCCCGTCCGGATACAAGGTAATGGGGACCTCTAAAATCTTCGCCCCATACAGGCTCGACTTAATGATCATCTCGGTCGCAAATTCCATTCCTGTGCAGCGTTGATGGAGGCGCGAATAATGTTCCTTCGTAAATCCGCGGAGGCCGCAATAGACATCATGGATAGGGGCATGAAACCACCATCGGGCCATGATCGAGAACATGGGGTTGCCCCACCAGCGATGCGTGAATGGCATCGCGCGAGGCATGACCGTGCCACCGCCAGAAGGCAGACGGCATCCCTGGACCACGTCGGCTCCTTCCCGCAATTTTGCAACGAACTTGGGTATTTCCAAAAAGTCATAACTATCATCGGCGTCGCCCATGATAATGAACTTGCCTCGGGCGGCCGCGATACCGCCCATCAGAGCGTTGCCATAGCCTCGGGCGTTTACGGAGACGACTCTGGCTCCCATGCGAACCGCAATTTCCTGCGATCCATCGCTGCTTCCGTTATCAGCGACGATCACTTCGCCATTGATTTTGTTTTCGCGAAGAGCCCGCATCGCTTTCGCAATGCAGGTGCCGAGGGTATCGGCTTCGTTCAGGCAGGGCATGACGACGCTGAGTTCGAGGGCTCCCGGCCGCCCCTCTTTGCCTGACGACTCTGTGTCTGCGGGCGAAGTCAAATCCTCTGCCAGTTGAGGGCTGGTGGAGCGTGCCGACGAAAGATCCGTTGAATCCATGTTCTCTGTTTCGGTTTAACTCAGCTTCACCAGGTACCAATCCTTGGCTCCATGAGTGACGGTTAAAGTAATGGAGACCTTACCGATGACCTCCGCTCCAAACCGCTGGAGCCACTGTTTAAGCGTCTGCTTAAAATATGCGTCGAGACCTTCGCTGTTCACAATGATAAAATTCACGCCGTCACGACGGAGACTTTCAGAGGTGTCTGAAGCAAGAATGTATCGGACCTTTCGTTCCCCAAACGGACGCCACAAGGAAGTTTCCGTGTCACCACCGCTCGAGACCAGGCCGATGACCCGCGCATCCGATGGAATAAGCGCGCGGACCGGAGCCAGGCCGTCGGCACGATCGGCATAAACGGAATAAACCTTCTCAGCACGCTGGAGCAACCGGCTTCCAGGCTTCCACGCATTGAGACGAGTCAGGACGGTACGAGCCGGCCACAGAGGTCGCGCTGGAGTCAAGATGAGCACCGCCAAGGCCAGCGTAAACATACAGAGCACCGCCATTCTCCACCATCGTTGCCTGACGACCATCTCATGAGTTGGACTGGCGAGCAGCGCCGGAAGCAAAAGGGGATAATAAGGGCAAATCAACCGGGCCGCTGAATTGATTCCCGATTTCGCCATGAACGCGAGAAGCGCCACATAGGGTGACCACAGAACAAGAGTATTGAAAAATCTCCCGTTGCCCATCGCTCCGCCTCGCCCCTCGGCTGTCGCCTGCTTGACTCGCAGTTGTCGATAAACAACAGCCGCAACCACGCTTGCAATCAGGATCAGGCAGAGCCCTAGACCCAGACCTGCGGCTTCCTCCTGTTGCAGTTCTCGAAGCGTGAGAAATCCAGGTTCGAGATTGGCGGCGAGTCTTGTGTAGAACGCCTCGGGGATCAGTTGGGGCGCCGCAACATTCCAGGCTCCGGCAAAGGGAAAGAACGGTGGAACCAAATTCTGGATGAACAACATTAAGGTGTTCCCGGCGACTCCGATGATTGGGTTGCTGGCCATGAAGAGTCGCGCTTCCGTCGCGTAGCCTGTCCAATCACCAGAGAACTTGTAGTTGAGCACCGCATTCGGCAGGAAAGAGATCAGAGCTGCTAGCAGGACGACCGCGACTGAAGCGAGCGGCTTGCGAATGAGCAGGCGGACTGAAGTCAACAGCGCAATAAACCAGGGTAAAAGAAGAGGGATGTTGCTCGATTTGCTTCCGGTCAGCAACGCCGCCGCCAAGATGGAAAGCCAGAGAAAGTCAGCCCGTCGGGCCTGTCGCGCGCGCAGGGCGAAGTCCACCGCCGCCAAAGCATACACCGCCGCAAAAAGATCGTTAGCGATGCTTCCTGCCTGCAAAATGAACGTGTAGCCCGACGGCAACACCCACATCCAGTTCCAAGCTACCCGCGGACGCACTCCAAGCTGAGTGAGGAGACTAAAGACAAGTCCAGGGAGAAATAAAAACGAGAGGAAGTTGACCAGGAAGAAACCACGATCCGATTTGCTGAAGACCAAGAGCGGCATCGTCAGCCATTCAAACCCACAGGATCGGCTATTCATGCGCGAATCATAGGTTTGAATCCAGTGCCATTGACCTTCCGTCATCCAATGGAGCATGCGCGAGATCCGATAGGCCAACGCGTCGAAATTCGTCGGTGCGTACAACGCCCCCCCAAGCAAAGCCAACGCGGCCAGCACGAGAAAGGCCATGGGAAACGGCCGACTCAACCTGCGGCGCAGCCTTTGTGCGCGCGTCCGCAGCGAACGAGGCACACGAACTGGCGTCAACGTCGTCTCACGTTTCCACCACCAGAAACAACACACAGATCCCGCGAGAACGAGGACCGAATAGCCGCGCGAGTTGAGCTGGTGCAAGGCCGATAAAATCCACCCTCCAGCACACAGCAGTGCCGAGATCCCTATCCAAAGTTGCAGCGGCAACGGAGCGGTCATTTGACAACGATTTTTCAAGTGCTCAACGCCTTCTAAAAGCGCCAGGATTGAATTGCAATTTCCTCGCAACTTCAACTTCCGTTTCCACTTAGCCCACGAGCTGAGCGAAAGCAACCCTTTGGGAAGACCGTCTTATGCCTAGACTCCTCGGTTTTATTGCCGCGCATTGGGACCCTGAAATACGAAGCTTAAAACGTCATTCGTAGGCGATGCGAGTGATCTCCAGTTCCTCCTCGCCTGAGGGAAAGCGAAAGCGGACGCGCTCGCCAAGCCGGGCATTGAGCAGTGCTTTGGCGATCGGCGAGAGCCAGCTTACATAGCCGCGGTCGATATCCGTTTCGTCCACTCCCACGATGCGATAGGACGATTCACCCCCGCTCCGTTCTTGCACGGTGACAGTGGCACCAAAGCGAATTCGATCTTCGGGCGGAGTGGGCGGCGGCACGACCAATGCCGATTGCAAACTCTGTTGCAAGCGCAGAATCCGTTGGTCCAGCAACTGGCGTTGCCGCTTGGCATTCGGATCGTCCGTCGATATCGCGATCCGAGGTCGCTCCTCGTGAACGAGATGATCCAGTTCTTCGCGCAACCGTCGGGCGCCATCCGGCGTCATGTAGTTCTTCGCCCCCGCAGGCAGCGGCGACATTTGACGCAGCGGCGCTGGCGAATCGGGAACATCGTCCGATTCTCGGGTGAATGCTTTGCTCATACTGAAATGCTAAAGACTTGAATTGTTTTAAGGGCAATGAAAGATAGGCAGTATGTTAGTGACCTTCAATCGCGGAGAGGCTCATTTCTTATCGATGGAAGGCGAGCACAGAGCTTCTTGACGTCATCTGCTACGAACGAAAATAAATACCGAATCCATGAACTACTTACCTAAAAAATCCGGCGTGTCCAGTCTTCTGGCGATAGCGCTTGCTGGCGTGACAGCTCTTGCCCAAGGCGCGGGGCCAGCCGCGCTCCGTGAACCAATTCAGTCGCGCATCAATCAGGAATCTTCACGGCTCGTAGCGCTCTACAAGGAGCTACACGCTCACCCGGAACTGTCCTATCAGGAAGAGAAAACAGCCGCGCGAATCGCCGATCAATTGAAAGAAGCTGGCTTCGAAGTCACTGCCAAAGTCGGTGGCCATGGAATTGTGGGAGTCCTTCGCAATGGACCAGGCCCGACGATTCTCATCCGGACTGACCTGGATGGGCTTCCGGTTAAAGAGGAGACCGGCTTGGCCTACGCCAGCCAAGCTCGAACCAAAGACGACAAAGGAAATGAAGTGAATGTCATGCACGCGTGTGGACATGACATGCACATGACGGTCTTTTCCGGAACCGCCCGAGTGCTCGCTTCGCTCAAGGATCAATGGAAAGGAACGTTGGTAATGATTGGCCAGCCGGCAGAGGAACGGGTGGGCGGAGCTAAAGCGATGCTGGCCGCGGGCCTCTTCACGCGATTTCCGAAGCCCGATTATTGTCTGGCTTTGCATGTCAACTCTCAGCTCCCAGCGGGCAGCGTCGGCTATACTGAAGGTTACATGCTGGCGAATGTCGATGGACTGAACGTGACCATCCGCGGCGTCGGTGGCCATGGCGCCTGGCCGCACACCACCAAAGATCCGATCGTCCTCGCGGCGCAAACAATCCTCGCACTGCAAACAATCGTGAGCCGCGAGACTCAACCCGGAGAACCCGCCGTCATCACGGTGGGATCGATTCATGGCGGGACAAAACATAATATCATTCCAGATGAGGTGACGCTTCAACTCACCCTTCGCTCCTACTCGGATGAAGTCCGAGCGCATTCGATTGCGGCGGTGAAGCGAATTACCAAAGGCCTGGCTCAGGCCGCCGGACTTCCGGACAATCGATTGCCCATCGTTGCCGTCGAGAACGAGTCCAGCTCCGCGACCTACAATGACCCTGCCCTGACGCAGAGGGTGGTTAAAAGCTTTCAATCTTGGTTAGGTGAGCAAAACACCCTACGTGAGAAACCGGTCATGGGAGCGGAAGACTTTGGGCTTTTTGGGCGAACCGAAGATAAGATTCCGATCTGCATGTTTTGGCTGGGATCGGTGGAGCCGCAACGCGTCCAGGAAAGCAAGCGTAGCGGGCAACCGCTTCCGTCGCTCCATTCGAGCACCTACCATCCGGTTCCTGAAACAACCATCAAAACGGGCGTAACGGCCATGACGGCCGCAGTGTTGGAATTGGCCGGTAACAAATAAGAGATGCGTCCAGGCTGCGCGAAAACCCCAGGCTCACGATCACTCGATTGAGCGCGCCGGAAAATCCGTGAGGATTCTCCGAACGCGTCGAGTTCGCTGCTCACAAACTTATCGATCGAGCCGATAGCGTTTGCTGACGTAAAGGTCATCCGCAGCTTGGAAGAGAGCGGTGGCATCTTTTTCGAGTTCCCGGTCGATGGCATCGGGTTGCGAAGTGCGTCCGATCTCCTTTGTCTTTGGGTCACCTTGATAGAACTCCACCGTTTTGTTGAGCCCGAATACAACCATTCGCTCCTGCCTGTAGAGTCCGATATCGCGGTTATGATTGATCAGAACACGACCATCCTCCGGCCGAGTATTCAAGAGATCGCTGCCAAAAAACAGGCTTTCATAGGGCCGCCCCAACAATCCCAGCACCGTGGGGGCAACATCGAGCGAGCATCCGAGCTGGGGAACTCGGCTCGGATTTTTAACGACCGCAGGGCCGGCGATCAACAACGGAATCTCGTACGAGTGGATGGGAATGCTTTGGCTTCCATAGACTCTCGCACCGTGATCGGCGACGACCGCAAAAATCGTGTTCGTGTAGAACGGCTCTGTTTTCACTGCCTTAAAAAATTGTCCGAGAGCGAAATCGGTGTACTTGACTGCGTGATCGCGCTGTCGCTTATCCGGGTCTTCCGGAATCCTTCCTTTGGGATAGGTGAACGGTTTATGATTGGAAACGGAAAGAACGGTGGAGAAAAAAGGTTGGCCTGTTTTGGCGAGTGAGCGAAATTCCTCCACGGCGCGACGATACAGGTCCTCATCGCAAACTCCCCAAATCGTGCTGAACGTTGGCTGGTCAAAATCCTTCTGCTCGATGAAACGATCGTAACCATTGTTTAGGGCAAAAGACCGCATGCCATCGAAAAGCCCGCGCCCGCCGTATAAGAATGCCGTGGCATACCCGTCTCTCTTGAGCACACGGGCAATCGTCTCGACGTTGTCGGACAGATCGCGTTTCACGATCGAATCGCCTGGCAGCGGCGGAAATGAAGCGAGGACACCTTCGAGTCCGCGCACAGTCCGATTGCCGGACGCGTATAGATTGGTGAATAGCATTCCTTCTTCGACGGCGAGGTTGTCCATCTCCGGGGTCAAACTCGCTCCTGGTCGGCCCAATGATCCCCAAAACTCAGATCCAAAACTTTCTATCAAGAGAATCACCACATTCAATCTTGGACGGTTTGTGTCCCCAGCCACATGCTTTTGAAGTGCGCTCCCATTCGCCACGAACTCGACATTCGGTTTGGTCAAAAGGCGTTTGGTTCTCTGATGCGCCTCGTCAATTGGGATTGTTCTGTAAAAGGCCGCGAAATCTAAATGGTGAGTCCAAGCCGCAGTGACAAATGCGATCGAGCCATTGTTCGCCATCTCATTCAAGACCCGCTCATTGGTGAAACGCGATTCCTTCGGACTGATGCTCAGGTAAACGAGAATACTCAATGCAAACCCACCCATCACACCACCCACGCTGGATCTTCGCGAGATGGGATGCTCCCACATCCGGCCAAACAAGTAGTGCGCCGTCAGCAACCATCCGGCCGCGAAACAAACGCAGGCGGACAGGACAAAACCCACCGGATACGAATCCTGAATGTTGATGAAAACCTCGTGAGGATAGAGGAGATAATCGACAGCCACGGTGTTGAATCGCGATTTAAACTCGTCGAAAAAATAGAACTCCGTGACCAGCAAAAAGCTCTGCACTACCCAGAAGAGAAAAAATCCGACGCAGAATAGGATGCGATGCCAGCGCGCTTGAAGCCATCGACTGGGAAGAATCCATATCCAGCAGAAGATTGGTAGAGTCAAAACGAGCCCTACGAATGAGTCCAAATGGATTCCAACCGCAAACACTTTCAGCAGGTCGGACCCCGATGCCGGGTTTTCTGGTTTAAAACAGAAGAATAAGATCAGCCGCAGAATCGAATAGACAAGCAGGAGAGAAACGAAATGAAAGCCCGCGAAAGCAAAGTAAGATTGCTTGCGGGAGGGCTTCACGCTCGCACGATCAGGAATCATCATAAGTCTATTACAACCTTATCTAGCCGCTGGGATTCGCTTCAACCGGACTTTGGTCGAGAATGAAACCTAACCCAATCTGGCCTCGCACCAAGCTCTGCCGAACTTCGGCTCTCAGTTTTTTGAACCTCCCGGGGGTTTCTTTCTCGCCTTCGGTTCCGTTTTTACCGACTGCTGTCCTCCGGACTCGGCTTTCTTCTTTAAGTCGTCGATCTCTTTTCGCATCTCGCGATTGAGTTTTTTTAGATCCAGAACTTCGTCTCGCAAATCTTTCAAGTCGTCCGCGGGCTTCTTGGCTGCGCGGAGCGCTGAGATCGCTCTCTCTGCGGCCGTTCGCTCAGGGCTTTCTTTGCTGGCGCTGGCGAAGGTCTCAAGAACCGGGATCGCCTTCGGATCGGCGAGCGTGCCCAGCGCGTTGATCGCGGCCAATTGCACTGGCCTCTTTTTGTGGTTTGTGAATCCGATTAAGAACTCTCGGACGCCATCTTTCTTCTCCTCGTAACGCGCCAAATAGGCGAGCGCATCCAGTCCTCGAGCCAATCCAGAACTCTGAAAAACCGCCTCGCGCTCTTTGAGCGAGCTTTGCAACGGACTTATGTAAGCTGGATTGTCTTGGCGACGCATCGCATCAATGGAGGCACCGGCCAGCTCGTTACGGTAGGATTCGGATTTCAAGTATTTCAGCAGGAGTTCCTGCACCTCTGTCCGGCCATAAGCGCTCAAGGAACGAAGCCCGACGGAAAGGATGTCGGGATTCTTTTCCTGGTTTATGATTTGGCGGGCAGCGTCGTAGGCTTCATCTCGATAAAAGCCGAGCAATGCCATCGCCACCTGCTGCCGCACCCGCGCGTCCTCCTGTTGGCGCGCATCGGCCAACGCAGCAAAAGCTTCATCCGTATGGATCGAGCGGAGCGCTCTGGCAGCTTCGGCGCGGACGCCGTAGAAAGCATCCGTCTTCAGAGCCTTCTTGAGCTGATCAACAGAAGCGCGGTCCTTTTTCGAAGCGAGCTGCTCAATGGCGAGCAAACGGCCAACCATGTCCTCTTTGTCCGCAAGCTGAGACGCCAGCATGGGGTCGGGCAAGTTGAATTTGATTTTCATCAACACGGCAAGCTCTGGATCGATGCGAACGCTCTGCGGCACTTCGGGCAATGAAAAATAAAAATCTTCGGATTTCTCCTTGATTGTTATCTGACGGTCGAGAGCGCCGGATTTGGTTTTAAACCGGACTGTGAGAGGGAAGTTAAACAGAAGCACCCCTTCGCTAAGTTTCTGGTTCTGGGCAACCGAAATCTTGGCCAGCTTGGTTTTTGCGTCCCAGCTATAACGGACCTCCAACTCGGGATGATGGGCGTGATAGAGCCATTGATCGAAGAATTGATCGTAGGAACGGCCTGAAAGCTCTCCAATGATCGAGTTCAAATCTTCGGTGATGACATTGTCAAATTGGTGGCGCTCCAGATAGGTTTTTATGCAGCGACGGTAGAGAGCCTCACCTAATTGCGAGCGCAACATGTGCAGCACCCAGCTTCCCTTCGGGTAAGCCAAATAGCTGAACTGCTCCATCGGGTCGTCGAATTTGCGATAGACGATTGGCTTGGTGTCGTCGGTGCGATCAGTAATTCCTTTTGCGTCATGGTAGAGACCGTAAAGCATTTGGTCCCGGCCATGTTTACGGCCGGCGTAAAGGTGGGCATAAAACGTGGCGAATCCTTCATTGAGCCAGAGGTGACTCCAATCCTTGCAAGTCACCAAGTCTCCAAACCATTGATGGGCGAGTTCGTGAGCCACCAAACCTTCGCTGCTCTCGATGTTCTCGGTCGCTGCAGTAAATAGAGTTCGATCCGTCAGCGTCGTGATGCTCGTGTTTTCCATTCCACCCGCCACGAAGTCATTCACGCAGACCTGGTAATACTTTGCCCACGGATACGGCACGCCAATTTCCTCCTCGAAATAACCCATCATCTCTTTCGTATCGCGGAAAGAATTCATCGCCTCATTGATTTGAGACGGAGGAGTAAAAAAGGCCAAGGGGATCTCCTTGTATTTGTCTTCGACCTTTTTGAAATAGCCGGCCACGAGCGAGATCAAGTAATTGGCGTGCGGCTTCTCCTGCAACCAACGGACTGCAATCAGTCCAGTGGCCGGATCTTTCTGCTCCGAGACCTGACGTCCGTTCGATAGCACAATCATGCCTTCCGGAACGTGGCAGGTGATCTCCGAGGTGAATTTCTCGTTCGGCGAATCGTAGCAGGGATACCAATGTCGGGCTTCGATCGCTTCCCCCTGGGTGAACAAGTGCGATTCTCCTTCCTTGTAACCCATTTCAGGGGTCCGGAAGTAAAGGCCATTTCGGGGTTCCGCAGAATGAACAATGGTCACGCGGCTCTCTTTGCCCACGGCGATCGGATTTTCGAAGGTGACAATCACTGTCGTATCCGTGGCTTGGAAGCTTTGGACTTTCTCGCTGGCGTCCACCGAATGCACCATCAAATTGACGCCATCCAGACGAAGCTCCTGAAGCGGTTTGGCGATTGGCTTAAACTGAAGCGTTGTCTTTCCAGAAACGGTCCGATGCTTGAAATCCGGCGTCACATCGATCGCCAGATGGAGGATGTCGATTTGGCGATCCGGCGCGTATTTGCGGTGTGCCGAGGAGTCCAACGGCGCCAGAAATGCCTGAGACTTCAGACATTGAAGCTCGGTAAGCTCGATCGCCTTGGGAGCTAAATCCAAGCCCAGAAATATGCCGAGGAGAAGAGGCCAACGAAATATGCGTAACATAAGTTCGATCTATCTACACTAGACATGGAACCAGAGCACGGAGAAAAAACTCTGGGTTTCTTTGACAGGGCTAAAATGAATTCACGGGATCGATATCCACGGTGAGCCGGATGTCTTCGGGAAATCTGAGCAGTTCCAGCAGTTTGGCCAATCGTTGGCTCAGCTTCGCCATCTGTCGGGTGCGCAACATTATCTGGTAACGATAGAAAGTCTCTGCCTTGAGCAAAGGAGATGGCGCGGGACCAGCCAGAATCAAATCTTTCCAATCTGCGAGTTCCTTCTCTAGTTCTCGCTTCAGATGTTCCGCCGAAAGCCTGACCTTGTCCTCGTTCCGCCCTCGAACGGTCAACATGGCAGCGCGGCTCACTGGGGGATACTTGAGCTGCTCGCGAAACTCCAGTTCTTGCTCGTAAAACCCGACAAAGTCATGGCGTCGGGCATATTGAATGGCGGCATGAAATGGCGTGAACGACTGCACGATCACCTCGCCTTCCACATCTCCGCGGCCAGACCGGCCCGAAACCTGGGTGAGCAACTGGAAAGTCCGCTCCCCGGCGCGGAAGTCAGGCATGTGCAAACTGAGATCCGCGTAGATGATTCCGACCAAGGTGACATTGGGAAAATGGAGCCCTTTGGCAATCATTTGAGTGCCCAGCAAAATATCAATCTTCCCCAAACGAAAGTCACCGAGTATCCGACGAAAATCATCCTTCCGCTTCAGAGCATCGGAATCCATCCGTGCCACGTGGGCGCGAGGAAATAATTTCGCCAGAGTTTCCTCGACCCGCTGCGTGCCCAGGCCCGCGTAACGGATCGCCGGGTTCCTGCAAGCCGGCTCAGGGCAAACCGTCGGAGCGTTGTCGTTGTGACCACAGATATGGCAGCAAAGCTTTTCAATCTGACGGTGGTAAGTCAGGGCGATGCTGCAATTGGGGCATCCAGCGACGTAACCGCATTTCGGACATTGAAGCGATGAGGCATAGCCGCGACGGTTGAGAAAGAGCATCACTTGCTCCTTTTTCTCGAGGCGGCTGGCAATGGCATCCCTCAGGATTTGCGAAAAGATCGGAATGCCCTTTCCACGGCGGGCTTCGTTTCGCATATCGACCACGCGAACCATCGGCATTTTTTTATCATCGGCACGAACGCGCATTTCCAGCAGCGTGTATTTGCTTTTTCGGGCGTTGTAAAAACTCTCCAACGATGGCGTCGCCGAGCCTAGAACCACGACTGCCCCTTCCGACTGTCCGCGCATGACGGCAACATCTCGGGCATGGTAGCGCGGCGCCTCTTCCTGTTTGTAGGAATGTTCATGTTCCTCGTCCACGATGAGGAGGCCGAGCGGATCTACGGGAGCAAAAACAGCGGAGCGTGCCCCTATGACGATGCGAGCGCGGCCCTGGCGGATTTTATGCCATTCGTCATGGCGCTCTCCGGCGGACAGATGACTGTGCAACACGGCGACCAGTGTTTTGAGCGGGCCTGAGTTAAACCGCGCTTTAAAATGTTCCACCGTCTGCGGTGTCAGCGAGATCTCCGGAACCAGGACAATGGCTCCGTTGCCTTGTTCCAAAGCGTGAGCAATCGCTTGCAAATAGATTTCCGTTTTGCCGCTCCCAGTGACGCCATGAAGGAGGAACGTCGAAGCCGGCGAGTTGCCCTTCGGCGATTGAGGCATGTCCATTCGCTCAATGATTCGGGCCAAGGTCTGCGTTTGATCGGCATTCAGCGACAGTGCCTGCGACGGGAGAATGACTTCGTTGGCGTAAGGATCACGTTCGGAAATTTCGGAGGTGATGGTCAACAACCCGGCGTCCTCGAGGCGCCGCACGGTACCCGCCGTCGTGTCGGCCAATTCCAGCAATTTCTGCAACGGAATCTCCTTCCAATCGGTCACGATCTTCCAGACCTCTTGCTGGCGCTTGGTTAAATTCGGCAAAGAGGCTTGCAAGGGCAGCATTCGAGCGAAGAGCCGTTCCCGCCAACCTTTCTGGTCCTTGCGAACGGCGTCGGGGAGCACGCTCTTCAGTGCGATTTCCAACGGGCAACAATAATAGTCGGCAATCCACCGGGCGAGTTGCAGGACCTTTGGCGTGAGCAATGTCTGGCGTCCAATGATCTTTAGAATCGAACGCAAGTTCTTGTGCGGAGAACCTTCGGCCAGCGCCGTGACCGACCCGAGCACACTGCGGTTGGCGAAAGGGACCTTGACGCGGGTGCCGACCTTCACATCTTCTTCAAACTCCGGAGGAATGAGATAATCAAACTCCTTCCCCAAGGTCAGATCCAATGTAACGCGGGCGATCATCGGCGAGTAAAATCGAGGGTCTAGGTCTGAGTGTCTAGTGGAAATTTCTCCAAGGCTGGCAACGACGACACTGGAAACCCCATGTTCCACGGCCCGGAGCTCACGTTGGGTTTCTTTCCGACCTTGGCGCCTCCTCCCGTCGGTCTCCTGGACCAGCGAACAAAACTTGCTGGAAAGAGCTGGCTTCACTGTTAAGTTCTCTTGTGTGCAACGTCGATGGCTTTGGCTTTTGCTCGCGCTCTTCCTGGTGGATGGCTTCCTTTTTTATTGGTGGTATCGTCGGCGGAGCGAGGGGCGGTACGATAGACCGATTCAGCAAGCAGCCCTTCGTTATCAGATCGATCCCGCGCTGGTGAAGGCTGTCGTTTGGCGTGAAAGCGCATTCAACCCTAAGGCTCGCGGCTTGGCCGGAGAAATCGGGCTGATGCAGATCCGCGCCCTGGCTGCCCAGGAATGGGCCGAAGCCGAGCATATTCAGCGTTTCGGTCATGAGCACCTGATCGATCCCGGAACTAATGCCTTGGTTGGGGCGTGGTATCTGAACAAATTGCTCAAACGCTATCGTCATACCGACCATGCGTTGCCTTACGCGTTGGCGGACTACAACGCGGGCAGAACTCATGTGTTGCGCTGGATGGGAGGAGCAGGAAAAACAAACAGTCTTAGGTTCCTCGCGCAGATGGATTTTGCCGGCACGCAGAAGTACGTTCAATCAGTGATGGATCGTTATGGCTATTATCGGCCGGTCGATCGAACCGAGGGACAAGGAAAGACCCCGTGAAGTTGGCAAGCGGCCGGCTTTGATCAGTCGCGAGTCAGCGCCCTCATCTGCTCCTCGAGTTTGGATCGCAACACAGCTCGTTCCTCGCCGGATGCCGCCCTCGGCACGTAGAGGGGCTGACCGAAAACCACTTCACATTTTCCGAATGGAATTGGAATCTGAAACCGATCCCAGCTCTTCAGGCAGAACTTCCAATTCAAGTGATACACGACCGGCACAATGCCGAGACCTGTCAATTGAGCCAAAGCCATAACACCGTCCTGGACCACGTAGATCGGGCCGCGCGGGCCATCGGGCGTGATCGCGAGATCGTGACCGCGCTCGGCCCAGCCCGTCAGTTCCAGCAAGGCTTGCGGGCCGCGGCGGCTGGTTGATCCACGCACGGGCTGCACCCCGAAGTGTTCAAGTATTCGGGCGAGCAAACCGCCATCTTTGCTGGCGCTGACCAGGGCAGCTAGCCGACGCGTGGGAAGGAACGATCTAATAAGTTTGTTATAGATGATCAGGGAAAGGGACAGGCGGTTGTGCCAGCTACAGAAGATGAGGGGCGCTTTGGGGTTCTCCTTAATTAAGCCGGATTTATCCTGCAATCGATAGCGGAGGGTGGCGGCCACGAGCTGGATTGTCAGGTAGATCAGAAATGCGGCCAGACGCCCATGCCACTTCAAGAAATGCGGCACGACCACCCCGGAAGATTTAACAGCGGCACTCCGCATTACGCTCCCTTTTTCAAGCTGACCCGGACCAACTCCTCGAGCCCAGCTTGCGGGCCGAGGGCTGCCAGAGCCGCTCGCACAGCATCGTGAGCTTCGGCCTGCTTGAAACCCAAAGCCATCAGGCCGAGCATCGCGTCGTTCACCTTCTGATCTTCGGGCGAAAGGCCCCGTTTCGCGCTGCTGGCTTCCCAAGCACCGGCCGACCCCACCTTATCTCTTAGCTCGACGACAATTCGCTCGGCCGTTTTCTTCCCGACACCTGATATTTTGGAGAGAGCCTTCACGTCGCCGTTGGCTACGGCGCCACGGAAGGAAGTCACATTCATTCCGCTCAGGACATTGAGCGCTGTTTTGGGGCCAATGCCACTCACCGTATTGATGAGCATACGGAACAGCTCGCGCTCCTGCGTTGTCATGAATCCGTAAAGCACATGCGCATCCTCGCGCACCGCCAAATGTGTCAGCAGCCTGACTTCATGTCCTGGCTCAGGCAGCTTGTCGTAAGATGAGAGGGGAATGAGAACTTCGTAACCAACCCCATTGACGTCCACAGTGACTTGCGTCGGCAACGCTTCCACCAATTTACCGTTTAAAAAAGTAATCATCTCATTTTCTCCTCGCGTTCACTCGATGGAAAGCAGCCCATCGTTCAAATCCTTTTCGGAATATTCAGAGCGTACCGGCTGGTTTCCTGAGCGTGTGCCAAAGCCAAAGCCAGAGCGTCGGCCGCGTCGGCCGCGGGCAGCTCAGGCAAGTGTAACATCCGTTGCACCATTTTGGCCACCGCCGACTTTTGAGCCGCGCCGTAACCGACAATGGCTTGCTTTACCTTGCGCGGCGCGATTTCAAAAATCTCGAGGCCCGCTTCCCCCGCGGCCACCATGCTCGCACCTCGCGCCTCGCCCATGGTCAACGCGGTCTGCAAATTCTGGGCATAAAAAAGTCCTTCCACGACACAGACTGTCGGCCGATGGTGCAGTAGCACCTCCCGCAACGTCTGAGCAATCTTGACCAAGCACCTGGAATGTTCCCAGGCAGCGGGGCAAACGATGGTGCCGAAGGCCAGCGCTTGCGGATGGGGCTTGCCCAAGCGGATAATGCCATAGCCAGTTCCCCGCAACGAAGGATCAACGCCCAAAATGATCTGATGATTATTGGATGTTGTCCGAAGACTGCTTCCTAAAACGGCAGTCGCCGCAGCTTTCGGAGCAGTGAGGCGCTTTTTGATCTGCTCGAACTGCTGCGGTGTAATGCCCATTAGAGAAACTGTGCCAAAGGTGTCGGTCTTGCAAAGAACAAAACCGTTTCATCGCCCCGAGCCAACGGGGTGCATCCCCGAATGAGGACAGGCGCGTTGCGGAGTCTTGCTTCCTCTCCATGAACCGACCCACCCCTACCCCTCCCAGGAGGGGAGCTGTGTCCGTTCCCCTCCTGGGAGGGGTAGGGGTGGGTTCGGAGTCGTCCTGCGCGCGCGAAGTCCGGGGTGGTCTCTCCCTGCGAGGAACGAGCCGGGCGAGGGGAAATCCCAGCCAACCGACATCCCCTCCCCTCCTCCATCCGATGGAAGAAGGGTGAAGTTTTGGCCCGTCCTCATTCGGAGATGCGTCCGCCAACGTTTGACTTGAGTTGCCAAGAGCCTAAATTCCCTCCCAATGCCAGCGCTGACTTTTCGATTTCAATGCCGCGGTGTCCATCTACCGGAGCTCGGGCTATGGCTCGATCCCCACGCGCGGCAATTGGGCCCTGAGAAGGTTTTCATCAGCCATGCGCATTCGGATCACACCGGCCTCCATAGAGAAATTATCCTGAGCGAGCCAACTTCCAAGCTGATGCATGCGCGCCTGGCGGGAGAATGGCTGGAGCAGGTGCTGCCGTTCGGACGGCCCGCTCATTTCGACAATGGCATTCCCTACGACCTGACTCTGCTTCCCGCCGGCCACATCTTCGGGAGCGCAATGTCCTTCATCGAAGCTGAAGGCGCCTCGCTGCTTTACACAGGCGATTTCAAACTCCGCCCTGGGTTGTCTGCTGAGCGCTGCGAACCGAGACCAGCGGACATTCTAATCATGGAGACGACTTATGGCCGCCCCGGCTACCGCTTTCCTCCCACCGCTGACGTCTTGCAAGGCGTGATCCGCTTTTGTCGCGAAGCGCTGGACAATGATGAAACCCCTGTCCTCCTTGGATACTCGCTTGGCAAAAGCCAGGAGCTGCTGCGCGGGTTGGGTGATGCCGGACTTCCGATCATGCTCCATAGCCAAGTTCATAAGCTGACCGAGATCTACAAACAATTTGGCCAATGCTTTCCAGCTTACGAAAAATATGAAAGTGCTTCCGCGCGGGGGAAAGTGCTGTTGTGCCCTCCCAGTGTCTCGAAATCAGGCATGCTCAGCAATCTGGGCAGCGTTCGAACTGCTGTCCTGACCGGATGGGCTATGGACCCGAATTCCCGTTACCGTTATCAAGCGGACGCCAGCTTTCCGTTGAGCGATCACGCTGATTTTCCTGATCTCATCGACATGGTAAAGCGGGTCAATCCGAAAAAAGTTTACACGTTGCACGGGTTTGCCGCCGACTTTGCCCAGACTCTTCGGGAGCTTGGCTTCGATGCACAGGCTCTGAGCGAGGAAGAGCAATTAGCGCTGCCTCTAAGTGAAGACAACCCGAAGGCGAGTGTCAGCCGTCAGAGCTCATTGGTTCGCAGCTTTTCGGTGGGAACTCAGCCGACGGATCGCAGTTCTGGCAGCTTGACGGAATCCACAGTTGCCACTTTCCAAGCGTGCTCCTTTCACAATTTCGCCACCCTCTGCTCGAACATCGGGGCCACGACCAAGAAGCTCCAGAAGACGCAGTTGCTCGCGGATTATTTTAAAAACTTGGATGCTGCATCGCTTGCTCCAACGGCCACTTGGTTTACCGGCAGCCCGTTTCCAGCGAGCCAAAACAATGTGTTGCACCTCGGCTGGGCAATTATTCGAGATACCCTCTGTGCTGTTGGAGAGATCGACCATGGGGATTTCGGCCAAGTTTACCTGAAGCATAGCGACCTGGGAGAAACGGCTTTCGAGCTTCTTCATAAAATAGCGCCATCGACTTCGACTCTCACTATCGGAGATGTCGAAACCCTCTTCCAACAACTCCACTCCGCGCGAGGGCCACTGGGCAAGCTTCCAGTGCTCATCCGCGTCCTGCGCCAAGGCACGGCTTTGGAAGGCAAATACCTGATTAAGATTTTATCGAGCGACTTGAGAATTGGTTTGAAAGAGGGGTTGGTCGAAGAAGCGATCTCTCAGGCTTTTCACGCTCCGTTGGGGGACGTCAAGAACGCCAACCTGCTTCTGGGCAACATCGGTGGGACAGCCCAACTCGCCCAAGCCAGGCAACTTGCCTCGGCGACTTTGGTTCCGTTTCGTCCCATCAAATACATGCTGGCATCGCCTGAAGAAACAGCCTCTGATATTTGGAAGCGTGTCCAGGAATGGTCCCGTTCAGCCCAGAGCGACCTCGGCGAGGAAACCCCGCTCGATGAGCCGGGTGCTGGGAAATCATTCCACCAACAAACGTCGGCGGTCTGGATCGAAGACAAGTACGACGGCATCCGCGCTCAACTACATAAGGTGGGCAATCGGGTCGCGCTTTATTCGCGGGATTTAAAGGAGATCACGACCACCTTTCTTGATCTGGCCGATCCCGCGCGCGCTCTACCGTTCGACTTTGTCCTCGACGGCGAAATTCTCGCGATCAAAGGTGACCGGGCACTGCCGTTTGCAGAATTGCAAAGGCGCTTGGGACGCCGTGAAGGAGATTTGTTTCTGGGATCGGAGATTCCCGTTCAATTCGTCGCGTTTGATTTGCTTTGGTTTGCTGGCGAAAGTTACTTGAACAAACCGTTGCAAGTTCGCCGCGCGGCTTTGGAGCAGTTGACATCCTTGGCTCGTTCACAGATCACTCAAGCCAGTTCCGCCGTAGAAATTGAAGCAGCCTTTGCCGCGGCGAGAGCTCGAGGAAATGAGGGCTTGATGATCAAAGATCCTGCCAGCATTTACACGCCCGGCCGACGCGGGTTGGCTTGGCTGAAATTGAAAAAGGCGTATGCGACGCTCGATTGTGTGGTGGTGGGCGCCGAGTACGGCCAGGGCAAGCGCAAAGCCGTCTTGAGTCTCTACACCTTCGCGGTGCAGGATGAAGCGACTCGCCAGCTCAAAACCATCGGGAAAGCTTTCACAGGTCTCACGGACGAGGAAATTGCCGGGTTGACGAAACATTTTTTGAATAAAACGGTCATCCAACAGGGCCGTTACCTTCAGTTGGAGCCGGACACGGTATTGGAAATTGCCTTTGACGCCATTCAAGCCAGCTCCCGGCACACGAGCGGACTGGCCATGCGCTTTCCTCGGATCGTGCGCATCCGAAAGGACAAATCTCCGGCGGAGATTGACACGCTGGCGACTGCTCGCAAGTTGGTTAAAGCCTGAGTCTGCTGCGCGCGTCTGGCCTCGAAATTTCACACGTGGCTGTAGCGTGCGAGTGATGGAGTTCCTGCTTTATCGGGTCTTGCGCCTCAGTCCTCTCAAGCAGTGACTCCATGCGTGGCGTAGTCAGGATTGCTGGCATTAAAGCTCCTGGAATCGACACCACGGATTACTCTGGTATAGGTAGTTGATCAATGAATTGTGTTGTCACCGCTGGACCGACTTGCGAACCACTGGATGAGGTCCGCCGACTGACCAATTTTTCAACAGGCAGACTCGGATCAGAGTTAGCGAATTTCCTGATGGACCGCGGGCACGACGTTATTCTCCTTCTCGGAAACCATTCCACATATCAAGGTCCTCAAAACGCCCGGCAGATCGTTCGCTTCAGCACCGCTAACGATCTGAGAGAGAAACTCGAATCCTTATCATGCCAACAAATTGGAGCTGTATTCCATGCTGCTGCAGTCAGTGATTTCGCTTTTGGAAAAGTCTGGGTTCGTCTGCCGACTGGCCAGTTGCGCGAAATTAATTCGCGGAAGATATCCTCCCGAGAGACCCATCTGCTGGCGGAACTGGTTCCGACACCGAAGGTCATTGGTTCTTTGCGGCGGTGGTTTCCCAAGGCTTGCCTCGTCGGATGGAAGTATGAAGCGGATGGAGACCGAGCTAGCGCCATCGCGGCAGCCCAACAACAATTGCTCGAAAATGAGACGAACGTGTGCGTGGTCAACGGCCCGGCCTACGGCGGAGGTTTTGGGCTTTTAAACAGAGAAGGCCCCTGCACGCATCTCCTGGATTCTCGCGCTCTAGATGACGCCTTGGCGGAGATGATCGGTAAGTGACCGCGCGAAGCACAGCTTTTGCCAGCCGCCTATTGCTCACGGTCCATGGCTTGTGACAAGGTGACGAATTCACTGTACCGCTTGTTTCCAGCGCGAATGCGGCCCGTCATCGTCTTGCCCATTGCCAGCAGGAACGGAGAGGTCAAGTCAGGAAACTCATTCGCGAGCTTTTGGAATGCGGCTACCGAAACTTTCAACAAGAGACAATCCGTGTTGGCGATGACATCGGCCGAGCGCGGTCCGTGATCGAAGAGAGAAATCTCCCCGAAAAAGCCTCCCGACGAAAGTGTGGCCAAGAGAGATTCTTTGCCACCGATCATCATTCGCACCCGCACCTCCCCATCGAGGATAAGGTACATGGCGTCGCCTGGGTCACCTTGTTTGACGATCGTTGTCCATTGTCGGACGGTATGCGCCTCCACGTGCTGCATAAATCGCGTCAACTGTGGGTCGTCCATCCCATCGAAAACCTTGATCTTGCGAAGTTCCTCGATCTCGAAATTGGGGGTCAAACCTTGGGTTGGAACGGCGGCTTCCACAGAAGCTTTTCGGGCAGGCTTGGAACGGAAAAACATTTGCAGTTCCGGCACCTGAGCAGCCTTTTGCCAGACATCGTCCTTTTCGCTGAAAACCCAGGTGTCTGCGGTGACTCGATCCTCCTTAACCCAGTTTACGAGAATCGGCAGTTGCGCCGGACCATAAACCACATTATCCACAGCCCAGATTTTGTAACCAGCCAGCTCATCGTTGGAAACCATCAAAGGTTTTTACCGCAGCAAGTTGCAGTAATAAAGAGAAAAACCAGCGTACTGCCGCTTTTTCAGTTTGCTTGGAGGCTGCAGGGCAATTCACGGAGTTTTCCCAGGCTCAAATCCCACTCTGCTCTGCATTGGGGGGAAATCTGATCGGAGAGTTGCGCATCTCAATTTTTTCATCCCTGGTGGTCGGATTATGTTTGATAGGGACGGGGTTAATTCAGGTTTCAGGATCACTCCACCCCCCCGCGATAGAAGAGTTGCGCGGTTGTGGCAGAGGCTTCCGTCAAAAGTTTCACAGCCCCATCACCTGTCGTGGAGTTCAGCCTCTAACCCTCTCGCCGGGTAACTACTCCGGTGCCTTTTGAAGGATGCTTTTGAATCCACGCCACCGATTCTCGATCCCCTAATTCCTGCTTGAGCTTGGTCGAGGCGACCAAGTCCGTGAAGAGTAACGTTAACAAGCCGCTGCGATGCTTGCGCTGAAATGCTTCCACTTTGGCGCGCTGTTCCAGGGCAAGCTGTGGATCCATGAAGTAGATTTGTCAGGAACTTCCGGAGATCGGAAGATCAAATGATCCGCTACAAAGGGGCGAAGCGGGCGCTCCGCCTCCCCTGCGTTTGCCACCCACTGTGCTTACATGGTCGGCGACAGTGTGAAATGTCCGAGTTATCGAGAACAGTGAATCCGGTTATCTCTCCGCGATGCAGTAAAGGAACCGTTCGCCGCGCAGGTAAAGGTCTCGATCCACAATCGCGGGCGAGGCGCTGAAGGAATCTTCAAGGTGGTT